>NZ_PTJS01000001.1:3600000-3972486 GCF_002941025.1 Streptomyces sp. QL37 | reverse complement strand
GGTGCTGGCGTACGGGCCGCCGTCCTGGGAGGACCCCGAAGTGATCAAGGACCGCCTTTCGGGGATCGCCGACCGCGTTCGCGAGGAGGCGCCGCAGGGCAGTACCGAGGTCGCGGTGCTCTTCAACGCCGCCTTCCATCCGAACGCGACGGCGATGGAGGACTACGTGACGTTCTACGAGAGCAAGCTCAAGGTCATGGCGGCGGCCCTGCGGGCGTGTCTGAAGCACGCCACCGACCAGACGCGCATACGGGGCTGGATCGACGCGTTGGAGCGCGATCTGATCGCCGTCGAGCAGCTGCGTGGACACGCTGCCGAGCTGCGGGCTTCCGGTCGCCATCCGTGACATCGGACGGCATGGGTCCCTGACCTGGTGCGTGGTCGGGGGATGATATGAGATCGGCGCGGCTCCCAAACGGCTCCCGAGATAACCCCAGAAACGAGTCAGAGGCCCGACCCGCGATGCGGATCAGGCCCCTGACCTGGTGTTTCAGCTGTCGGGGTGGCGGGATTTGAACCCACGACCTCTTCGTCCCGAACGAAGCGCGCTGCCAAGCTGCGCTACACCCCGATGTCCACCGATTGTCCCGGCGACATCGATTACTTTAGCCCACCCGCGCCCGGAGGCGAAATCCGGTTTTTGTGCTCCGGGCGGGAGGCCTCAGTCGCGGGGTGTCAGTGTCAGCAGGGTCGCCTCGGGCGGGCAGGCGAAGCGGACCGGCGTGTAGCGGTTCGTGCCGCAGCCCGCGGAGACGTGGAGGTAGGAGCGCCGCTCGCCGACCGTGTGGCCGGAGAGGCCCTTCACCCGGTCCGTGTCCAGGTCGCAGTTGGTGACGAGGGCGCCGTAGAAGGGGATGCAGAGCTGGCCGCCGTGGGTGTGACCGGCCAGGATCAGCGGGTAGCCGTCCGCCGTGAAGGCGTCCAGGGAGCGCAGGTACGGGGCGTGGACGACGCCGATCGAGAGGTCCGCGCCCGTCTCGGGGCCGCCGGCGACCTCGGCGTAACGGTCCCGCTTGATGTGGGGGTCGTCCAAGCCGGTGAACGCGATCTCGAGCCCGTCGGCCTTGATCCGGCCCCGGGCGTTGGAGAGGTTCAGCCAGCCCGCCTCGTCGAAGGCGTCCCGCATCGGCTCCCACGGGTTGTGGACGACGCCGACCGCCGGTGCGTTCCCGTTGAGCCCGTGCTTGCCCTGCGTCTTCTCCAGGAGGTAGCGGACGGGGTTGCGGAGCTTCGGGCCGTAGTAGTCGTTGGAGCCGAAGACGTAGACCCCGGGGAACTCCATCAGCGGGCCGAGCGCGTCGAGGAGCTCCGGTACGGCTTCCGGGTCGGAGAGGTTGTCCCCGGTGTTGACGACGAAGTCGGGGCGGAGGCCCGCCAGGGACTGCAGCCAGGCGCGCTTCTTGCGCTGGCCGCTCACCATGTGGATGTCGGAGACCTGGAGCACGCGCAACGGGCGTGCCCCGTGCGGGAGTACGGGAATCGCGATCCTGCGGAGGCGGAACGAGCGTGCCTCGAATCCGGCCGCGTATACGAGGCCGGCGGCACCGACCGCTGCGCCGACTGCCGTTGCTTTCAGGGGTACTCCGTAGCGTGCGCGCATGGGGCCATCGTCGCAGAAACGGCGCGGTGGGACGAAAACAGGCGGGCGGCAGGTGCCCCGTACCTGTCACAATCGCCGCATGACCACGCTCAAGTCCAAGCTCAAGGAAGACCTCACCACGGCCATGAAGGCGCGTGACGAGCTCACCTCGTCCACCCTCAGGCTCACCCTCACCGCGATCACCAAGGAAGAGGTCAGCGGCAAGACGTCGCGCGAGCTCTCCGACGACGAGGTGCAGAAGGTGATCGCCAAGGAGGCGAAGAAGCGCCGTGAGGCGGCCGAGGCCTTCGCGCAGGGCGGCCGGACGGAGCAGGCCGAGCGGGAGAAGGCCGAGGGCGAGCTGCTCGACGCGTATCTGCCGAAGCAGCTCTCCGACGACGAGCTGGACGTGATCGTCGCGCAGGCCGTCCAGGAGGCGAAGAGCGCCGGCGCCGAGGGGCCGCGGGCCATGGGCGCCGTCATGAAGATCGTCAACCCGAAGGTGGCCGGACTCGCGGACGGCGGCCGGGTCGCCGCAACGGTGAAGAAGCTGCTCGCGGGCTGAGAGGCCGATACGTGAAAGGAGGGGCGCCCCCGGCCCGGGGGCGCCCCTCCTTTCTCATCACATCGTCGTGCGATCCGGACGGTCAGGGACCGTTGCCGCCGCGCCCGCCGCCGTCGTTCCCGCCGATGATGCCGGGCGGCAGGGTGATGCCGCCGATGGGGTCGGCGCCGGGCTTGTCGTTGTCGTTCCCGTTGCCGCCGCCGTTGCCCTCGCCGCGGCCGTTGTCCCTCTCCTTGTCCTTCTCCTTCTCCTTGGCACGGGGTACCGAGATCGGGTTGAAGGACGGGGTCTCCGACGCGTCCAGCGCGCCGGTCATCGCCGTCTTCCAGATGGGGCCGGGAAGGCAGCCACCGCAGACCTTGTCGTAGTACTGGCCGCCGATGGTGATGTCGTACATCTTGGTCGACTTCTCACCGATGTCGTCGCCGACCCAGACCGCGGTGGAGAGGTTCGGGGTGTAGCCGACGAACCAGGCGTCGAGGCGGTCGTTCGTCGTACCCGTCTTGCCCGCGTTGTCGCGGTCGGTGAGACCGGCCAGGGTGCCGGTGCCGTCCTCGACCACGCCCTTGAGCATCTGGCTGATCGTGTCCGCCGTCGGCTCGCTCATCGCGCGGGAGCACTTCGTCTTCGGGACGTCGAGCTTCTTGCCGTTGGGGTCGGTGATCGACTCGATGGCGACGGGGGAGCAGTACGTGCCCCGGTTGGCGAAGGTGGCGTACACGGAGGCCATCGAGAGCGGGGTGCTCACTTCACCGCCGAGGGTGATCGAGGCGTTCTCCTCGATCTGCTTGCCGTCACCGCGCTCGTAGCCGACCTTCTTCGCCATCTGGACCGTCTCGCAGAGTCCGGCCTTCTGCTCCAGCTTGGCGAAGTAGGTGTTGATGGACTTGCCGAGCGCGCTCGTCATGTCCCAGCTGCCCTTTTCGGACTCCAACTCGTTCTGGAGGTCCCAGTTGCTGCTGCCGGTGGGGGCGCCCGCACACGTACGGAAGGAGTTCAGCGGCAGCGAGATCTTCCAGTCGGTGGCGTAGCTCTCCGCCGGGCTGATGCCCTTCTCCAGGGCGGCGGCGGCGGTGATCGGCTTGAAGGTCGAGCCGACCTGGAAGCCGTAGGTGCTGCCGCCCATCTTGTTGCTGACGGCGAGGTTGAGGACCGTCTGGTTCTTCTTCTGGTCCAGGCCGTAGGGCCTGGACTGGCCCATCGAGAGGATCTTGCCGGTGCCGGGCTCGACCTGCACCACCGACGCGGCGACCTTGTCGTCCTTGTAGACCTTGGAGGTCGCGGCCTCGTCGGCGGCCTTCTGCGCGCGCGGCGACAGCGTGGTCCTGACGGTCAGACCGCCGAGGTTCCAGAGCTTGGCACGCTCCTCCTGGGTCGCCCCGAAGGTCGGGTCGGTCAGGACGGTCTTGCGCACGTAGTCGCAGAAGAAGCCGGCGCCGCTGACGGCAGTGATGCAGCCGCTGTTCGGCTTGCTGACCTTCAGCTGGAGGGGACTGGCGATGGCCTTGTCAGCCTCGGCCTGCGTGATGTCGCCGACGGCGGCCATGCGCTGGAGCACGATGTTGCGGCGCTTGGTCGCCTCCTCCGCGTCGTTGACCGGGTCGTAGCGGGTCGGCGACTGGACGAGACCGGCCAGCATCGCCGCCTCCTCCAGTTTCAGGTCCTTGGCGTGCTTGGAGAAATACCGCTGTGAGGCGGTCTCGATGCCGTAGGCCTGCTGCCCGAAGAAGGTGATGTTGAGGTAGTTCTCCAAGATCTTCTTCTTGCCGAGCTCTTCCTCGACCTGGATCGCGTACTTGAGCTCCCGGACCTTGCGGCCCAAGGTCTGCTGTGTGGCCTCGGCGACCTTGTCCGGGTCGTCGCCCGCCTCCTCGACGAAGACGTTCTTCACGTACTGCTGGGTGAGCGTCGAGGCGCCCTGCGCGGCACCGCCGGCCTGCACGTTGCGGTTCATCGCGCGCAGGATGCCCTTGAGGTCGACGGCCCCGTGCTCGTAGAACCGCGAGTCCTCGATCGCGATGATCGCGTCCTGCATGTACGGGGAGATGTCCTTGAGCGGGACGACGGTGCGGTCGCGCGAGTAGTCCGTCGCGATGAGCCCGCCCTCGTTGTCCAGGATCGTGATCCGCTGACTCAGCGGCGGGGTCTTGAGGTTGGAAGGGATCTCGTCGAACCCCTCGACCGTCCCCTTGGCTGCGAGCCCGAGTGCGCCGGCGGCCGGCAGTGCGATGCCGGCCAGCACAGCTCCGGAGAGCGCGGCGACACCGAGGAACTTGGCGGCCTGCTGGGTCGTCGTCAGACCCCCGCCTGAGCGCTTCTTTGGCATGAGGTCAGCCTACGTTCTGATTCGCCGGACACGCGTATAGGCCTTGGCCTAAGCTGCTCTCAACTGTCACAGCAGTCCGGTTTTGCATCAACCCCCTTGCATGCCCCTCAACGGAATTCAGCCACCTGTCGAGGCGTTCCCGAATTCGTCTCATGTGTCGCTGAATGTCCGTTGTGAATTGGTGTTTCTGTCCCGATTCCATCGGGAAGGTCACGCATGTCCTCCCGTCACTCCCCTGGGTGATCTACCGCGCACGCATAGTCCGTTCGGACCATTCAAGATTGGGCCCGAAGGGGGTGTTGTGCTGTCCCCACCTTCCGTAACGTCCTCAACTGGCAGCGGTGAATATGCCGCTACCGCCGTGGGGGAGCCTCGATTCGGGAGAGGACGGCGCCGGCATGGGCTGGGTAACCGACTGGAGTGCGCAGGCAGCCTGCCGCACTACCGATCCGGATGAATTGTTCGTACAAGGGGCAGCGCAGAACAGGGCCAAGGCGGTGTGCACCGGTTGCCCGGTGCGGACCGAATGCCTGGCCGATGCGCTGGACAATCGCGTCGAGTTCGGCGTGTGGGGTGGAATGACGGAGAGGGAGCGCCGCGCACTGCTGCGCCGAAGGCCCACCGTCACGTCCTGGCGCCGCCTGCTGGAGACCGCGCGCAGTGAGTACGAGCGGTCCACGGGCATGCTGCCTGCGGCAGTGGGCCTGGACGACGACCTGCACGACAGCGATCTGCACGACGACGAACTGCACGAGACGTTCGCCGCTGTGGGGTAAGTGCGGGAAGTGCCGCACAAGCTGCCCCGGGGGACGCCCGGTGGTGGGCCTAGGCAGCTCCGGCCGGAGCGGAAGCGGAACCGGCCGCGAGCAGTTCCCCGATGGCCCTGAGGCCGGAGAGGTCGTGTACGTCACCGGGCAGCGCGGCCACCTCGGCCACCGGGACCTCGGGGTGAAGCGTGGTGAAGTGGTCCCGGGTGTGCTGCTCGCGCGCGACGACGTGCATCCGCTCCGCGTGCAGTCGCAACAGACCCGCGGTCAGCTGCTCGATGGATACCTCGACGGCGACGGCGTCCGTGGCGGGTGTGCTGTGCCGGCCCGCTTCGGTGTGTGCGGTTTCCGCGTCAGCGAGTGGTCCGGACGGGTCAGGCGACTTCCGGCCACGGGCGCCCGGCTCGGGTTCCGGGGTGTGCGTCGTCCGGTCGTGCTGTGGCGGCTCCTGCTGTGACGGCTCGTGCGGGGCGGGCTCGTTGCTGCGCTCGGGGGATGGCGGCGGCTCCGGGGCTTCGGGGGAGGAGGCGGACACCGGGTCCACGTCACCAAGGCCAGCCTTCCCGGCCGTCTGATCCACAATGCCGACGCCTTCAAGATTTTCTGCGGCTGTCAGCGCCTGCTCCGAGGAGAGCCGTGCGGCCTCGCTTCCGTGCACCCGGTTGAGGACGAGGCCGGCCAGCGGCATCTCCTCCGCGGCCAGCCGTTCCACGAAGTACGCGGCCTCGCGCAGCGCGTCCCGTTCCGGAGTCGCCACCACGAGGAACGCCGTGCCGGGCGCCTGGAGCAGCTTGTACGTCGCATCGGCCCTGGTACGGAATCCGCCGAACATGGAGTCCATCGCGGCGACGAAGGTCTGTACGTCACGGAGGAACTGTCCGCCGAGCAGCTTGCCGAGCGTCCCCGTCATCATCGACATCCCGACGTTGAGGAACTTCATCCCGGCACGCCCCCCGATCTTCGCCGGGGCGATCAGCAGCCGGATGAACTTCCCGTCGAGGAACGAGCCGAGACGTTTCGGCGCGTCCAGGAAGTCCAGCGCGGAGCGGGACGGCGGGGTGTCGACGATGATCAGGTCCCACTCGTCGCGTGCCCGCAGCTGGCCGAGCTTCTCCATCGCCATGTACTCCTGCGTGCCCGCGAACCCGGCAGACAGGGACTGGTAGAAGGGGTTCTCCAGGATCGCGCGCGCCCGCTCCGCATCCGTGTGCGCCTCGACGGTCTCGTCGAAGGTGCGCTTCATGTCGAGCATCATGGCGTGCAGCTCGCCCTCGCCCTCGATGTCCTCGACGCGGCGCGGGATGTTGTCCAGCTGGTCGATGCCCATGGACTGGGCGAGCCGGCGGGCCGGGTCGATGGTGAGGACGACGACCTTGCGCCCCCGCTCGGCCGCGCGTACGCCGAGAGCCGCCGCGGTCGTGGTCTTGCCCACGCCGCCGGAACCGCAGCACACGACGATGCGGATCTCCGGGTCGTCCAGGAGCGCGTCGGTCTCCAGCCCCGGTGCGATGTCCGTGCCCAGCGTCATGACCCCACCCCTTCTCCGGATCCGCGTCGCTTCCCGCCCCGGGGCCTCTGCCCCGCCGCGTCCGCGGTCTCGTCGCCCACACCCTGCTTGCGGAACTCCGCCGCCAGCTCGTGCAGCGCGGACGGGCTCACTCCCTCGCCCATCAGCGGGAGCTCGGCCATGGGCAGCCCCAGCCCGGCCAGCACCGCCCGCTGTTCACGCTCCAGGCCGACGCGCTGCGCGTGCTCGGCGGCCTGCGCGACGAGCGGCCGTACCAGCCCGGCGGACCCCGTCACTCCGGCCCGGGTGAGCGTCTTCGCGATTTCCTTGCGACGGCCTCCCGAGGCCGTACGGAGTGCGTCCTCGTCCAGCAGGTGGGGCCGCACCATGTTCACGACGACCCGGCCCACGGGCAGTTCGGCGGCGCGAAGCTCGGCGATGCCGTCCGCCGTCTCCTGGACCGGCATCTCCTCCAGGAGCGTCACCAGGTGGACCGCCGTCTCGGGGGACTTCAGGACCCGCATCACGGCCTGCGCCTGATTGTGTATGGGGCCGATCCGCGCCAGCCCGGCCACCTCGTCGTTCACGTTGAGGAAGCGCGTGATGCGGCCGGTGGGGGGCGCGTCCATGATCACGTAGTCGTAGACGAACCTGCCCTGCTTGTCCTTGCGGCGTACGGCCTCGCAGGCCTTGCCCGTCAGCAGGACGTCGCGAACCCCCGGGGCGATGGTGGTGGCGAAGTCGATCGCGCCGAGCTTCTTCAGCGCCCGGCCCGCGCTGCCGAGTTTGTAGAACATCTGGAGGTAGTCCAGGAGCGCGCGCTCGGCGTCGATCGCCAGCGCGTGGACCTCGCCGCCGCCGGGCGCCACGGCGATCCTGCGTTCCTCGTAGGGGAGGGGCTCGGACTCGAAGAGCTGGGCGATGCCCTGCCTGCCCTCGACCTCCACGAGGAGAGTGCGCCTGCCCTCGGTCGCGAGGGCGAGCGCGAGTGCGGCGGCGACCGTGGTCTTACCGGTCCCGCCCTTGCCGCTGACGACCTGGAACCTGCTCACGTCTTCGAGCCTAACCAGTCGGCAGGCAGGCTACGCACGAGGCCGCCTGTGCCAGGCATTACAGTCGGCTCATGACCAAGTGGGAATACGCGACCGTGCCCCTTCTCGTGCACGCGACCAAGCAGATTCTGGACACCTGGGGCGAGGACGGCTGGGAGCTGGTCCAGGTCGTTCCCGGCCCGAACAACCCCGAGCAGCTCGTGGCCTACCTGAAGCGGGAGAAGCCGTAGTGGCGGGCGCCGTCGAGGCGAAGCTCGCCGAACTCGGCCTGGCGCTCCCGGACGTCGTACCGCCGCTGGCCTCCTACCAGCCGGCCGTGCAGTCGGGGGTGTACGTCTACACCTCCGGCCAGCTCCCGATGGTGGGCGGCACACTCGCGGTGACCGGCAAGGTCGGCGCCGAGGTGACGCCGGACGAGGCCAAGGAGCTGGCGAAGACCTGCGCGCTCAACGCCCTGGCGGCGGTGAAGTCGGTCGCCGGCGACCTGGACCGGATCGCCCGGGTCGTGAAGGTCGTGGGCTTCGTCGCCTCCGCCACCGACTTCACCGGGCAGCCGGGCGTCGTCAACGGTGCGAGCGAGCTCCTGGGCGCGGTCCTGGGCGACAAGGGCGTGCACGCCCGCAGCGCCGTCGGCGTCGCGGTGCTGCCTCTGGACGCACCGGTCGAGGTCGAGGTCCAGGTCGAGCTCGTCGACGCCTGATCCCGCACTCCCGCACTCCCGTGATCCCGTGATCCCGTGATCCCGCCCGGTCCTGAGACCGGGCGGGATCTGTGTGTAAGGGGCAGACACCGATGCCCGGGGGCCCTCGAACATCGGCGCGGTTCCGGATAGCCTCCGGCCATGTCCAACGGTCAGTGGTACCCACCGGAATGGCCCGCCCGGATCCGGGCCCTCGCCAGCGGCGAGCTGACAGCCGTGACCCCGAGGCGTGCGGCAACGGTGATGCTGCTCCGGGACGACCCGTCGAGTCCGGGTACCACCGGTCCCGCCGTGCACATGCTGCGCCGGCGCACCTCCATGGCCTTTGCCGGCGGTGCGTACGCCTATCCGGGTGGTGGGGTCGACCCGCGCGACGACGACCACCTCGTGAACTGGGCGGGACCGTCCCTGGAGACCTGGGCCGACCGCCTCGGTGTCGGCACTGCCGCCGAAGCACAGGCCGTCGTCTGCGCCGCGGTCCGTGAGACGTACGAGGAAGCGGGCGTCCTGCTGGCCGGGCCGACCGCCGGGACCGTCGTGAGCGACACCACGGGCACCGACTGGGAGGCCGACCGTGAGGCTCTCGTCGCCCGGGAGCTGTCCTTCGCGGGGTTCCTGGACCGCCGGGGCCTGGTGCTGCGTTCCGACCTGCTGGCCGCGTGGGCGCGCTGGATCACTCCCGCCTTCGAGCCGCGCCGCTACGACACGTGGTTCTTCGTGGCCGCGCTCCCGGAGGGCCAGCGCACCCGGAACGCCTCGACCGAGGCCGACCGGACGGTGTGGATCCGGCCCGGGGACGCCGCCGACGGCTACGACAAGGGTGAACTGCTGATGATGCCGCCCACCGTGGCCACCCTGCGGGCACTGAGGCCGTACGGGACGGCCGCGGAGGCGCTGGAGGCAGCGGATTCCCAGAACCTCGCTCCCGTGCTGGCAGAGGCCCGTATGGAGGGCGACGAGCTGGTGCTGACCTGGCCGGGCCACGACGAGTTCACCAAACACGTCCCGGCGGCAGGCGGAACCGCTTCCACCTCCGCGGCCGAGGATCCCACCATCGACGGCACGGACGGGGCTCTCTCGTGAGCGACGCGGCCGCACTGCCCGGACAGCCCCGCGGCGGGGTCCTCTCCGGGCCCGCCACCACCCGTACGGTCAACGTCCTGGCCCCCAACGCCTCCGCGATGACCCTGGACGGCACGAACACCTGGATCATCGCCGAACCGGACTCGGATCTGGCGGTGGTGATCGACCCTGGGCCGCTCGACGACGTACATCTGCGGGCCGTCATCGACACCGTGGAGCGGACGGGCAGGCGCGTCGGTCTCACCCTGCTCACGCACGGACACCCTGACCACGCGGAGGGCGCAGCCCGGTTCGCCGAGCTCACCCGCACGAAGGTGCGCGCCTTGGACGCGGCGCTCCGGCTGGGCGACGAAGGGCTCGCGGCAGGCGACGTGATCACCACGGGAGGGCTGGAACTCCGGGTCGTCCCCACGCCGGGACACACCGCGGACTCGCTCTCCTTCCACCTGCCGGCAGACCGGGCCGTGCTGACGGGCGACACGATCCTCGGGCGCGGCACCACCGTCGTCGCCCACCCGGACGGGCGGCTCGGGGACTACCTGGACACCCTGCGGCGCCTGCGCTCGCTGACCGTCGACGACGGGGTGCACACGGTGCTCCCGGGACACGGGCCGGTGCTGGAGGACGCGCAGGGTGCCGTCGAGTTCTATCTCGCCCACCGGGCACACCGTCTGGCCCAGGTGGAGACGGCCGTGGAGGCGGGACACCGGACGCCCGCCGAGGTCGTGGCGGCGGTGTACGCGGACGTGGACCGTTCGCTCTGGCCGGCGGCGGAGCTGTCGGTGCGGGCCCAGCTGGAGTACCTGACCGAGCACGGCCTGATCTGAACCGACCGGCCCTGGCGGACACGCGAAAGGCCCCACCGGCGGGTGGGGCCTTTTCGGCGGGCGTGCGGGGCCGGGGCGTCAGCGGGACCGCTTGGCCAGCCGCTCCACGTCCAGCAGGATCACGGCGCGCGCCTCGAGCCGCAGCCAGCCGCGGCCCGCGAAGTCCGCGAGCGCCTTGTTGACCGTCTCGCGGGAGGCGCCGACCAGCTGGGCCAGCTCTTCCTGCGTCAGGTCGTGCACGACGTGGATGCCCTCCTCCGACTGCACACCGAAGCGGCGCGACAGATCGAGGAGCGCACGGGCGACGCGGCCCGGCACATCGGAGAAGACCAGGTCGGACATCTGGTCGTTGGTCTTGCGCAGGCGGCGGGCGACGGCGCGCAGCAGCGCGGTGGCCACCTCGGGGCGGGCGTTCAGCCAGGGCTGGAGGTCTCCGTGGCCGAGGCCGAGGAGCTTGACCTCGGTCAGCGCGCTCGCGGTGGCGGTGCGCGGGCCCGGGTCGAAGAGCGACAGCTCGCCGATCAGCTCGCCGGGGCCGAGGACGGCCAGCATGTTCTCCCGCCCGTCGGGAGAGGTGCGGTGGAGCTTCACCTTGCCCTCGGTGACCACGTACAGGCGGTCGCCCGGGTCGCCCTCGTGGAACAGCGCGTCACCGCGTGCGAGGGTCACCTCACTCATCGAGGCGCGGAGCTCCGCGGCCTGCTCGTCATCGAGCGCCGCGAAAAGCGGGGCGCGCCGCAGAACGTCGTCCACGAGTTCTCTCCTTGTCGGCCTGTTCAGGGAAGCGTCGTTTCCATGATGCCGGACGGTAAAACAGTGCGATCGATCACAAACCAGTTTGACGCACGGGCGTGCCGGACCCTACGGCAGGGGGCCGATCGGGCGTGGATACGCGGTGACCGGGGCGGATGTCAGCCCCTGGCTCTAGGCTGGCCGGGTGTCCGGAACGCCGGTGAGAGCGCAGGCCAAGGGGGCTGATGGGGTGTCGGGAGACAGGAATTCCGCTGTGGGCGAACAGGTCGTACGAGGTGGGAAAAATGCTGCAAATCGCCCGGTGGGAGCAGCGCCGGGCAAGTCCGCGAAGCCTGAGTCGCATCTGGCGATGGTCCGCCGTGCCCGCCGGATCAACCGCGAGCTCGCCGAGGTCTATCCGTATGCCCACCCCGAGCTGGACTTCCGTAATCCGTTCGAGCTCCTGGTGGCCACGGTTCTCTCCGCCCAGACCACCGACCTGAGGGTGAACCAGACCACCCCGGCCCTCTTCGCCGCCTATCCGACGCCCGAGGACATGGCAGCCGCCGTTCCCGAGAAGCTGGAGGAGATCATCCGGCCGACCGGTTTCTTCCGGGCCAAGGCACGCTCCCTCATGGGCCTGTCGGCCGCTCTGAGGGACGACTTCGGCGGAGAGGTCCCCGGCCGGCTGGCGGATCTGGTGAAGCTGCCAGGAGTAGGGCGCAAGACGGCCAACGTGGTCCTCGGCAACGCGTTCGGGGTGCCCGGCATCACGGTGGACACCCACTTCGGCCGCCTGGTCCGCCGCTGGAAATGGACCGAGCAGGAGGACCCGGAGAAGGTCGAGGCCGAGATCGCAGCGATCTTCCCGAAGAGCGAGTGGACGATGCTCTCGCACCGCGTGGTCTTCCACGGCCGCCGCATCTGCCACTCCCGCAAGCCCGCCTGCGGCGCCTGCCCGATCGCCGCTCTCTGCCCGGCCTACGGGGAGGGCGAGACGGACCCCGAGAAGGCGAAGAAGCTCCTGAAGTACGAGATGGGCGGCTATCCGGGCCAGCGCCTCAGCCCGCCCCCGGACTATCCGGGCAGTCCCGCACCGCCGCTGGGAGCCGGGTGAGCGGCCGGCCTGCCCAGACGGGGCCGTGCGGAACGAAATGGCCGACGACAGGCGTTGGAACGACGGGGGTGCCCATGACGCACGCACAGAGGACACGGGCCGCGGCCGACGCGACCACCACCGGGACGGGCGCGCCCCAGGACAGCGCGCTCAACGTCACCACCGACGGCCTGCCCGGCTGGCTGGACCCCGTGGCCCGGGCGGCGCGTACGGTGCGGGCGCACCAGCTCAGCCGTTTCCTGCCGCCTGAGAGCGGCGCGGGGCGTCAGTCCGCCGTCCTGGTTCTCTTCGGCGAGGGCGAGCGCGGTCCGGAGCTGCTCCTGATGGAGCGTTCCGGTTCCCTGCGCTCCCATGCCGGCCAGCCGTCCTTCCCCGGGGGCTCCCTCGACCCCGAGGACGGCGACCACACCACCACCGGGCCGCTCAGAGCCGCGCTCAGGGAGGCCGAGGAGGAGACCGGACTCGATCCGAGCGGTGTCCAGCTCTTCGGCGTGCTGCCCCGGCTCTACATCCCGGTGAGCGGCTTCGTCGTCACACCCGTCCTCGGCTGGTGGCGGACACCGAGCCCGGTGGGAGCCGTCGATCCGGCCGAGACCGCGCGGGTCTTCACCGTCCCCGTGGCGGATCTCACGGATCCCGCAAACCGTGCGACAGCCGTCCACCCCAGCGGCCATGAAGGCCCCGCATTTCTGGTCGAATCCGCCCTGGTGTGGGGATTCACAGCCGGAGTGATCGACAGGATTGTGCACTACGCGGGGTGGGAACGCCCCTGGGACAGGGCCAGACAGGTGCCGCTGGACTGGCGCGCATGACAGGCTGACTTCCGTGCTGCGCTGTTCCGGGCCCGGCCCGGACCCCGTCGAACCGGACGGGCCAGGTGACGAATCTGCGAGGCTATAGACGGTGAACGTGCTGGACATCCTGCTGCTCGTCGGCGCCGTGTGGTTCGCGGTCATCGGCTACCGCCAGGGTTTCGTCGTCGGCATCCTGTCAGTGATCGGCTTTCTGGGCGGCGGACTCGTGGCCGTCTACCTGCTGCCGGTCATCTGGGACCAGGTGACCGACGGGTCGGAGGTCTCCTCCACCGCCGCCATCGTCGCGGTCGTGATCGTGATCGTGTGCGCCTCGGTGGGTCAGGCGTTCACGACCCACCTCGGCAACCGGCTCCGCCGGCACATCACCTGGTCGCCCGCACGTGCCCTGGACGCCACGGGCGGCTCCCTGGTCAACGTGGTGGCCATGCTCCTCGTGGCCTGGCTGATCGGCTCGGCGCTGGCCGGCACGTCACTGCCGACCCTGGGCAAGGAGGTCCGTAGTTCCTCGGTCCTGCTCGGAGTCTCCCGGGTGATGCCTGATCAGGCCTCCAACTGGTTCACGGACTTCTCGTCCGTCCTCGCGCAGAACGGCTTCCCGCAGGTCTTCAGCCCGTTCGCCAACGAGCCGATCACCGAGGTCGAACCGCCGGATCCCGCGCTGGCAGGAAGCCCCGTCGCCACCCGCGCCAAGAAGTCCATCGTCAAGGTCGTCGGGATGGCGCCGGGTTGCGGCAAGGTCCTCGAAGGGACCGGCTTCGTGTTCTCCGACCGCCGTGTGATGACCAACGCCCACGTGGTCGGCGGCGTCGACGAACCGACCGTCCAGATCGGTGGCGAAGGCCGGCTGTACGACGCCAAGGTCGTCCTCTACGACTGGCAGCGGGACATCGCCGTGCTGGACGTCCCGGACCTGGACGCAGAGCCGCTGCGCTTCACCGACGCCGACAAGGACGCGGGAAGCGGTGACAGCGCCATCGTCGCGGGCTTCCCGGAGAACGGCGCGTACGACGTGCGCTCGGCGCGCATCCGGGGCCGTATCGACGCCAACGGCCCGGACATCTACCACCGGGGCACCGTGCGGCGCGACGTGTACTCGCTCTTCGCGACCGTCCGCCAGGGCAACTCCGGTGGCCCGCTGCTCACTCCGGACGGGAAGGTGTACGGAGTGGTGTTCGCGAAGTCGCTCGACGACCCGGACACGGGTTACGCGCTGACGTCCGACGAGATCCGCGAGGACATCGAGCTCGGCAGGTCCTCGGCCCAGCAGGTCGACAGCCAGGGCTGCGCGCTCTGAGCTCTCCACAGGCGGGCCCCGGTCCACCAGAGACCCTGCCGTACGGATGTCACGTAGGGTCCCCGGTCCGTCGAGGACCGGGGACCCTACGTGGCGTGCTGTCGAACGGCTACCGCGTCACCCGCGGGGATGGCGCAGGCGTGCCGAGACCCAACGGGCCCGGCGGTGGAGAATCCGCGGAATGCCCAGCCGGAGATCATGGAAATCGCTCACATCGTGCACCCGGCTCAGAGAGCCGCCCCCCTCGTGAAGGCTCGGACCAGCAGGAGCGGTCGAGCGGCGGTTGCGTGCTGCGTCATTGAAGTCGCGCGTCCAGCCCATACCTCGACGTCTGCCCGTGACCCAAGGTCGGTAATCGCGCGTGAGTCAGCCAATTGGCTTATGCGGCAGGCAATTGGCTGTTCGTCGGACAGGTGTGCCCGTCGACTACCGGTCGGGCTCAGGGTCCTTGAGCCAGTTGATGAGTTCGGCCGAGAAGCCCACCGGGTCCTCCTCGTGGGGGAAGTGCCCCAGACCGTCGAAAAGTCGCCACCGGTACGGCGCCTCGACGTACTCACCGGACCCCGCGGAACTACGGGTCCGGATCGCCGGGTCGAGCGAGCCGTGGAGATGCAGGGTGGGGACACGCACCGGGCGCTTCATCCGCCGGTTGAACTGGACGCCGTCCGGGCGGGCCAGCGACCGGACCATCCAGCGGTACGGTTCGATCGAGCAGTGGGCCGTCGAGGGGATGCACATCGCGCGCCGGTAGACGTCCGTCGTCAGGTCGTCGGGGAAGCCGGGGGTGCGTGGCCCCGACCAGTCGCGGATCAGCCGGGCCACCAACGCCGCGTCGTCCGCGACGAGCTGACGCTCAGGGACCCACGGCCTCTGGAAGCCCCACACATGCGAACCGGCGCGGGACTGAGCGAAGTCCGAGAGCATCGAGGAGCGCCAGCGGCGCGGATGCGGCATCGACGACACCACGAGACGCCGTACCAGCTTCGGCCGCATCACAGCCGCCGTCCAGGCGAGATAGCCGCCCATGTCGTGGCCCACGAGCGCCGCGTCAGGCTCACCGAGGGACCGGATCACGCCGGTGACGTCGAGAGCCAGGTTCGCGGGGTCGTAGCCGCGGGGCGTACGGTCGCTGCCGCCGACCCCGCGGAGGTCCATCGCGACCGCACGGTATCCGGCGTCGGCCAGGGCGGTCAGCTGATGGCGCCAGGTCCACCAGAACTGCGGGAAGCCGTGCAGCAGCAGCACCAGCGGCCCGTCGCCGAGCTCGGCGATATGGAAGCGCGCGCCGTTGGCGGCCACATCACGGTGGGTCCAGGGCCCGTCGAGGCGGACGGGGCTGCCGGAACCGGCAGCCGGCCCCAGCGGCCCCACCGGGCCGGATGCGCTGAAATCGGGGTCGGTCATGTGGACGAGCGTGTCACAGAGACCGCCTTGTCCTGGACAGGGCGGTTCTCGATGGCCCTGTCCGCGAGTGTGCTGCCCTGTGCCTGCTCGATCGCACGCGCCCCGGCGGGGCGGGGGTGGGGCTTGACGCCCTGGAGGACGGCCGCGGTCTGCTTGGCCGACGCGATGGACTTCTCCGGCGGCTTGACCTTCTTGAACTTGGCGAGCCCGAAGAGGGCGAGCAGGATCCCCAGCAGGATGAACGCACCGCCGACGATCAGGAACGACCAGGCGAGCCCGAGCCCGAGATTATGGATGCCGTAGGCCGCGGCGAAGCTCAGCACGGGGATCGCGAACAGGATCAGCACACCCGTGACGATGAAAGCCGCGCTGCCGATCGCGCCGCGCTTGGCGTCCTGACGCATCTCGGCCTTGGCCAGCGCGATCTCGTCGTGCACCAACGCGGACATCTCAGCGGTTGCCGAAGCGAACAGCTGTCCGAGACTACGATCGGTGCTGCCCGCGTAGTTGCCGGGGTCGCTCATCCCTGACTCCCTCTCTTCTTCCGTACATCCGATGTCAGATCATGCCGGACTGTCCGGCTTGCTGCTCGCTGCCCCCGCCCGTTCGGCAAGGCGACGGTGCTCGGCAGCCTTCTTCTCGTGGATCGCGGCCATGCGCAGGTGATACTCGGGGTCGTCCTGTTCGTAGACGTCGGGCACTCCCGATTCGTCCGCGTCGATCTCCTCGGCCTCGTACAGCGCCCTGTATCTGCGTACCCGCAGTTTGAGCAGTACACCGGAGAGTACGGCGGCAATCAGGGAACCGATGAGCACCGCGGCCTTCACGTCGTTGATCATGTCCTCGTCGCCGGTGAAGGCGAGCTCGCCGATGAGCAGCGAAACGGTGAAGCCGATACCGGCCAGCGTGGCCACGGCGAAGACATCTGCCCAGGCGAGGTCCTTGTTCAGCTGGGCCTTCGTGAAGCGGGTGATGAGCCAGGTGCCGCCGAAGATGCCCACGGTCTTGCCGATGACCAGACCGACGACCACGCCGAGCGTTTCGGGCCGGGTGAAGACACCGGCCAGGGCATCGCCCTTGAGGGTGACACCGGCCGAGAAGAGAGCGAAGAGCGGAACCGCGACGCCGGCCGACAGAGGGCGCACCACGTGCTCGATGTGTTCGCCCGGGGAGCGCGTCTCTCCCTCGCGCCTGGTGCAGCGCAGCATGAGACCCATGGCCACGCCGGCGATCGTCGCGTGGACGCCGCTGTTGTACATCAGTCCCCAGATGACCAGGGCCAGAGGCAGGTAGACGTACCAGCCGCGCACCCCCGCGCGCAACAGGACGTAGAAGACGAGCAGACCCGCGAAGGCGCCGCCGAGTGCCAGGAAGTCGAGGTCCTCGGTGAAGAAGACCGCGATGATGAGGATGGCGAAGAGGTCGTCGACGACGGCGAGCGTCAGCAGGAAGGCGCGTAGGGCCGACGGCAGCGAGGTGCCGATGACCGCCAGGACGGCGAGCGCGAACGCGATGTCGGTGGCGGTGGGGACGGCCCAGCCGGCGAAGGACCCTCCACCGAGTGCGGCGGTCAGTGTGTAGACGATGGCGGGGACGGCCATGCCGCAGAGCGCCGCTGCGACGGGTAGGGCCGCGGCCCGGGGGTCACGGAGCTCGCCGGCGACCAGTTCCCGCTTGAGCTCGACGCCCGCGACGAAGAAGAAGATCGCGAGCAGCCCGTCGGCCGCCCAGTGGGACACCGAGAGGTGGAGGCCCAGGGCTTCGGGACCGAAGTGGAAATGGCTGACGGACGCGTACGTGGAGCCGAAGGTGTTGGCCCAGATGAGCGCGGCCACGGCCGCGACCAGAAGGATGACACCGCCGACCGTCTCGGTGCGCAGGGCCTCCGCGACGTAATTGCGTTCGGGGAGGGAGAGCCGACCGAGCAGAGTGCGGCGGTCGGAAGGGGGGACGGGCGGGGCCACGAGGAAGACCTCCGGGTCGGGTTACGGCAGTGGTGGCATGGCAAATCACATGCCGACCAGACTTCCCGGCGCCCCTGTGGAGATTTTCTTGTGCTGTTGTCGCTCGAGCGCCGCGCTCGGCGTTCGAGCTAGCTCACCGGCGGGCACGTGATCGTGCTGACGCGCTCCGCCGACGAAATCATCACTCTACCTGGGCTATCGGAAACGTATCCGGATGCGGTGCGTCCCGCGCGACGGGGCGCCCCGCATCCGTACGTCTCTGCCCTGTTCCCCGCAGCCGGAAGGGCACCCGGGTGGTCCGGGTGCCCCTCGGGGCGTGCGAACGGATCCGCTTCAGACTCAGCTCCGTGTATGGACCTGGCCTGCCGCGACCCGCCTCCTCCGGCCCGGTCTAGTCCTCGGACGACGCGGAAGGCAGCTGGGTCTGGATGAGCGCCATGACCGAGGAATCCGTGAGCGTGGTGACATCGCCCAGCTCGCGGTTCTCGGCGACGTCACGCAGCAGACGACGCATGATCTTGCCGGAACGGGTCTTCGGCAGCTCCGCCACCGGCAGGACGCGCTTGGGCTTGGCGATCGGCCCGAGGGTGGTGCCGACGTGGTTGCGAAGCTCGGCGACCAGCTCCTCCGAGGCGGTGGCCGTCCCGCGCAGGATCACGAAGGCGACGATGGCCTGACCGGTCGTCTCGTCGTTGGCGCCGACCACGGCTGCCTCGGCGACGGAGGGGTGCGACACGAGGGCCGACTCGACCTCGGTGGTCGAGATGTTGTGGCCCGACACGAGCATGACGTCGTCGACCCGGCCCAGCAGCCAGACATCGCCGTCCTCGTCCTTCTTGGCACCGTCGCCCGCGAAGTACTTGCCCTCGAAGCGCGACCAGTAGGTGTCGAGGAAGCGCTGGTCGTCGCCCCAGATGGTGCGGAGCATCGACGGCCACGGCTCGGTGAGGACGAGATAGCCGCCCCCGCCGTTCGGCACCTCACGGGCCTCGTCGTCGACGACCGTGGCCGAGATGCCGGGCAGGGCCCGCTGGGCGGAGCCGGGCTTGGTCGCGGTGACCCCGGGGAGCGGCGAGATCATCATGGCGCCGGTCTCGGTCTGCCACCAGGTGTCCACGATCGGGCACGCGTCGGCGCCGATGTTCTTGCGGTACCACATCCATGCCTCGGGGTTGATCGGCTCACCGACGGACCCCAGCACGCGCAGCGATGACAGATCGAACTTGGCGGGGATGTCGTCCCCCCACTTCATGAACGTCCGGATCGCCGTCGGCGCGGTGTAGAGGATCGTCACGCCGTACTTCTGGACGATCTCCCAGAAGCGCCCCTGGTGGGGCGTGTCGGGCGTGCCCTCGTACATGACCTGGGTCGCGCCGTTGGCCAGCGGCCCGTAGACGATGTACGAGTGTCCGGTCACCCAGCCGATGTCGGCGGTGCACCAGTACACGTCCGTCTCGGGCTTGAGGTCGAAGACCGCGTGGTGGGTGTAGGCCGTCTGGGTCAGGTAACCCCCGGACGTGTGCAGGATTCCCTTCGGCTTACCCGTGGTTCCCGAGGTGTAGAGGATGAAGAGCGGCTGCTCCGCGTCGAAGGCCTCGGGCGTGTGCTCGGCGGACTGCCGACCGGTGATCTCGTGCCACCAGACGTCCCGGCCCTCGGACCATGCGGTGTCCTGCCCCGTGCGCCGGACCACGAGGACATGCTCGACGCTGTCGATGCGCGAGACCGCGTCGTCCACGGCGGGCTTGAGCGCCGAGGGCTTGCCGCGGCGGTAGCCGCCGTCGGCGGTGATGACGACCTTGGCGTCGGCGTCCTGGATGCGCGCGGCGATGGCGTCCGCGGAGAAGCCGCCGAACACCACCGAATGCGCTGCGCCGATGCGGGCGCAGGCCAGCATCGCCACGGCGGCTTCCGGGATCATGGGCAGGTAGACGGCGACCCGGTCACCCTTGCCGACACCCAGCTCTGTGAGCGCGTTGGCGGCGCGGGAGACCTCGTCCTTCAGCTCCGCGTAGGTGATCGCGCGACTGTCGCCGGGCTCGCCCTCGAAGTGGATCGCGACCCGGTCGCCGTTGCCCGCCTCGACGTGCCGGTCCACGCAGTTGTACGCGACGTTGAGTTTGCCGTCCGCGAACCACTTCGCGAAGGGCGGATTGCTCCAGTCGAGCGTCTCGGTCGGTTCCGTGGCCCAGGTCAGGCGGCGGGCCTGCTCGGCCCAGAAGCCCAGCCTGTCCGCCTCGGCCTGCTCGTACGCCTCCACTGTCACGTTGGCGTTCGCGGCCAGATCGGCAGGCGGTGTGAACCGCCGCTCCTCCTTGAGCAGATTGGCCAGGCTTTCGTTGCTCACGACATCTCCCATTCCCAGGGTGTCCGTTGTGTCCCGGGGGACAGCTCATCAGGCTGCGGGCCAGGTGACAAGTGTCTGCCGGAAATTGGTTTAGACCTGTGTCCCGCGTAGGGAGTCACACGTCCCGCTTTCGCAAGCAGCGCTGTGCGGTGCGAAAGCGGGACCACAAGGTCTCACGGACCGGATGTGTGAGTGGTTCAGGTGCCGACGGCGGTGCCGGGAGCCAGGTGCGGTGAGCCGGTGTCGTCCTCCGCGCCCCACACCGCGCCGGGGGCGACCCGGGCGAAGACCTCATCGGGCCCCGTGCCGGAACTGGCGCCCTCGGTCAGCAGATAAGCCTGCGCCTCACCGACGTGGAAGTACATGCCGTGCAGCTGAAGGGTTCCCGCCGCCAACCGGCGGGCCACCGACTCGTGCGCGCGCAGGTGCTCCAGCTGCTGCACCACATTGGTGAGGCAGAGCTGTTCCACCGCATCGGTGGGCAGGCGTCCGGCGATGCGGGCCCAGGAGTGGTGACGGGAGCGCATGCGCTCCAGGCTCGGCAGACCGTGCCGCAGCCAGCGCCACAGCGGTGTCTTGGGTGTCTCCGGCGGGGCTTCCGACAGGGCCTGCATGGCCCCGCATCCGGAGTGGCCGCAGATGGTGATGGACTCGACCTCCAGGACGTCCACCGCGTACTCGATGGCGGCGGCGACGGAGTCGTCGTTGCTCTCGGCGTCCCCTGTGTCCGGCGGCGGCACCAGGTTGCCGACGTTCCGCACGGTGAAGAGGTCCCCCGGGCCGCTCGCGGTGATCATGCTGGTGACCAGACGGGAGTCGGCGCAGGTGAGGAACAGCTGCGAAGGCCGCTGCCCCTCTGCGGCCAGCCGGGCCAACTCCTCACGGACCAGCGGGGCGGTGGTGCGCTGGAATGAACTGAGGCCGCTGAGAAGCCGATGGGCGCCGTGCCGGCGTCCCGAGGGGCCTTTCGGAGCCGCGGGAGGGGCAGCCTTCGAGACGACGTGCGAGTCAAGCACCGCGGTGGTCGGTGCGGCATCCTGAACGCTGTCGTGGCAGTGATGGTTGCGCCACGGCGTCCATGGGCGGCAGCAGGAATGGGCGGCCGACGCAGGCTCCGCGATCCTGCCCCCCGAGCGCCCCGTGAACTCGATCCGGCCGCCCAGCGCGGTCTGCGCCGCATACCAGTCCTGGATCGTCTCGTACGCCGCGTGGTCCATGAAGAAGCCGTCCAACTCGACCACCGCGTCGACCCCTTGCGGGAGCTTGCCGAGCACGCGGCTGAGCCGGGGGACGGCCAGAAAGGTCAGCTGACCGCGAGCGGCCACCAGATAGCGGCCATCCTGCTCGGTCACGGTGATCCTCGTGCGGGCCAGCCGGTGCAGGGCGACGGCCACCGCCACGACGATGCCGATCGCCACGCCTTCGAGCACCCCTGCCAGAATCACGCCGCTGATCGTGGCTCCGTACACCAGGAACTCCCGGTGTCTGTGGACCTTGCGGATGTGGGCGAAGCTGACCATCTGGATCCCGACCACCATGACCAGCGCGGCCAGGGCGGCCAGGGGGATCCACTCCAGGGCCGTGACCAGCAGCACGGCCGCCAGCAGCACCCAGACGCCGTGCAGCACGGTGGAGGCCCGGCTCGTCGCGCCCGCCCGTACATTCGCGGAGCTGCGTACGGCACCGCCCGATACGGCGAGTCCTCCGGCGAGTCCCGATACCGCGTTCGCGACACCCTGGGCCCGCAACTCCCGGTCGAGGTCGGATCGCTTGACGGGAGCGTGTGGTGTCGACCCGTCCTTGGGCGCGGTTGCCGAGCGGTCTGCGGCCAGCTTGTCCACAGAGACAGCGGCCAGCAGGGATTCGAGGCTGGCGACGAGCGTGACGGTGAACACCGCTGTCGCCAATGCCGCCAACGGGCCCTGTGGCAGTTCGGGCAGCGCGTGCGAGTGCCATGACGGCAGGTCCACCCGGGCGATGCCAGGTGCTGCCGCGGCGGCGACAGCCGTCGCGATCACCACGGCGGCAAGCGCGGCGGGAATTCTGCGCAGTGCCCCTCCGATCCGTCCGGGCATGCGCGGCCACGCGACGAGAAGGACGATCGTCAGCGCTCCGATGAGGGGACCGGCCGGTTCGGAGTGCGCCAGGTGGGAGGGGAGCGACAGGACGTTGTCGAGGGCGGAGCTCTGAGGTACCTCGCCGAACACGATGTGCAGCTGGGCGAGAGCGATGGCCACACCGATGCCGGCGAGTGTGCCGTGCACGATGGCCGGACTGACGGCAAGGGCACTGCGGGCCGCCCTCAGTGAACCCAGCAGGATCTGCAAAAGCCCCGCACCGATGGTGATCGCGCATGTGGTGCGCCAGCCGTAGATCTGGATCAACTCTGCTGTGACCACGGTCAGTCCGGCGGATGGGCCACTGACCTGGAGCGGTGTGCCGCCCAGCAGTCCGGCGACGATGCCGCCGATGGCCGCCGAAACCAGTCCGGCGGCGAGCGGGGCGTCCATGGCGACGGCGAGACCGAGCGACATGGGAACGGCGATCAGGAAGACGGTGATGGATGCGGACAGGTCCGCACCCGAGACATGGAAGCCTCCGTGGCGGGGCGGGGGCGGCGGGCTGTGTGGACGCTTGAATCCCGAGGCCCGGGAAGGGCGCGAACTGCGGGATGAGTGGTCGTTGCGAGTGGGGACGCAGGCAGACATGTTCCCGTCTCCTCCGGGGCAGCGCGGTCGCGGTATGTGAATGACGGCGGCCGTAGGTCACGGCGTGCAGCGGTGGGGTACAACGGCGGGATTTCTCAACTCTCCGTAAACGAATCGTAATGGAGAGTAAAGAAAGGTGTCCATGCTTTCGAGCAAATAGCCCAGTCAGTCACTCTTCTCAGTGAATAAGCAGCTTTTCATCCGGCTTGTCGTACTGATTCCGGCGGAGCTGCGTGTGAGGTTGACCGCGCCGTGTCGGCACTTCAACGCACGACTCCTGCAAGGAAGAGGGTGGACGGATGATGGCCGCCACGAAGCGGATCGCCCTGGGTGCCGTGGTCACGGCGCTGATCACCGGCCTGGCCGGCTGCTCGGGACCGGGTACGGGGGCCGCCGGTCCTACGCCAGGAACCGGGAAGCGGTCAGCCCCCGGCGCGGATGAGAACTCTCCGGCAGCGGCGCCGAAGGGGGCGGTCAAGCTCATCGGTGACGGTTCCACCGCCTTTACGGGTGCCCAGCCGAAACTCCCCGTCGCCAAGCGCCTCAAGCCCGGACAGAAGCCTCCGCAGTTCGTGGTGTTCTCCTGGGACGGCGCGGGTGAGGACAGCCAGAAGCTGTTCTCGCATTTCCGCTCGGTCGCGAAGAAGTACGACGCCAAGATGACGTACTTCCTCAGTGGCGTGTACCTGTTGCCGGAGAAGAAGAAGGAGCTCTACGACCCCCCGCAGCATTCGGCGGGCCGTTCCGACATCGGGTTCAACGACGCGGAGGGAATCCGCGACACGCTGACGGAACTGCGAGCCGCATGGCTTGAAGGCAATGAGATCGGCACCCACTTCAACGGGCACTTCTGCGGCCCGGACGGAGGCGTCGGCACCTGGTCGGTCGACGAGTGGAAGAGCGAGATCAGTCAGGCGAAGTCGTTCGTGAAGAGCTGGAAGACCAACGCCCCGGACCTCAAGGGCGAGGCGCCACTGCCCTTCGACTACGACAAGGAGCTGATCGGCGCTCGCACCCCATGTCTGGAGGGGCAGAAGAACATGGTCGCGGCCGCACGGACCATGGGGTTCCGCTACGACTCCAGTGGTATCGGGAACCAGGTCTGGCCTGCCAAGAAGGATGGGCTCTGGGACCTCCCCCTGCAGCTCGTCCCCGTGCCGGGCCGAGCGTTCGAGACGCTCTCGATGGACTACAACTTCATGTTCAACCAGTCCGGTACGACGCAGGGCGACCCGGACAAGCACGAGTACTGGGGAAACCAGATGCGGGACGGCCTGCTGCAGGCGTTCGACCGCGCCTACAGCGGGAACCGGGCTCCCCTGATCATCGGCAACCACTTCGAATCCTGGAACGGCGGCACCTACATGCGCGCGATCGAGGAGACGATCAAGACCGCGTGCACCAAGCAGGACGTGCAATGCGTTTCCTTCCGCCAGCTCGCAGACTGGCTGGACGCCCAGGATCCGGCGACGCTCGCCAGACTGGGGACGCTGAAGGTGGGCCAGGAGCCCAAGCCCGGCTGGACCGCGTTCCTCGCGGGAACGACTCCGGGCAAGCCCGCGGGCAGCCCCGTGCCTGCCAGGCCGGCGGATCAGCCGGCAGGCAAGGGGGCCGACGGGGGCGCGGAACAGGGCTCGTCCTCCGGCACCGCGCCCTCCGGTCAGGCCGGCTGAGCGGCGCCCGATTCCGCGCGGTGCTCCTGCAGGACGAAGGCGGGGTCGACCTGGGCAGCCAGGTCGGCGCCCGTCTTCTCGTTGCCCCAGCTCTCCGCGTTCTTCAGGTGGAAGTGCACCATCTGGCGCGTGTAGCGCTCCCAGTCGCGCAGCCCGTACGAGTCCTCCGCGGCATTCTGCAAGGCCTGCAGTGCCATGCGGTTGTCTGCTTCCAGCAGTTCGAACGGGGCCGGCCTGCCCTTTTCCATCCTCCGGACCCAGTCGGACTGGCCTACGCCGACCAGCAGGTCGTCGCCGACCTCGGCACGCAGGAAGTCGAGATCGTCCTCTCCCTGCACCTTGTTGCCCACCACCTTCAGGGCGACGCCGAAGTCACGGGCGTACTCCTTGTACTGGCGGTAGACGGAGACGCCCTTCCGGGTCGGTTCGGCGACCAGAAAGGTCAAGTCGAAACGGGTGAACATTCCCGACGCGAACGAATCCGACCCCGCCGTCATGTCGACCACCACATACTCGTCGGGACCGTCGACCAGGTGGTTGAGGCAGAGCTCGACCGCTCCGACCTTGGAGTGGTAGCAGGCGACACCGAGATCGGACTCGTCGAACGGTCCGGTGGCCATCAGCCGGATCTCCCCGTCGTCGAGCCGGACCGTGCGGGCACAGGCGTCGTAGACCGGGTTGTCCTCGCAGACGCGCAGGAGCCTGGACCCCTCCCCGGGCGGCGTCGTCTTGATCATCGTTGCGGCGGATGCGATGCGGGGGTTGTTTCCGCGGAGGTAGTCCTTGATGAGGGGCAGATGGGCACCCATGGCCGGCAGGGCGGCGGCTTCCTTCTCGTCCAGGCCGAGGGCGGCCCCGAGGTGCTGGTTGATGTCGGCGTCCACCGCGACGACTTGGGCTTCATTGGCAGCGAGGTGGCGGATGAAGAGCGAGGACAGCGTGGTCTTGCCGCTGCCGCCCTTCCCCACGAAAGCGATCTTCATGTTCACCTAGGGTAGCGGTATCATCGCTCACTGCTGTCATCCTTCGTGAAGAAGGCCACTCCTGGGCGGTATCCGTGGTGAGGGCGCGTAGCCTCGCTACTTATGAGTACGACTTCCCCTGACCCGCTTGCCGCCCTGGGTGACCTGCCGGGGGTCGCCGACGCGGTGGACTCCGTACGCAAGGCCGTGGACCGGGTCTACGGCCACCGGGTCATGCGGCGCCGCAGCAACGAGGTCACCGCGGAGGCGGCTCTGCGCGGAGCCCGCGGATCGGCGGCGCTCTCGGGTGCCGACTGGAATCTCGAGGAGGTGCGCCGGCGTACGGACTTCAGCGGGGAGCACGAGGCCCGCACCATCGGTGCCGCGTTGAGGCTCACGGCGGAGGCGGGACAACTGCTCTCGATCTGGCGGCAGTCACCGCTTCGTGTGCTCGCCCGCCTGCATCTGGTGGCGGCCGGCGGTGCGACTCCGGACGATGCGGTCGGCAGGCCGCGACTGGCGGGTGAACCGGTCGACGAACCGTTGATCGAAGCGCCTGTGCCGGGCGCGGACGAGGTGTCCGGGCGTCTCGAAGGGCTGTCGCAGCTGATCATCGCCGGTGGCTCGGCGCCCGCACTTGTGACCTCCTCGGTGGTCCACGGCGAACTCCTGGCGCTGCGCCCCTTCGGGTCGCACAACGGCTTGGTCGCCCGGACCGCCGAGCGGATCGTGCTGATCGGCAGCGGGCTCGACCCCAAGTCGATCTGCCCCGCCGAAGTCGGCCACGCGGAGCAGGGGCGCGCCGCCTACGTGGCTGCGTTCGAGGGATATCTGTCAGGGCGGCCGGAAGGCATGGCGACCTGGATCGCTCACTGCGGGCGCTCCGTGGAGCTGGGTGTCAGGGAGTCCACGGCTGTGTGTGAGGCGCTCCAGCGCGGCGCGGCCTGAGCCGCGCTAACCGCAGGGTTGGTTGCGAGGCCTGCACGGCCGGGCGCCAGGAGGGGACTCCGGGTGTGTGGGCAGGCCCTGGAAAGGGTTGCGGCGGTACCGGTCCCGGTACCGCCGCTGGCACGTCCGCCCAGTTACCAAGCGTCCTCGTTATATGCCCATCAGGTCGGGTTCTTTGCCCGTCACCTGGTGCGGCTGGCCCGTAATCGACGGGTCGACGTCGCGTGGGTGCTCGGCTTTCGTGCTCGGTCCGTGGGGCCTTATGCGTAAAAGGTGATCCTCTCGGATGTCCCTGGTCTCGCGGGCCGTTGAGTCCTTTGTACTCCAGGGCAAGGTGGAGCGGAAGTCCTGGCCGCTTTTCTTTACTTTTGTGTTCAAATGCAGGCGGGTCGGACATTGAGGATCGATCGCGGTGGGCGCCGCCCTCGTCGGCCGGCTGTCAGGTGGTGACCGCGGTGGCGCGGCGGCGATTGGCGTACCAGACGAGCCCTGCGGTCGCGGCGGCCGCGGCGAGTGCGGCTGCCGCCACGAGCGCCGGCCGCGGTGGCATCGAGAATGCCGGCATGCGCTGTTTGAGCCGGACCGGACGGTCGAAGACGAGAATCGGCCACTCCCGGAGCGTGGCCTCACGTCGCAGGGCCCGGTCCGGGTTGACGGCGTGCGGGTACCCCACGGACTCCAGCATGGGTACATCGGTGGCGGAGTCGCTGTACGCGTAGCAGCGCGACAGGTCGTACCCCTCCGATTCGGCGAGCGCCCTGATCGCTTCGGCCTTGGTCGGCCCGTAGGCGTAGTACTCGACCTCGCCGGTGAAGCAGCCGTCGTCGCCCACGACCATCCGGGTCGCCACGACCCGGTCGGCACCGAGCAGCTCTCCGATGGGTTCGACGACTTCGGCCCCGGAGGTCGAGACGATGACCACGTCCCGCCCGGCGGTGTGATGCTCCTCGATCAGGGTCGCGGCCTCGTCGTAGATGATCGGGTCGATCAGGTCGTGCAGGGTCTCGGCGACCAGATCCTTGACCTGCTGGACGTTCCACCCCTTGCAGAGCGCTGAGAGGTACTCGCGCATCCGCTCCATCTGGTCGTGATCGGCACCCCCGGCAAGGAACACGAACTGTACGTACGCGGTGCGCAGTACGGCACGACGGTTGATCAGCCCGCCTTGGTAGAAGGACTTGCTGAAGGTCAGCGTCGATGACTTCGCAATGACCGTCTTGTCCAGGTCAAAGAAGGCTGCTGTACGCGGCGAGAAGCAGTTTTCCACAAAGGTGAGCATAGGGGCCCGCCATTCGGCGTAAAATCCGGCACGTGGGTTTGCCTGAGAAGGGGCTCGGGTACACCATGGAAGTCACGGATCGTTCGCGACCGTGCTAACCCGGTCCGACTCCTCCCCCCCCGAGTCGGCCGTGGGGACGACCCCCGCTCTCCCCCCCGGCGGGGGTCGTCGCATGTCCGGATGCGTTTTGCGGCCAGGAATCCAGGCCCTTCCTCCCTCGTCGCCGGTGCCGGCTTCCCCCTCGTACGGGTTCACTCGATCATGACTCGTGACCGTGTGTAGTGGAAGGGATGCGCTGCGAAAGTCCCCTGTACGAGCTACCGAGATATTCACAACGCTTGAGTTGTCCACAGCTTTTGAGCAAGATCCACATGTTTTTCCGTGCCGTTGCATGTTGATTCCACCCGCGAAGTCCGTGGGTTCCGGAATCGCGCATCTCGGAAGCGTTCGAGATCGCCGCGAAACCGCACTGGAGGAGACAGTGAGAGGGGCGGAGATCATGGCTGGATCTTTCACGGACGCGGGTCCGTCGAGCGCCGAAGGGTGGCGGGACGGACCGCTGATCCTCACCGAGGACCCGGGTTTGCTGGACGATCTGCTCAGGCTGTGCGCGGCGGCCGGGGCAGTGCCGGAAGTGCAGCACGGGCCTCCAGGGGAGAGGAGCGGCTGGGACAGGGCACCGATGGTCCTGGTCGGCGACGACACGGCGCGTGGATGCCGTGGAATGCCTCGCAGGCCCGGAGTGATGCTCGTCGGACGGGATCGGGAAGCCCCCGACGTGTGGCGCCACGCGGTGGAGATGGGCGCCGAATACGTGCTGAGACTGCCCGATTCCGAAGCCTGGCTCGTCGACCAGATCGCCAATGCGGTGGAGGGCGTGGGGAGGCCCGCGCTCACCGTGGGAGTGATGGGGGGCCGCGGCGGCTCCGGCGCGTCCACGCTGGCCTGCGCCCTCGCCGTGACAGCCGCGAGGTCGGGCCGACGGACGATGCTGATCGACGGCGACCCCTTGGGCGGCGGGATCGATGTCCTGCTCGGCGGTGAGGAATCCGAGGGCTTGCGGTGGCCGGATTTCGCCCGTTCGAAAGGGAGGCTGGGCGGAGGTGCCCTGGAGGAGTCACTGCCGGCGTTGCACGGGCTGCGGGTGCTCAGCTGGGGCCGGGGCGACGAGGTGATCGTTCCGCCACAGGCCATGCGGTCGGTGCTCGCTGCTGCCCGTCGGCTGGGTGGAGTGGTGGTCGTGGATCTGCCGCGCCGGTTCGACGAGAGCGTGACCGAGGCGCTGGCGCAGCTCGACGTAGGGCTGCTGGTCGTGCCCGGAGAGTTGAGAGCGGTGGCGGCGGCGCAGCGCGTGGCGGCTGTGGCCCGCACGGTCCTGGAAGACCTGCGGGTCATTGCGCGAGGGCCCTACACGGCAGGCCTGGACGAGCAGTGGGTGGCGCGGACGCTGGACCTGCCACTCGTCGGTGACCTGCCCATGGAGCCGGCGCTGTCCTCGGCGCAGGACAGCGGTGTGCCCCCGGGCGGGAATTCCCGCGGCGCACTGGCCCGCTTCTGTGCGGCCTTCTGGGATCTGGCGGATGTCCCGGTCCGCGCGGACGCAGTTCCGTTCCGGTCCCACGGGGGAGTGGCGGCATGACGGACGCGCTGCTCGAGGCCGTACGTCAGCGCCTGGCCCGCAGCGGTGCGGCGCCCACGCCGGCCGGGGTGGCCGCCGCGCTGAGGGAGCAGGGCCGTCTGCTCGGTGACGCGGAAGTGCTCGGCGCGGCCGAGGAACTGCGGGGAGAGCTGGTCGGCACAGGAGTGCTGGAGCAGCTTCTGTCGGACCCCGCGGTGACCGATGTGCTGGTGTCCGCTCCGGACCGGGTGTGGGTGGACCGCGGAGGCGGACTCGAGCTGACCCGGGTCGTCTTCCAGGATGCGGCGGCTGTCCGGCGGCTGGCTCAGAGGCTCGCCGCGGTAGCGGGGCGGCGGCTGGACGACGCCCGGCCATGGGTGGACGCGCGGTTGCCGGACGGTACGCGCATGCACGCAGTCCTGCCGCCGGTGTCCGTCGGATCGACGTGCCTCTCGCTGCGTGTGGTGCGCCCCCGCGCCTTCACTCTGGCGGAGCTCGTGGCAGCGGGGACGGTCCCGCCCGGCGGCGACCGGCTGCTGAGAGCTCTGGTGGAGGCCCGGGTCTCGTATCTGATCAGCGGAGGGACGGGCGCGGGGAAGACGACCCTGCTGTCCAGTCTGCTGGGTGCCGTCGGCGAGCGGGAGCGCATCGTGCTGGCCGAGGATTCGGCGGAACTGCGCCCGGATCACCCGCACGTGGTCCGGCTGGAGTCACGGCCCGCCAACCAGGAAGGTGCCGGGAGGGTGACACTGCGGGACCTTGTGCGCCAGGCGTTGCGCATGCGTCCTGACCGGCTGGTGGTGGGAGAGGTCCGGGGCGCCGAGGTGACGGAGCTTCTGGCAGCCCTCAACACGGGGCACGAAGGCGGTTGCGGCACGGTGCACGCCAATGCGGCCGAGCATGTTCCGGCGCGCCTGGAAGCTCTCGGGACGGCTGCCGGCCTCGACCGGGCCGCTCTGCACAGCCAGTTGGCAGCGGCGCTGTCCGTGGTCGTCCACCTCGTACGCGACACGGGTGGGCGGCGGCGTGTGGCCGAAGTACATGTGCTCGAGCGGGATTCCGCAGGTCTGGTCGTCACGGTGCCCGCGCTTCGCTGGGGTGCCGGGGGGTTCGAGCCGGAGCGGGGCTGGGAGAGGCTCGGGGCGCTGATCGGAGACGAGTCATGACCCCGGTGGGTTCCGATCTGCTGACGCAGATGCTCGATTGGTCGATGGCGGGCTGCGCGGGCCTGGCGGGTGCTCTGGCCGTGGCCCGGGACCCAGGGGCGCGGCGCGCTCGGTCGTTGACAGTTCGGCGGGAGGAACCGTGGGGGCCGGCGGCATGGGCCACGGCCCGCACCATCTCCGCCGGGCGGAGGGAATGGCTGTGTGCCCCTGTGGCGGCTCTTCTCGCTGTGCTGGGCGAATCGGTGCTCCCTCTGCTCGTGGGCGCTGTGGCCGTACCGCTCGTGCGGCGCTGGCTGCGTCGGCGGGCACGGCGGCGTGAGAGTGAGGAGGCGGCCGACGCGGTGACGTCGCTCTGCGGGGCGGTGGTCGGTGAGCTGCGGGCCGGGCGCGACCCCGGGCAGGCGATGCTCGCCGCCGTTCGTGACACCGGCGCGCTGGGCGCCGCCGAGCCCGCGGTGCTGGCCGCGGCGCGGTTCGGTGGCGATGTGCCGGGCGCGCTGCGGCAGGCGGCGGTGGGGCCCGGTCTCGACGGGCTCGCGGGTATGGCCGCGTGCTGGCGGGTGGCGGTGGATGGCGGTGCGGGCCTCGCGGCCGGTCTGGCGCGTCTGGAGAGCGCATTGCGGGACGAGAGGCGGCGGCGGGAGGAGCTGCGGGCGCAGCTGGCGGGAGCCTGGTCGACGGTTGTGGTCCTGGCGTTGCTGCCGGTGGTGGGTCTGGGGCTGGGTGCGGCACTCGGAGCGGATCCGCTGGAGGTTCTGCTGCACAGCCCGGCCGGGCTCGTCTGCCTGGTGGTGGGTGGGCTGCTGGAGGCGGCGGGGCTGTTCTGGGCATCACGGATCGTGCGGGCCGGGGAGGCGGCGTGAGCGGGATGTCCGGTGCGGTGGGGGCGGCCGGGGCGGCGTTGGGCACAGCCGCGTATCTCGCCTTCGCACTCACAGGTCGGCGGCATGAGCGGGCGATACGCAGACGGGGGGCGCTGCTGGCCAAGTGCCGCGTGAGCGTCCCGGGGCCGAAGCGGATGGACCTGCGGGCGCCCGGGTGGATCCGTGCTCGGCGGTGGACGGTGTTTCTGGCCGTCTGGGCAGGTGTGTGGATCCTCGTCGGCGGAGTGGCCGGGAGCGGGGTGGGTCTTGCGGCGGCCTACGGCGTTCGGCGGTGGCGGCGCTCCGTCAGGGGGCGTGGGGCCGCCGACCGGGACGCGGAGGCCGCTCTGGCCTCCCGGCAACTACCCATCACCGCAGATCTGTTGGCGTCCTGCCTTTCGGCGGGCGCAGGACCGCGGGAGGCGGCGGAGGCGGTCGCGGAATCCATCGGGGGCCCGGTAGGTGAGCGGCTGGCTCGCACAGCGGCCGAGATCCTGCTTGGAGGCGAACCTGCTGACGCATGGGGCCGGTTCGGGGAGCTGCCGGGGGCCGCGCCGCTGGCCCGCTGCCTCGAGCGTGCCGCGTCGACGGGGGCACCCGTCGCGGAGCCGGTTTCCAGGCTGGCCGATGAGATGCGTGCCGAGCGGGCGAGCGCGGCCGTGGCGCGTGCCCAGAGGGCCGGTGTGCTGATCACCGCACCGGTGGGGCTCTGTTTCCTGCCCGCCTTTCTGGCCGTGGGCGTGGCGCCGGTGGTGATCGGGTTGGCGACCGGCCTGTTGCACCGCGGCTGAGCTGGGACAGCCGCTTCTCCCAGATGCCGGCACCGAGGGGAGCGGGACCTGATTCGCGCTGCTCGAAGTGACGGAAGTTCTGGAAAACAACGTGGTTCCAATCATGGGGGTCGAGATGAACAGGAAAGCCGTGGAGTGGTCTCTGAGTGCGCTGCGTCGTGTGTGGGAGGCCAGGTTCGGCACGCATGCCCGGTCCGGTGGTCTCGACAGGGGGATGACGACGTCCGAGTACGCGGTGGGGACCATCGCCGCATGCGCGTTCGCGGCGGTGCTCTACAAGGTGGTTACCAGCGGGGCGGTCCTGTCGGCCTTGCAGTCGCTGATCAAGGACGCTCTCGATGCGAAGTTCTGAGGAACTGTGGAGGGACCGGCGCGGCGACCGGGGAGCGGTGACGGCAGAGGCAGCCATGGCCCTTCCCGTACTGGTGTGCTTCGTCCTCGCCCTCGTCTGGGCGCTGGTTGCCGCGTCGGACCAGATCCGATGTGTGGACGCCGCGCGTGCCGGAGCGCGGGCCGCTGCCCGGTCAGAGCCGGAGGACTCGGTGCGGTCCGCGGCTCAGGAGGCGGCGCCGGGCAGGGCCCGGGTCGCGGTGGAGCGGACCGGAGGGCTGTGGCGGGTCCGGGTGGAGGCGCCGACGCCGGGGCCTGGACCGCTGGGCGTGACGCTGAGCGCCGAGGCGGTCGCGTTGGCCGAGGACACCGTGGGGGCGGAGCCGTGAGGAGGACGAGGGCCGCCCCTTGGGCGGAGGACAGGGGGCTGGCGACGGTCTGGACGGCCGTCACGACGGCGACGCTCTGCGTGGTGTTCGCGACGGTGCTCGCTCTCGGCCAGGCCGTCACCGCCCGCCACAGGGCCGGCGGTGCGGCGGATCTGGCCGCGCTCGCCGCGGCCGACCACGCGTTGCGAGGCGCCGAGACGGCGTGCGGGGCCGCCGGAGAGGTCGCCCTGGCCCAAGGGGCGGAGATCGTGCGCTGTGTGGTCCAGGGAGAGATCGCCGACGTGACCGCCCGGGCGCGCTTCGGCCCGTACGCACCCGAGGTCCGGTCGAGGGCGGGTCCTCCGGACGCACCGCTGCCCTCGGCGATGCCGTGGTCCGCCGAGGAGCCGGGTCACGCGGTGGGTCTCATCCCGCTGCGCTCCCCGGCCGTGGGTCCTCCGAGCTCTCCGCCGGATCGCCTTCCCCGGGCTCCGGCGGCGCGGTCCTGAGGAGTTCGGTCAGAAGACGTACGGCGCCCCGCTTGTGCAGTGGCTCGTTGCCGTTGCCGCACTTGGGGGACTGGATGCAGGAAGGGCAGCCCGCCTCGCACTCGCAGGACGCGATGGCCTGACGCGTCGCTGTGAGCCACGTACGGGCGGTGTGGAATGCGCGCTCCGCGAAGCCGGCACCGCCAGGGTGGCCGTCATAGACGAACACCGTGGGAAGGAGCGTGTCGGGGTGCAGCGGAACGGAGACACCGCCGATGTCCCAGCGGTCGCAGGTGGCGAAGAGCGGCAGCATCCCGATGGAGGCGTGTTCGGCGGCGTGCAGGGCTCCTCCGAGAATCTCCGGGGTGATCCGGGCGGCGTCGAGCTGGTCCTCGGTGACCGTCCACCACACGGCACGGGTGCGCAGGGTGCGGGGCGGCAGGTCGAGTTTGGTCTCGCCGAGGACCTCCCCGGTGATCAGCTTGCGGCGCAGGAAGGAGACGACCTGGTTGGTGACCTCGACGGAGCCGAAGCAGAGATGCCCGTCACCCCATGGGATCTCGGTGTCCGTCTCCAGCACGGCGATCGCGGTCGTGTCCCGGGCGTTGGTCGAATACGGAGGGACGGCTTCCTCCACGAGGGCCACGGAATCCTCCAGGTCCAGCGTGCGGACGAGATATGTCCGGCCCTGGTGGAGATGGACGGCACCCTCGTGGACGGCGGTGTGTGCCGCTGATTCGTCGACGGTGCCCAGCAGCCTGCCGGTGCCCTCCTCGACGATCTGGATCGGACGGCCGCCCCCGCCACGGATGTCGGTGAGGTCGGCGGCGCGTTCACGGCGGGTCCAGTGCCAGCCCGTCGTACGTCTGCGCAGCAGCTTCGCCGCCTCCAGCTGCGGCAGGAGCTCGGGTACCGCGGGGCCGAAGAGCTCGATGTCGGACTCCGTGAGGGGGAGCTCCGCGGCCGCGGCGCACAGGTGGGGAGCGAGGACGTACGGGTTGTCCGGGTCCAGGACGGTCGACTCCACGGGCTGCTGGAACAACGCCTCGGGGTGGTGGACGAGGAAGGTGTCCAGCGGGTCGTCCCGGGCCACGAGGACGGCCAGGGCGCCCTGCCCCGAGCGTCCGGCGCGGCCGGCCTGCTGCCAGAGGGAGGCACGGGTGCCCGGATAGCCGGCGATGACCACGGCGTCCAGGCCCGAGACGTCGATGCCGAGCTCCAACGCCGTGGTGGCGGCCAGCCCGAGGAGGTCTCCGGAGTGCAGCGCTCGTTCCAGGGCCCGGCGTTCCTCGGGCAGATAACCGCCGCGGTATGCGGCGACACGCCCGGGCAGCGAGCGGTCCACCTCGGCGAGCCGCTCCTTGGCGATGAGGGAGATGAGCTCGGCGCCGCGCCGGGAGCGTACGAAGGCGACCGAGCGCACGCCCTGGAGGGTCAGGTCGGTCAGCAGGTCGGCGGTCTCGGCCGTGGCGGTACGGCGCACGGGAGCCCCCTTCTCGCCGTGCAGCTCGGTCAGCGGAGGCTCCCAGAGGGCGAAGACCAGCTCTCCCCGGGGCGAGGCGTCGTCGGCGACCTCCTTGACCGGCAGGCCCGTGAGACGGCCCGCGGCGACCGAGGGCTCCGCCGCGGTGGCGGAGGCGAGGAGGAAGACGGGGTCGGATCCGTAGCGGGCGCAGAGACGGCGGAGGCGGCGGAGCACCTGGGCGACGTGGGAGCCGAAGACTCCCCGGTAGGTGTGGCACTCGTCGATGACGACGAAGCGGAGGGAGCGGAGGAAGGCGGCCCAGCGGGGGTGGGACGGAAGGATGCCCCGGTGCAGCATGTCGGGGTTGGTCAGGACGTAGTTGGCGTACTGGCGCACCCATTCGCGTTCTTCGACCGGCGTGTCCCCGTCGTAGACCGCGGGCCGGATCGCGGAGCCGAGGGGCTCCGCGAGCGCCCTCACCGCGCGGCGCTGGTCGGCGGCCAGAGCCTTGGTGGGGGCGAGGTACAGAGCGGTGGTGCCGCGGCCGTTCGGAGCATGGGAGCCGTCGAGGAGGGTACTCAGTACCGGAGCGAGGTAGGCGAGCGATTTGCCGGACGCCGTCCCTGTGGCGATCACCACGGACTCGCCGTCCAGGGCGTGCTCGGCCGCGGCGGCCTGGTGCGTCCACGGATGGTCGATTCCGGCCCGCCCGATTGCCGAGACCACTTCCGGCCGGATGCGATCAGGCCAGAGGGCATGGGTTCCCGCACGCGGGGGCAAGTGCTCCGTATGAGTGATGCGCGCTGCCCGGCCCGCCGCTGCGGCGAGCCGGTCGAGAACCACCGTGGGAGAGGGGCGCGAGCCCGCGTTCTCGGGTGGTCGACTGGGGCGGTGATTCTTGGCCATCGGCACCGAGTGTGTCACTGGCGTGACGGACAATGGTCCCAAGGCGTCGTGCATGGCTGCTGGTAAGTGATTGAATGCCATCGCGGCTGGCGATCCGTCCCCTGGCCTCCGTCGGGGAGACCGAGGGGCGACCGCTCGATAGCAAGGTGCTGGAGGATCCGTGGACCTGTCCCTGTCGACTCGCAATGTGTCCGGGCCTGGTGGCGACCGTACGGTCGTCGAGGTCGGTGGCGAGATTGATGTGTATACCGCGCCCAAGCTGCGCGAGCAGTTGGTCGAGTTGGTGAATGACGGCAGCTACCACTTGGTTGTCGACATGGAAGGCGTCGACTTCCTCGACTCCACCGGCCTCGGCGTGCTCGTGGGCGGCTTGAAGCGTGTCCGGGCCCATGAGGGCTCGCTGCGCCTGGTGTGCAACCAGGAGCGCATTCTCAAGATCTTCCGGATCACAGGTCTGACCAAGGTGTTTCCCATCCACACCACGGTCGACGAGGCTGTCGCGGCAACCGACTGACCGTCGGTGCGGGCCGGCAGCTCCAAGGCCGGCAGGCACGCTGTGACAGACCGGCAGGCGGCAGCAGACAGGCCGCCACGAGCAGGCGGTCGACCATGTGGTCGGCTGCCGGCTTCGTCGGTTCCCGGAGGAGAATGAGAGCAGGGGTACCGGGCGCCATGCCCGGGCCCCTGAGATGCACGCCCGTACGTTCGAGGGGGATGGCATGCCAACCGTTGAACTCCGCTTCAGCGCTCAGCCCGAACACGTCAGGACGGCCCGCCTCGTGGCAGCCGCCGTGGCGCGCCGGGCCGGTGTCGACGAGGCGGTGCTCGACGAGGTCAGGCTCGCGGTCGGCGAGGCGTGCAGCCGCGCCGTAGGGCTGCATCGGAGCCATGACATCGCCGCCCCGGTCACGGTCGTCCTGACCGAGGAGGAGAAAGCGTTCTCCATCGAGGTCGGCGACGGGCACGTCCCTCCGGGCAGTGACGCCTCGGTGACGGGAGCCCCCGGAGGCGGAGGCCCGGACGATCCGGAGACCGACGCCGACAGCGAGGACGAGATGGGTCTCGCGGTCATCAGCGGACTGGTCGACGACGTGGAAGTCCGCACGGGTGCGGACGGCGGAGTGATCCGCATGTCCTGGCCGACGACTCCCGCCGTGGTGCTTCCCTGACCCTGCCGCCCGGCTCACTGCGCATCGTCTGCCCCGTGCGGCCTTTCATCCCACCGACGCGCCGTCGTCCACGCGCTGTCGGCTGGCGGGTGTGATCAATTTTTCGGCCCTGCTGAGCAGGGCCTTTTTTATTCTTGATCAATGATGCTTGATCAATGATCTGCAGTAATTCCACGTGTGCCATGCGTCTGCCCCATTACTGCATTCGGGTTCACATGCGAGTGAGATCATTTGCCATTGGGTGGACGAAAGTCGATTTCATTGACCACCCACTGTTTTGATCAGGCTCCGCTCCCTACAATCCGTCCACGTCTTGAGCGCTCAGCGTCAAGGAGGACGTATGGCGGAGTTCTTCAACACCCCACTGGCAGAACTGACGCACGTTCCCGTACCTTCCGGCCGGTCCACCTCACTCGCGGCCGCAGTACTCACCGACGGCAACCGGCTGATCGTCGTCGTCATCGCGGTCGTCGCCCTTGCCGCGCTGGTCGTGGCCCAGTTGCTCGCACGCCAGGTGCTGGCGGCGGGTGAAGGCACCGAACGTATGAAGGAGATCGCGGCGGCCGTTCAGGAAGGCGCGAATGCCTATCTGGCCCGGCAGTTGCGTACCGTCGGCATCTTCGCCGTCGTTGTGTTCTTCCTGCTCCTGCTGCTTCCGGCCGACAACTGGTCGCAGCGTGCGGGGCGCTCGCTGTTCTTCCTGGTGGGTGCGCTTTTCTCGGCGGCCACCGGATACATCGGTATGCGGCTCGCCGTGCGCAGCAATGTGCGTGTGGCGGCCGCCGCGCGTGAGGCGACTCCAGCAGAAGGAGAACCGGAGAAAGATCTCACCACCGTTTCGCACAAAGCGATGAAGATCGCTTTCCGCACAGGTGGTGTGGTCGGCATGATCACGGTGGGTCTCGGCCTGCTCGGTGCCTCCTGCGTGGTGCTCGTCTACGCCGCCGACGCGCCCAAGGTGCTGGAGGGGTTCGGGCTCGGCGCCGCGCTGATCGCCATGTTCATGAGGGTCGGGGGCGGCATCTTCACGAAGGCCGCCGACGTGGGTGCCGACCTCGTGGGCAAGGTGGAGCAGGGCATCCCCGAGGACGACCCGCGCAACGCCGCCACCATCGCGGACAACGTGGGCGACAACGTCGGTGACTGCGCGGGCATGGCCGCCGACCTTTTCGAGTCGTACGCCGTGACGCTCGTGGCCGCGCTCATCCTGGGCAAGGCCGCCTTCGGCGACGCGGGGCTCGCCTTTCCGCTGATCGTCCCTGCGATCGGGGTGGTCACGGCGATGATCGGGATCTTCGCGGTCGCTCCCCGGCGCGCCGACCGGAGCGGGATGAGTGCCATCAACCGCGGGTTCTTCGTCTCGGCCGTGATCTCGCTCGCCCTCGTGGCGGTGGCCGTCTTCGTCCATCTGCCGTCGTCGTACGCCGGGCTGGACGGGGTCACCGACGACGCCATCGCCTCGCACGGGGGCGACCCGCGCGTCTTCGCCCTGGTCGCCGTGGCCATCGGCATCGTGCTCGCCGCCCTGATCCAGCAGCTCACCGGCTACTTCACCGAGACCAGCCGGCGTCCTGTCCGGGACATCGGGAAGTCCTCGCTGACCGGTCCGGCCACCGTGGTGCTCGCAGGCATTTCCATCGGCCTGGAGTCGGCCGTCTACACCGCGCTCCTGATCGGTCTCGGCGTCTACGGGGCGTTCCTGCTCGGCGGTACGTCGATCATGCTGGCTCTCTTCGCGGTCGCCCTGGCAGGGACCGGCCTCCTCACCACCGTGGGTGTCATCGTCGCGATGGACACCTTCGGCCCGGTCTCCGACAACGCCCAGGGCATCGCCGAGATGTCCGGGGACGTCACGGGTGCGGGAGCCCAGGTCCTCACCGACCTGGACGCGGTGGGCAACACCACCAAGGCCATCACCAAGGGCATCGCGATCGCCACAGCGGTCCTGGCCGCGGCCGCGCTCTTCGGTTCGTACCGGGACGCCATCGCCACCGCGGTCGACGACGTGGGGGCACGGGCGGGTGAGCTCGGGCTGAGTCTGGACATCTCGCAGCCGAACAACCTGGTCGGCCTGATCCTGGGAGCCGCGGTCGTCTTCCTCTTCTCCGGGCTGGCCATCAACGCGGTCTCCCGTTCCGCGGGGGCCGTGGTCCACGAGGTCCGACGGCAGTTCCGGGAGCACCCCGGGATCATGGACCACACGGAGAAACCGGAGTACGGCCGTGTCGTCGACATCTGCACCAAGGACGCGCTGCGTGAGCTGGCCACGCCCGGGCTGCTCGCGGTCCTGGCGCCGATCGCGGTGGGATTCACCCTGGGGGTCGGCGCCCTCGGCTCCTATCTCGCGGGCGCGATCGCCACAGGCACCCTGATGGCCGTCTTCCTAGCCAACTCCGGTGGCGCGTGGGACAACGCCAAGAAGCTCGTCGAGGACGGTCACCACGGCGGGAAGGGCAGCGAGGCCCATGCCGCGACGGTCATCGGCGACACGGTCGGCGACCCGTTCAAGGACACGGCGGGCCCCGCCATCAACCCGCTTCTCAAGGTGATGAATCTCGTGGCGCTGCTCATCGCCCCCGCGGTGGTGCAGTTCAGCTACGGGGACGACGCGAGTGCGGGTGTGCGGGCCCTGGTGGCCGTCATCGCCATCGTTGTCGTCGTCGGCGCCGTCTATGTGTCCAAACGGCGGGGGATCGCCGTGGGGGACGGCGACGGTGACGGCCCGGACGGCGACAGCGGTGACGACGGCGGGGGCGGCCCCGCCAAGTCCACCGACCCTGCGGCTGTTTCCTGACGCGAGAGGTCGCGGACGGAGCGGGCCCGTATCCGACACCCGCTCAGTACGGCGGCGGACGGCGCGGTCTGACGCGTCGTCCGCCGCCCCGGGTCCCGGCGTCCGGCTTCCGACAGGGCCGAGTCGGACGTGTGTCCGAGTGGGCAGGTGAGTTGTATCTCCCTCGTTACCCTTGGTGCAAATGGCTGCAAAAGAATATATATCGGATGCTCGCCGCCTGATTGCCGCCCGCTTGGCGTGTAAGTTCCGGGGCCGAGAGCCTTGGAAGGGACCCAATCCGGTGAACAAGAAGCTTGCAGCCGCACTGTCCGGCGGTGCGGTACTCGTACTGACGCTGTCGGGCTGCAGCGACGACAGCGACAACAAGGTGAACGACTGGGCGAAGAAGGTCTGCGACCAGGTTCAGCCGCAGTTGCAGAAGATCGCGAACGCCAATGCCGCGATCCAGCAGCAGACCGCCGACAACAGCAAGCCCGCTGACGTGCAGAAGACCGACTCGGCCGCCTTCCAGCAGATCTCAGGGGCCTACAAGGCGCTGGGCACGGCCGTGCAGTCGGCGGGGGCACCGCCCGTGGACGGCGGGGAGACCACCCAGAAGGAGGCCGTGAAGGAACTCAACGCCTCCTCGGTGGCCTATGCGAACCTGAAGACGAAGGTCGACGCGCTCGACACGAAGGACCAGGCGAAGTTCGCCGACGGTCTCAAGGACATCGCCGACGAGCTGAACAAGATCAGCACCAACGGAGACCAGGCGCTGAAGAAGCTCCAGTCCGGTGAGGTCGGCTCCGCGATGGCCAAGCAGAAGGGCTGCCAGAAGCCGACGGCCTCGGCCCCGCCCGCCTCCGCTCCGTCCGCCCCGGCGTCGCCTTCGGCGAGCGAGAAGGCGAGCGACAAGCCCAGCGAGAAGGCGAGCGACAAGCCGGGCGAGGAGTCGTAACGGCGGACAGCGCCGGGCGAGGGCAGCAGCGCGCAGCCGTCGTGGCGGACGAGCACCACCACGAAGTGCCGTAACAGCGCGAAGCCCCCGGGAGGACACCTCCTCACAGCGGCCGGCCGTCCCCCGTGGGCGCCCGGCCGCTGCCGTTGTCGGCGGGAGCGGACACAATGGTCGGGTGAGTACGTCCAGCCTTCCCGCATCCGACCGTGCCCCCCGGCTCCGCGAAGCCCTGATCGCCGCCGCCTTCACCGCCGACGGCCTCCTGGAACGCCTCGGCGCGCCCGCGTACGCGGCGCTCGCCCGTAGCGAGACCGTCCCGGCGCTCCGGGCCACCCGAGGGGGCTCGCCGCTCGACACGCTGGTGCGGCTGTTCCTTCTGCAGCGCCCTGTCGCGGTCTCCGAGGCCGCCGCGGCCCTCCCGCTGGAGGAGTGCGCGGACGACGGCTGGGTGGTCCGTGAGGACGACCTGGTCAGAGCGACCGTCGACGTGCGGCCCTACGGCGGGCCCGAGGGCCAGGACTGGTTCATCGTGTCCGACCTGGGATGCGCCGTCGGCGGGGCCGGCGGCATCGGCTCGCACGACGAGGGCGTCGTCCTCGGCGTCGGCGGCGCCTCCACCACGCTCGCCGGAATCACCGTGCGCAGGCCCGTGGCCTCCGCCCTCGATGTCGGTACGGGCTCCGGTATCCAGGCCCTGCACGCCGCGCAGCACGCCACCGGGGTCACCGCCACGGACGTCAACCCGCGCGCCCTGGGATTCACCCGCCTCACCCTCGCGCTGTCCGGCGCGGCCCCCGCCGACCTGCGGGAGGGCTCCCTCTTCGAACCGGTCGGTACGGAGACGTACGACCTGATCGTGTCCAACCCGCCCTTCGTCATCTCGCCCGGCGCCCGGCTGACCTACCGCGACGGCGGCATGGGCGGCGACGATCTGTGCCGGGTCCTGGTGCAGGAGGCCGGGGACCGGCTCAACGAGGGCGGATACGCGCAGTTCCTCGCCAACTGGCAGCACGTGGAGGGCGAGGAGTGGCAGGACCGGGTGCGCTCGTGGGTGCCCGCCGGCTGCGACGCCTGGATCGTGCAGCGCGAGGTGCAGGACATCACGCAGTACGCCGAGCTGTGGCTGCGCGACAGCGGCGACCACCGCACGGACCCCGCCCTTTACACCGAGCGGTACGAGGCGTGGCTGGACGAGTTCGAGGCGCGCGGCACCAAGGCCGTCGGCTTCGGCTGGATCACCCTCCGGAAGTCCGCGGCGGCCGCCGAAGGGAATCCCTCGATCGTCGCCGAGGAGTGGCCGCACTCGATCGAGCAGCCCCTCGGCTCCGCGGTCGAGGCCCATTTCGTACGGCAGGACTATCTGCGGGAACACGACGACGCGGCGTTGCTCGCGGCGCACTTCACCCTTGCCGAGGAGGTCGTGCAGGAGCAGGTCGGGCTGCCGGGCGCGGAGGATCCCGAACATGTGGTGCTGCGTCAGCACCGCGGGATGCGCCGGGCGACGAAGGTCGACGCCGTCGGGGCCGGGTTCGCGGGCGTGTGCGACGGATCGCTGCCCGCGGGGCGGATCCTGGACGCCATCGCCCAGCTGATGGCCGAGGATCCGGTGCTGCTGCGTGACCGCACCCCGCAGGCGATCCGGCTGCTGGTGGAGGAGGGCTTCCTGGACCCCGTGCGGTGACGCGGCTGCCGCGCCGCCGGCTTCCCCGGTCCTCCGCCGCGCTCCGCTCCGTGTGTTCGAACCGCGCGCTCCGATGCTCGACACCCCTCTGACCAGTGCCCGCACATCTGCTCGCACGCCGTGCCGGCGCTGTGTGCGGGTTCCGCTCACGGCCGTTCGCCGGGTGTGCGCACGGCGTTCATCCGAGGTTCGCGCCGAGGTCTCCCCGGCGTGGCAGCCTCCCCTCTGCCGAGGGCCGAGGCGCCCGCAGGCCCGAGCGTGAGGGGTACGGACATGGAGAGTGTCACCGCGGTCTTCGCCGGTGCGGCCTTCGCCCTGTTCGGTGCCGCCCTCCTGGTCTGGACGGGGGCGCGTACGATCCAGCGCGCGCCGGTCGCGCTCGGTGTGAGCCCTGTCGCCTCCACCGCTCTCGCCACCCTCTTCGGCGTACTCTTCCTCGTCCTCGGCGTGTGGTGCTTCACCCGCGTCTGATCCGCTTGTCCGGCGGGGGCGTCGCCCGCCGGCCGGCCGTCCCCGCAGGTTCCCCCGCAGGACCGTGAAACCCGCAGGCGACAGCCGTGCGCGGAGTGGACCGGGCGGTCCGGGCGGCAGGAATGGCGGAAGTCGGGTTACCGTTCGAGTGGCCGTTGCGGGCTTTTGCCGTTTGACACGGGGGCGGGTTGTACCGTCACACTCCGCAGCGACAGCACCGCTGGCAGCGTCAGAGCGCTGCCCGGATGCCCCACGAGTGCCGACCGGAGAGAAGAGCGAAGTTGTCCCCGACCAGCGAGACCGCAGGCCGCCGACTCGTCATTGTCGAGTCGCCTGCCAAGGCGAAGACGATCAAGGGCTATCTCGGCCCCGGATACGTCGTCGAGGCGAGCGTCGGGCACATCCGCGACCTGCCGAACGGCGCCGCCGAGGTGCCGGACGAGTACACCGGTGAGGTACGCCGCCTCGGCGTGGACGTCGAGAACGACTTCCAGCCGATCTACGTCGTCAACGCAGACAAGAAAGCCCAGGTCAGGAAGCTCAAGCAGCTCCTCGCCGAATCCGACGAACTCTTCCTCGCCACCGATGAGGACCGCGAGGGCGAAGCCATCGCGTGGCACCTGCAGGAAGTCCTCAAGCCCAAGGTCCCGGTCCACCGGATGGTCTTCCACGAGATCACCAAGGACGCGATCAGGGCCGCCGTCGCCAACCCGCGCGAGCTCAACCAGCGCATGGTCGACGCCCAGGAGACCCGCCGCATCCTCGACCGCCTCTACGGTTACGAGGTCTCGCCGGTCCTGTGGAAGAAGGTCATGCCGCGGCTCTCCGCGGGCCGTGTCCAGTCGGTCGCCACCCGACTCGTCGTCGAGCGGGAGCGCGAGCGCATCGCCTTCCGTTCCGCCGAGTACTGGGACCTGACCGGCACCTTCGCCACCGGGCGCACCGGTGACACGTCCGACCCCTCGACGCTCACCGCCCGCCTCAGCGCGGTCGACGGGCGCCGTATCGCCCAGGGCCGCGACTTCGGCCCCGACGGGCAGCTCAAGCAGGGCTCCGCCCAGACGCTGCACCTCGACGAGACGAACGCCCGCGCCCTGGCGGCGGCGCTCGCCGACTCGACGTTCGCGGTCCGCTCGGTGGAGTCGAAGCCGTACCGCCGCTCGCCGTACGCCCCCTTCCGCACGACGACCCTCCAGCAGGAGGCGAGCCGGAAGCTGGGCTTCGGGGCCAAGGCCACGATGCAGGTGGCGCAGAAGCTGTACGAGAACGGCTTCATCACCTATATGCGTACGGACTCCACGACCCTTTCGGACACCGCGGTCTCCGCGGCCCGGGCGCAGGTCACGCAGCTGTACGGGGCGAACTACCTGCCCGACAAGCCCCGCACCTACGCCGGGAAGGTCAAGAACGCGCAGGAGGCGCACGAGGCGATCCGCCCCTCCGGCGACCGCTTCCGCACCCCGGCCGAGACGGGCCTCACCGGCGACCAGTTCCGGCTCTACGAGCTGATCTGGAAGCGGACCGTCGCCTCTCAGATGAAGGACGCCACGGGTAACTCCGTCACGGTGAAGATCGGTGGCCGGGCGAGCGACGGCCGGGACGCCGAGTTCTCCGCGTCCGGCAAGACGATCACCTTCCACGGCTTCATGAAGGCGTACGTCGAGGGCGCGGACGACCCGAACGCCGAGCTGGACGACCGTGAGCGCAGGCTGCCGCAGGTCGCCGAGGGCGACGCGCTGACCGCCGACGAGGTCACTGTCGACGGCCACGCCACCAAGCCGCCGGCCCGCTACACCGAGGCCTCGCTGGTCAAGGAGCTCGAAGAGCGCGAGATCGGCCGCCCGTCCACGTACGCCTCGATCATCGGGACCATCCTCGACCGCGGTTACGTGTTCAAGAAGGGCACGGCTCTGGTGCCGTCGTTCCTCTCGTTCGCCGTGGTCAACCTGCTGGAGAAGCACTTCGGCCGGCTCGTCGACTACGACTTCACCGCCCGCATGGAGGACGACCTCGACCGCATCGCACGGGGTGAGGCCCAGTCCGTGCCGTGGCTGCGGCACTTCTACTTCGGCACGGGTGACGACACCACCGGCGCGGGCGCGGCCTCCGCCGCGGGCAACGGCGACGGGGACCACCTCGGCGGCCTGAAGGAACTCGTGACCGATCTGGGCGCGATCGACGCCCGCGAGATCTCCTCGTTCCCCGTCGGCAACGACATCAAGCTCCGCGTCGGCCGCTACGGCCCGTACATCGAGCGGGGCGAGAAGGACTCCGAGGGCCACCAGCGAGCCGACGTGCCGGAGGACCTGGCGCCCGACGAGTTGTCCGTGGAGCTCGCGGAGGAGCTGCTGGCCAAGCCGAGCGGCGACTTCGAGCTCGGCGCGGACCCGGTCAGCGGCAACCAGATCATCGCCAAGGACGGCCGCTACGGCCCGTACGTCACCGAGGTCCTGCCCGAGGGCACACCGAAGACGGGCAAGAACGCGGTCAAGCCGCGGACGGCCTCGCTCTTCAAGTCCATGTCGCTCGATACGGTGACGCTGGCCGACGCGCTCAAGCTGATGTCCCTGCCCAGGGTCGTCGGTGAGGACGCCGAGGGCGTCGAGATCACCGCGCAGAACGGCCGCTACGGCCCGTACCTCAAGAAGGGCACGGACTCGCGTTCGCTGACCTCCGAGGACCAGCTCTTCGACATCACGCTCGACGAGGCGCTGGCGATCTACGCCCAGCCGAAGCAGCGGGGGCGGGCCGCGGCGAAGCCGCCGCTGAAGGAGCTGGGCACGGACCCCGTGAGCGGGGCCGCGGTGGTCGTGAAGGACGGCCGCTTCGGCGCGTACGTCACCGACGGCGAGACGAACGCGACGCTGCGGACCGACGACAGCGTCGAGGACATCACGCCGGAGCGCGGTTACGAGCTGCTCGCCGAGAAGCGGGCCAAGGGGCCGGCGAAGAAGAAGACGGCGAAGAAGGCTCCGGCCAAGAAGGCGACCGCGAAGAAGGCCACGGCGGCGAAGAAGACCACCGCCAAGAAGGCCACCGCCACCAAGACGACGGCCGCGAAGAAGACGACCACCGCCAAGAAGGCGCCGGCGAAGAAGGCGGCCGCCGCGGCGGAGAGGACCGCTTCGGCCTCGTCCGAGGAGAGCTGACCGCGAGCTGAGCCGCCGCAGTCGGCCGGGGGAGCCGCGAGAAGCAGGCGGTCGGCCGTGCGCGAACGCCGGAAGGGCCGGGGAGACCCGGCCCTTCCGGCGTTGTCGCGAGGGTGCGGACACCGCTCCCGTTGGGCATATGTTCGGACGCGGCCCCCGGGCACCGCACCGCTCCCGATAGGCTGGGCGGATGACGCGAGCCGAGCAGCCACCGGTCGTGAGCCCCACCTCCGACACACTTGCCGCAGACTCACGCGAGCGCGCCGTACGAGCCCTGTTGCGTGTTCCCCCGCTCAGGCGGTTGTGGAGCGCCCAGCTCGTCGGCAGTATCGGCGATTCACTCGCCCTTCTCGTGCTTGTGCTGTTGTCGCTGCAGGCGGCGGTCCTCGAGGGCTCCTTCGGGGCCGGATACCGCGGGGCGGCCTTCGCCGTCGCCGCCGTGTTCGGTGCCCGGATTCTTTCCACCGTGCTCTTCGGAGCCGTACTACTGGGACCACTGACGGCGCTCACCGCGCCCGGCGGTCCGATCGACCGGCGCTGGCTGATGATCGGGGCGGACGCGCTGCGGCTCGCTCTGCTGGTCGTCGCGCCCCTGTGGATCGACTGGATGCCGGACAAGGCACTCATGATGATCCTGATCACCGTCTTCGTGACAGGCGTCGGCGAACGGCTGTGGGCGGTGGCCAAGGAGAGCGCTGCTCCCGCGCTGCTTCCCGCCCCGCCCCCGGAGGGCGCCGCCGTGCGCCCGCTGCCGGACCACCTCGACGCCCTCCGCAGGCTCTCCCTGCGGACGAACTTCCTGTCGGTCCCCGCGGCCGCGGTCGTGCTGTTGGCCGCCGCGCTGATCGGTGAACTGCTCGGCACCGGTTTCGACTGGTTCTCCTTCCATCAGGCCGCCCTCGGTTCCTACGTCGCGGCGGGGCTTTTTGCCGCTTCCGTCTCGACGCTGTACTTCCTCGAGCTTCCGGCTACGCAGACACCCCGTCCGCGCTCGCCCCTGGAGGGCCTGCGACGGCCGGCCACCGGAACGGGGTCCGACAAGGGCCGCACCGGGAGCATCCCGCTGGTCGTCGCCGCGTGCTCCGCGGTCGCCGGAGCCATCGCCGCCGCGGCGGGCGTCTCCGTGCTGCACGCCGCCGACCTCGGTGGCGGGCCCGCCACCTTCGCTCTGCTGATCCTGGCCCTGACCGGCGGCACCGCGCTCGGTATCCGTACCGCGCGGAAGGTGCTGCCCGCCCTCTCGCGCCGTCGGCTGCTGGCTCTGGCGGTCGCCGTAACGGGCGTGGCGCTCCTCGCGCTCGGCCTGGTGCCCGACACCGCCACCGGGCTGCTGATCGCGCTGCTCGCCGGTTACGCGGCGGGGGTCGCCGCCAACATCGGACATGCGGTCATCGACCAGGAGACGGAGGCGTTCCGGCAGGCCAGGGCCACCGAGCACCTCCAGGCCGTGGTCCGGGTGCTGGTCGCACTCGGCGCGGTGGGCGGGCCGCTGCTCGCCGCCGCCATCGGACGGCACCGTCTGGGGTCCGGTGACTTCGTCTTCGCGCACGGCGGCGCCGCCTTCACACTGATGCTCGTCGGTGCGCTGCTGCTGCCCGTCGCGGTGATCGTCCTCGCCAGGACCGACGACCGCGCCGGTGTGCCGCTCCGCCGCGACCTGCGTGAGGCGCTGCGCGGCGGCGACCCCGCCGTCGCGCCCGCGGCGAACGGTTTCTTCCTCGTCCTGGAGGGCGGCGACGGAGCCGGCAAGTCCACCCAGGTCGAGGCGCTCGCCGACTGGATCCGCGCCAAGGGCCACGAGGTCGTCGTGACGCGTGAGCCGGGGGCCACGCCGGTCGGCAAGCGCCTGCGGTCGATCCTGCTGGACGTGTCGTCGGCCGGTCTGTCGAACCGGGCCGAGGCGCTGCTGTACGCCGCGGACCGGGCCGAGCACGTCGACTCGGTCGTCCGCCCGGCGCTGGAGCGCGGCGCGATCGTGATCTCCGACCGCTACATCGACTCGTCCGTGGCGTACCAGGGGGCGGGCCGGGACCTCGCCCCGACCGAGATCGCCCGGATCTCGCGCTGGGCCACGAGTGGGCTCGTACCGCACCTGACGGTCCTTCTGGACGTCGACCCCGAGACGGCACGGGAACGCTTCACCGAGGCGCCCGACCGGTTGGAGTCCGAGCCGGCCGAATTCCACACCCGCGTGCGGTCCGGCTTCCTCACCCTCGCGGCCGCCGACCCGGCCCGCTACCTGGTGGTGGACGCCGGCCAGGAGCCGGAAGCGATCACCACGGTCGTACGCCACCGGCTCGACCGGCTGCTCCCGCTCTCCGAGGCCGAGATCAGGGCCCAGGAAGAGGCACGCAAGGCCGCCGAGGAGGAAGCCCGGCGCAAGGCCGAGGAAGAGGCCGCGCGCAAGGCCGAGGAGGAGCGGCTGGAGCGCGAGAGGCAGGCTCAGCTCGCCAAGCTCCGCGCCGAGGAGGAGGAGCGCAGGCGCCGCGAGGAGGAAGAGGCGCGGCAGCGCGAGGCCGAACGGCAGGCGGAGGAGGCACGGCAGCGTGCCGAGGAGGCCCGCCGCCGTGCGGAGGAGGAGCGGGCCCGTCTCGAGGCCGAGGAGCGGGTGCGAGAGGCCGAGCAGGAGCGGCTGCGCCTCCAGGCCCAGGAGGAGGCACGGCTGCGCAAGGAGGCGGAGGAACTGCGCCTGGAGAAGCAGCGCAAGGCGGAGGAGGCGCTGTTGCGGGCCGAGGAGGCTCGCCGCCGTGCCGAGGCCGAGGCCGCTGCCCGGGCGGAGGAGGCGGCTGCGGCCGCCGCCGCAGAGCGTTCCCACGAGTCCGGCTCCGGGTCCACCGGGCCGTCCGTCCCGGACAACGAGCTCACCGTTCCGACTCCCGTCGTGAACCCGAACGAGATCACGCAGCCCGTGCCGGTCGCCCGGCCGGACCGCCCCGCGCCCGACGCGGACGAGACGGCTGTTCTGCCGCCCGTGCGCGACGCGGACGAGACGGCTGTTCTGCCGCCCGTGCGCGACGGGAACCCGTCGGACCGGGTCCCGCCGGGCGTCTTCCGCGACGAGCGCGGGGACTCACGCCGCGAGAGCGAGAACGAGCGCACGCGTGAACTGCCCCAGATCAGCGACGACCCGCAGGCGGGACCGGCGGCTCAGGGCGCTTCCGGCCGCCAGAAGCGTCCGCGTCCCGACTGGGCCGAGGAGACGCCGCTCGACGATCTGCCGTCCCTGGCCGACGAGCTGCTCGGCGGCAACGACGACGACCAGGGCGGCTCCGGACGGGGTGGTCGTCGGCCGCGACGCTGACGGCCGGACGCCGGGCGCGGGCACGGAACGCCGGGACTGTCGGACCCTTCCCGCACAATAGGGAGGCGCCGGAGTTCCGGCGTTCCAGCACCACACCACCGGAAGGGCGGTGACCATGACCGTTTGGGACGACCTGGTCGGACAGGACCGGGTGCAGGAGCAGCTCGGTGCCGCCGCCCGGGACGCCGATGTCCTGGTCACCGCCATCTCCGAGGGCGAGCCGGTGCCGCCCGGCTCGAAGATGACGCATGCCTGGCTCTTCACGGGCCCGCCCGGCTCGGGCCGGTCCACCGCCGCCCGTGCCTTCGCCGCCGCGCTCCAGTGCACCAGCCCCGACCGTGCCCTGGGCGGGGCTCCCGGCTGCGGCTTCTGCGACGGCTGCCACACGGCCCTGATCGGGACCCACGCCGATGTCGAGGTGATCCGGACGGATCTGCTCTCGATCGGCGTGAAGGAGACCCGTGAGCTCGTCCGCCGTGCACAGCTGTCCCCCGCCGTGGGCCGTTGGCAGGTCATCGTCATGGAGGATGCGGACCGCCTCACCGAGGGCGCGGGCAACGTCCTGCTGAAGGCGGTGGAGGAGCCGGCGCCCCGCACGGTGTGGCTGCTCTGCGCGCCCTCCCTCGAGGACGTGCTGCCCACGATCCGCTCCCGCTGCCGTCACCTCACGCTGCGTACGCCTCCTGTCGACGCCGTGGCCGACGTGCTGATCAGGCGGGACGGCATCGATCCCGAGCGTGCCGCGTCCGCCGCCCGTGCCACGCAGGGGCACATCGGACGGGCGCGTCGGCTCGCCACGGACGAGCGGGCGCGGGCCCGCCGCGCGGCCGTGCTCAAGCTCCCCCTGCGCGTCCATGACGTCGGTGGCTGCCTCAAGGCGGCCCAGGAGCTGATCGACACGGCGACCGACGACGCCAAGCAGGTCGCCGAGGAGGTCGACGTCAAGGAGACGGACGACCTGAAGGCGGCACTCGGCGGCGTGGCGGGGGGCCGGATGCCTCGCGGGACGGCGGGTGCGATGAAGGAGCTGGAGGACCGGCAGAAGCGTCGCAGGACGCGCACGCAGCGCGACAGCCTGGACCTCGCGCTCAGCGAACTCACCGGCTTCTACCGCGATGTGCTGGCGCTCCAGCTCGGCTCCCGGATCGCTCTCGCGAACACCGACGTCCGGGACTCGCTCGACCGGATCGCCGAGTCGTCCACCCCCGAGCGCACCCTCCGCCGGATAGAGGCCGTGATCGCCTGCCGCCGCGCCCTCGACCGTAACGTCGCGCCGCTGCTCGCCGTGGAGGCGATGGCGGTCGCGCTACGGGCCGGCTGAGTCCGGCGTCCCCGCGTGGCGCGCTCCCGAGGGGTGCGCACAGGTGGGTGAATTCACCCGTATGAGCAGGGAATCGGTCGAGTCGTCACGTGGCGGCTACGCTCCGGGGATGGACACCAGGCGCCTGCTCCGCATCTTCGCCACCGCGCTCGGCACTGCCGGCCTCCTCGTCTCCGGCTGCAGCAGCGGAAGTTCGGCGCCGAGCGCCTCGGCGACGGGTTCGGCCGCCGCCGAGGAACTCGAGCCGTACTACGGGCAGAAGCTGCGCTGGCGGGACTGCGGCGTGGAGGGCTTCCAGTGCACCACGATGAAGGCCCCGCTCGACTACGCCGAGCCCGACGGCGGGGACGTCGGGCTGGCCGTCTCGCGCAAGAAGGCCACCGGGCCGGGCAAGCGGATCGGTTCGCTCCTGGTCAACCCGGGCGGCCCCGGCGGCTCGGCCGTCGGCTACCTCCAGGGCTACGCGGCCATCGGCTATCCCGCCCAGGTCCGCGCGCGGTACGACATGGTGGCCATCGACCCACGCGGTGTGGCCCGCAGCGAGCCGGTCGAGTGCCTCACCGGCAAGGAGATGGACGCCTACACGCAGGTCGACCAGACTCCGGACGACAAGGGCGAGATCACCGAGCTGAACAAGTCCTTCAAGAAGTTCGCCGACGGCTGCGCGAAGCGCTCCGGCAAGATCCTTCCGCATGTGTCCACGGTCGAGACGGCGCGTGACATGGACATCCTGCGGTCCCTGCTCGGCGACGAGAAGCTGAACTACGTCGGCGCCTCGTACGGCACCTTCCTCGGCGCGACCTACGCCGATCTGTTCCCCGCCCGGGCGGGGCGTCTCGTCCTGGACGGGGCGATGGACCCCTCGCTCCCCGCGGTCGACATCAACCGCGATCAGACCGCCGGTTTCGAGACGGCCTTCCAGTCGTTCGCCGCGGACTGTGTGAAGCAGGCCGACTGCCCGCTCGGCACCAGGTCCACCGCGGCCGCGGCGACCGCCCTGAAGAAGCTCTTCGGCGATCTGGACTCCGAGCCCGTGCCGACCGGCGAGACCCGGAAGCTGACCGAGTCCCTGGCGACCACGGGAGTGATCGCCGCCATGTACGACGAGTCCGCCTGGCCCCAGCTCCGCGAAGCCGTCGCCTCGGCCCGGCGCGGTGACGGCTCCGGGCTCCTCGCCCTGGCCGACAGCTACTACGAGCGCGAGCCGAGCGGGAAGTACGCGAATCTGATGTTCGCCAACGCCGCAGTGAACTGCCTCGACCTGGCCCCCGCCTTCGCCGGCCCCGCAGAGGTGGAGAAGGCGGTCCCGGACTTCGAGAAGGCCTCCCCGGTCTTCGGCAGGGGCTTCGCCTGGGCCGCGCTGAACTGCGGATCCTGGCCTGTGGACCCCACCGGCACCCCGCACCGCACGGAGGCTGAGGGCGCCGGCCCGATCGTCGTGGTCGGCACCACCCGGGACCCGGCCACCCCGTACAAGTGGGCCGAGTCCCTCGCGGAGCAGCTCTCCTCCGGCACTTTGCTGACCTACGAGGGCGACGGACACACGGCATACGGCCGGGGCAGCGACTGCGTCGACACGGCGATCAACACCTACCTGCTGGAGGGCACACCGCCCAAGGACGGCAAGAAGTGCGCCTGACCTGCGGATACGGCAGCGGCGCCGGGCGGTACGGAGCACCCCCGGAAACTGTGTAGACTTGGCGTCGCTGCTGACCGCACCATGGTGCGACAGAGCGTGCCGCCTTAGCTCAGTTGGCCAGAGCAACGCACTCGTAATGCGTAGGTCTCGGGTTCGAATCCCGAAGGCGGCTCTGTGGAAGCCTCAGGACTCACTCGCCGTGACCTGGGGCTTTTGCTTTTTCCGGATGCGGCGTCTCCGTAGGACGCCCCGTCCCCCGGCTCGCTAGCGGAACGCCGGCAGGTTGCGCGCCACCCAGTCGCCGAAGGGGCGGGCCGGGCGGAGGAGGATCTTCTCGACGTCGGGGCTGACCTGCTGCTCGACCGGGAGCGGGGAGCCGAGGACGTCGAGGGTGCCCTCCACGACGGAGGGCGGCATGAACTGGGACAGCTGCTCGGCGGCGGCCTCACGGGTCAGGTCCACATAGGTCACCTGCTCGCCCAGTGCCTCGGCGATGATCTCGGCCTGGCGGCGCGGGGTGATGGCCTCGGGGCCGGTGATCACGTAGGTCTGCCCGGCGTGACCGTCCTGGGTCAGTGCGGCGGCCGCGATGTCGGCGATGTCCGCCGGGTCGACGACCGGCAGGGCCACGTCGCCGAAGGGGTGGAAGACCGACCGCCGGGTGCGGATGGGGTCGGCCCAGGCGAAGGAGTTGGACGCGAAACCGCCCGGACGCAGGATCGTCCAGTCGAGCCCGGATTCGCGGACGGCGGCCTCGAACTCGCGCAGACGGTTGTGCGAGAGCGTGTCCGATCGCGTACCGGCCAGCTGGGAGGAGACGAGGACGACGCGCTTGACGCCGGCCTCCTCGGCGATGTCGAGCAGTTCGGCCGCGGGATCGCCGGGGTCGTTCAGCTCACCGGCCAGCAGGATGAAGAAGGCGTCGGCACCCTGGAGCACCGGGCGGACGCTCTCGAAGTCGCCGAGGTCGGCCTGGGCGTGCCGGACGCCCTCCGGAAGACCCGACGCCGACGGGCGGCGCGAGACGGCCACGATCTCCTGGCCGGCCTGAGCGAGCTCGGCGACCAGCAGGCGGCCGATGTTGCCTGTGGCTCCGGTGACAACGATCATGGAACTGCTCCCTCGTGGATGGGTTCATGGGTGAGATTGCCGCTGCCGAGCAGCCGCGTCCTACGGGTCCGACGGCGCTCCCCGTCGTCACGTCAGGGAAGCTAGCAGCGGCGGCACAGTAGGTACCTAGGGGAAAGTGACTGCCCCTCAGGCAGCAGGCGCGGCTGGCGAAGGTTTGTTCCTGAAAGGCGATGAGGTACGGCTGCACGGAGGCCGGCCGGGCCTGGAAGCTGGGCGTGATGACTGACGCCAGGCTCCCCTCGGCCAGTCCCGGCAGGCGAGCAGGCGAATGCACGGTCGCGAGGAGCCGGTCGGTACGGGCCCATCGCGCGGTCCACGGTGCAAGGACATGCCATGCCCGCGGAGCTGGATCAGGCCGGGGCGTACCGGCATGGGGCGAGCAACGGAAAGGCTCTGACGGTTAGTTGACTGACGGTAGGGCCGCCGCGCCGATACCTGAAATCTGGCAGCACCGGTAAAGTCGGTATCTGGAGGAAAGTGACTTCCCCAAAGGGAGCGTGCATGGACAGCGTGACCTCGGTGAGGCCGGGTGGGAGCGCCGTGGCTCTCCCCGAGCGGGTCCCGGCGGAGCAGGCGTGCCCGATCGCCCCGGTGCTGGACATCGTCTTCAGCCGGTGGACGACTCCGATCCTGTGGACGCTCAACGCCTACGGGGTGCAGCGCTTCGTGGAACTGCACCGCAACATCGGGACGATCACGGCCAAGGTGCTGACGCAGCGACTGCGCCAGCTGGAGCGGGACGGCCTGGTGCTGCGCACGTACTACCCCCAGGTGCCGCCCAAGGTGGAATACGAGATCAGTGACCTGGGCCGGAGCCTGGCTCCGCTCTTCGCGTCGCTCGCGGAGTGGTCCTCGGTGCACCTGCCGAAGGTGGAGCGGGCCCGGCAGGTGTTCGACGGGGGCGGGGAGCCGGCGGGCCCGCACGCGCGCTGAGTCCGGTACGGACCGGAGGAGCGTCGGCCCCGGCCCGCCGCCGGTCCACGGGCCCGCCCGCCGCCGGTCCATGGGCCCGCCCGGCGTCGGTCCACGGGCCCGCCCGGCGTCGGGCCGTGCGGGGAACGCGCGGGTCGGCGAGGCCCCGCACGGCGCCCTGGCGGAGGACCGGCGGCACCCCGTCCGCGGCGGGTCTCAGGAGTCCGACGATCTCGCCCAGCAGGATGGTGTGGTCACCGCCGTCGTACTGGGCGGACGTCCGGCACCCCCGGTAGGTCGAGGCCCTCGATGCGGGAGCCCCAGGCCCCCCTGTGACCTGGGGCTTCCGTGCGCCGATGAGGCGCGGATGCCGGCGCCGTCCAGAGGGGGCGTCAGCGTCCCCGCGCCCCGGTGGGCGCGGTGTCCTGGTCGGCCGTGGCGAGGGCGCGCGGTGCGGTCACGGCGATGGCGGGGCGGCCGTGGCAGCGCCGGCCAGGGCCGCGAGCGGCTTGCGGCGGGAGGCGTCGCGGTGATGGCGAGGAGTCATGCGGGGGCTCCTCCTTCGGTACGCGTGGGCGGGGGCTCCGGCGGTCAGCCGACGGTCCACTTCTGGCCGGCCGCGCCGGTGCAGGTCCAGATCTGGAGGCGCGTGCCGTCGGCCGAGGAGCCGCCGGTGGCGTCGAGGCACTTGTCCGACCCGGTGTTGGTCAGGTCACCGGCCTGGGTGTGGACCCACTTCTGGGCCCCGGTGCCGTTGCAGGTGTAGAGCTGGACGGCGGCCCCGTCGGCGGTTGAACCACCCTGCACGTCCAGGCACTTGCCGAAGGCGCGCACCGATCCGTCGTCGGCCAGGGTCCACTTCTGGGCGTCGACGCCGTTGCAGTCGTGCAGCTGGATCGGGGTGCCGTCGGCGTTCGAGGCGCCGGCGACGTCGACGCACATGCCGCCGATGCCCTTGATCGGGCCGGCCGTGCCCGAGCCGCCGCCGGAACCGTCCGAGGCGGAGACCCGTACGTAGTCGACGGTCATCGTCTGGGGAAGCGAGGTGGACCCGTCCGGACTGCCAGGCCAGTTACCGCCCACGGCCAGGTTCAGGACGATGAAGAAGGGGTGGTCGAAGACCCACTTGTTGCCGTTCACGTCGGCGGGGGTGCGCGTCTGGTAGGTCTGGCCGTCCACCGACCAGACCAGGGCGTTCGGGCTCCAGTCCACCGCGAAGGTGTGGAAGTCGTCGGCGAAGGCCCTGCCGTCCGGCAGGCTGTACGAGGCCCCGATGCCGGCGCCGCCGGAGTAGCCGGGGCCGTGGATGGTGCCGTGGACGGTGCCGGGCTCCTTGCCGACGTTCTCCATGATGTCGATCTCGCCGCTGTTCGGCCATCCCACGCTGCCGAGGTCGTCGCCGAGCATCCAGAAGGCCGGCCAGATGCCCTGGCCGCGCGGAATCTTGATCCGGGCCTCGTAGCGGCCGTACGCCTGGGTGAAGGTCCTCGCGGTGTTCAGCCGGGCGGAGGTGTACCGGCAGGGGCCGTACCAGCACTGCAGGCCGGAGTCGGTGTTCTGGCGAGCGGTGATCACCAGATTGCCGTTGCCGTCCAGGGACGCGTTCCGGGTGCTGTCCGTGTAGTACTGCAACTCGTTGTTGCCGTTGCCCGAACCGCCGGTCTCCAGAGTCCACTTGGAGGAGTCCGGCGCACTGCCGGCGGCGCCGTCGAACTCATCGGCCCATGTCTGTGCGGCGGCGTCGGCCCGGGAGGTGCCCGGACCGGTGGTGGTGAGGAGGAACGCGGCGACGAGGGCGGTCGAGAGCAGGAGGACCAGCCCGATGGGCGACCATCTGCGTGCGCGGTGAGAGGCCATGGTCTGCGTACCTTTTCTGTGGGGGAGAGCAGGGACGGAGCCGACGGAGAGGTGGGTGCGGGAGCGCTCTGAGAGCGCTCTCGTCCGATGGAGTGCGCCGCCGACGGAGCTTGATGGTACGCAGATCCCGCGCCCGGGCAACCGGGCGTACGACGAGGAAAACGCCCTGGCCTGCGGTTGGTTGAGCTGACCTTGCAGGGCGCGGATCGCTTAAGGCGCTCTTAATTCGGGCTTAAGCCCGAAGTCCCGTCAGCCTCCCGTGGATGGGCTTCACCAACTTCGCGCGCAAGGTCCGTGATCCCTCGCTGCCTTACGGGCACCGGGTGGTCTCGCTCCGTTCCTGCGTGCAGTTGTACCGGCCGATCGGCTTCGAGGCGACGGTGAGCTGTCTCGCCCACAAGGCCGGCCCCTTCCGCGAGGACGAGGACGCACTGCTGCGGGCCGTGGGCGTGATCGAGGCCAGCCGGGCCGCGTGGCAGGTGGAGCTACGGGCGTACGCGGCGGCGCGTACGGAGGCCAAACGCCGCGGCTCCCGCACCCCGGGCCCGCGCGAGCGCAGTCCGAACAGGCCTGAGTACTGGTACGGGGCACGCCGTGAGGCGGCCCTGCACGCCGTGGGTCATTGGCGCGTACGACTGCGGAGCGCCGGGCTCACCGGCGAGCTGAGCCGCACCGTGGACCTCTGTGCCACCGCCTGCCTGGAGAGCGGGGGCGTGCAGGGCGAGCGGGAGCGATCGCGTCTGGCAGCCTGTACCGACGCGCTGGTACGGAACATGGAGCCGCCCGCCTACCGGGAGGACGCGGCCACGTATTTTCGTCACCGCGATCTGCTGCGAGTCGTGAGGCTGATAGGCATGGCGGCGTGAACCGATGACGGGGACCAGGGGGCGGACGGGCATGACCGAATGTGTGGCAACCGCGGATGATCCGGGAAGTCCGCCCGGGCCGCTCGTCGGTCCCGAATGGCTCGCGGGGCGGTCGGCGGCCGGTGGGCTCGTGGTCCTCGACGCCTCCGTGGGGGCGCACCGTGCGGCGGAGCGGCGGATCCCGGGGGCGCGGCGCTTCGACATCGACGGGGTGATGTCCGACCACACCGTGTCACTGCCGCACTCGATGCCCGATGCCCGTCGCTTCACCGAGGAGATGCGCGCCCTGGGGGTCGACGGCGGCGACACCGTGGTCGTCTACGACGCCGTCGGTGTCTACTCCAGCGCCCGCGCCTGGTGGATGCTGCGCGCCATGGGCTTCGGGCGGGTCGCGGTGCTCGACGGCGGCCTCCCCGCATGGACGGCCGCCGGACTGCCGTCGGAGGAGGTGTGCACGCCCCAAGTCGCGTGGAAAATCGGTGACTTCACCGCCCGCCCTCACGAAGGGATGGTGGTCGGCAGCGATGTGGTGGCGGCCGCACTGGCCGACCAGGGATCGGCTGTCCTCGACGCACGCAGCCGGGAGCGCTTCGCCGGTACGGTGGCCGAGCCTCGGCCTGGGCTACGGCGGGGCCACATGCCCGGGGCGCTGAACCTGCCGTTCGGGGAGATCCAGTGCGACGGCCGGATGCTCCCACCCCGCGAACTGCGCGCGCTGTTCGGTTCGTTGCTCGGTGAGCGGGAGCGTCTGGTCGTCAGCTGCGGATCGGGCGTCACCGCCTGTGTCCTCGCGCTGGGCGCCGAACTGGCCGGATACAGCGAGGTGTCCGTGTACGACGGTTCGTGGAGCGAGTGGGGCCGTCCGTCCGGATTCCCGGTCGTGACAGGCACGTAGGAACTCTCCGGTGCACGGGCTTGCGGGGAATGAGTGCCGGGGCCCGCGGGACCTGAGTATGCGCGCGCATGCTGCGGGGAGCCGTCCCCCACAGAGTGGAGGCACGTACTCCGCAGTGCTGAAAGGCAGCCGCGCATGTTCCCCGCACTCCCCGCTCCCGCTTCTACGGCGCCCGCGCCCCGGCCTCGCCCCGCCACCACGGGCCAGGTCTTCCTGGTCGCCCTGATCTGGTCCGTGCCCCTCGCCGCGCTGTTCTTCCTCGGGTTCCTGGTGCTGATGGTGTCGGTGTGGAGCGCCGCCTCCGGCGAGTCCCCCGTGTCCTTCCTGCTGGGCGCGGTCGGGGTGCTCGCCGCAGGAGCGGCCGTACTGACCGGCCTGTACCGCTCCCCTCCGCTGCGCCGCATGACCCCGGCGGGCCGGCTGGCCCTGCTCGGCGCCGCGGTGTGGCCGTTCCCGGTGATCACCCTGGCGTACGCGCTCAACGGCTAGACCGGCAGCGTGTCACTCGCGGGCGCCCGCCACCTCGACCGGCCTCGTACGCAGCGCCACGAGCGCGGGCAGCACGGCGGAGGCCGCGGCCGCGAGGGCACACACGCCCAGGACCGATGCGAGGGCGGTCCAGGGGACGACCACCGGGGAGCTCACCGAGAGCAGCTCCAGGGCGCTCCTCACCCCCAGCAGGTTCAGCCCGGCCACCAGCCCTCCCAGGACCGCGCCCACGGCCACCACCACGAGTGCCTCGACCGCCACCAACCGGAGCACCTGCGGTTTCGTGGCCCCGGTGAGGCGGAGAACCGCCAGGTCGCGTACCCGGTCGGAGGTGGCCATGACCAGGGTGTTCGCCAGGGCGATGCCCGTGTACAGCAGGGCGATGCCCAGGATGAGCAGCAGGCCCGCCCGGGTGTTGCCACCGGTCTGGGGGTAGTGCGCGGCCACCCAGGCGTCGCGTGTCATGACCGGGGTGCCGGTCTCCCGCCCGGCCTTCTCCAGGAGGGCGTGGACGGCTGAACGGTCGGCGCCCTCGCGGAGCTTGACGTCCATACGGTCGATGCCGGCTCCGGCGGCGTTCGCGGGGGTCACGTACACCCCGCTGTTTCCGGTACCGGTCCGCATCACGGCCGCGACGCGGAGCGACACCTCACGGCCGTCGCCGAGCCAGACGCGCACGCGCCCGCCCACGGTCCGTGTCTCCCACTCCTCGTTGACGATGATGGAGTCGTCGTCCAGGTCCGTGATCCGCCCGGCGACGAGCGGCAGACGGGCGGTCGCCGCCAAAGTGTCCGGAGTCGCAGCCCGTGCCTCCGACGTGATGAGCGCGGTGCCTTCTTCGAGGACGGTGACGCCGGTCGACCGGGAAGCACCGGCGACGGCCCCGGGCACGCTCCGCACGCGCCGCACGAAGCGTGGGTCCAGGGGGCCGTCCCCGCCGGCCACGTAGTCGGCCCCGGAGACCGCCGCCGCCTCCGTGGCCTTGGCCTCGTTGAGCGTGGCCACGGTGCCCAGCAGCGATCCCGCCAGGGCGACGGTGATCATGACGGGCGCGGCGACCGCGGCGGTGCGGCGCACGGCGGTGGACGCGTTCTGCCGGGCCAGCAGGCCGGTCGCGCCCGGCAGCCGGGCGGGGAGCCAGGTGAGCAGGCGCGTCAGCGGACGTACCGCGAGCGGCGAGAGCAGCGCGCAGCCGACGATGATCCACATGGGCTGCAGGATGTACGTCTTCCGCTTGAGTACGTCCCCGGGGTCGGTCAGCAGGGCCCAGCCCAGCAGCCCGAGACCGGTCAGCAGGACGGCTGCGCCCAGCAGCAGGCGGCTCGGCGGCATCCTCCCGGCGTCCACGGCCGCGTCGCGGAGCGCTTCCACGGGACGGATCCGGCCCGCGCGGTGGGAGGAGACGGCGGCTCCGGCGAGCGCCACGGCCAAGCCGGTCCAGAAGGCGGTGTGCAGTGGCCACGTCGCGTCGCCGATGGCGAACCAGGCCGGGGCGAGTCCCCCGTCGGCCAGCCGGCCGGCCAGCACGGGTGCGGCGGCATCGCCCAGCAGACAGCCGGCGGCCGAGGCCAGGATGCCGATCACGAGCGCCTCCACGACGACCGTGCGCCGCACCTGGCCAGGTGTGGCACCCGCCGTGCGGAGCAGCCCGAACTCCCTTCTGCGCTGGGCCACCGCGTAGGAGAACGTCGAGGCGACGACGAAGACCGAGACGAAACCGGTGATACCGGCAGCCGTGCCGAGCAGCGCGTTGACAGCGGTCAGGGCCTCACCGTCCCGGTCGGGATCGGGGTCCGCCCGGCGCCGGTCGTCGCCGGTCAGGACACTCATCCCGGGGAAGGTTCGGGTCAACTGCCGTACGGCGTCCGCGTCGGCGCGCACGGCCACGGCGTCGACGGCGGGGTGGATGCGGGCGGCCTCGGCGTCGCCGAAGAACACGGCCGTCTCGAAGCCGGCGTCCGCCACCGTGCCGACGACCGTCCGCGTGCTCGTACCGTCGGGGGAACCAGGGGTGGTGATCAGGAGCCGGTCGCCGGCCCGGAGGCCCGCTCCCGCGCCCGCCGTCACGACGACCTCGTCGGCCCGGGCCGGCGCCCGGCCGGAGGTGACGCGGTACGGAGTGGCGGCGGCGACGGACCACGGATGTCCCACGGCCTCCTCGCCGGCCAGCCGGACGGGGAACGTCCGGTCCTCCGCCGTCCGCCCCAGCGCGGAGAGTCCGTCGGCCAGGCGCTGCGGCACAGGAGCGGGGTCGGTGAGCCGGGCCGTACGCTCCCCGACGGGCGTGGCGACGCGGAGGGTGTCCGACGGCGCCACCACGACCGGCGCGGCGGCGAAGCGTTCCGGGCCGCGCTCCGGGGCGTCGAAGGTGGCCGCCAGCGCCAGCCCGGTCATGGCGATCAGCCCTACGCCCAGGGTGAGCGCGACGAAGGAGCCGATGAAGGTGACCCAGCGGGTGCGCATCGAGCGCAGGGCGGAGCTCAGCACGAGGCCACCGCCAGGGCGGTCATGCGCGCGGCGATCTCTCCGGCGGCCGGGTCGCACAACTCGTCCCGTACCGATCCGTCGGCCAGGAAGACCACGCGGTCCGCGTAGGAGGCGGCCACCGGGTCGTGCGTCACCATGATCACCGTCTGGCCGCCGTCGGCCATCGACCGCAGCAGCCCCAGGACCTCCTGGCCCGTACGGGAATCGAGTGCCCCGGTCGGCTCGTCGCCGAACAGGACCTCGGGGCGCGTGACCAACGCCCGTGCCAGGGCGACGCGTTGCTGCTGCCCGCCGGAGAGCTCGGTGGGCCGGTGCCGGGCCCGGGAGCCGAGTCCGACCCGCTCCAGCACCTCGCGTACCTCCGCGCGCCGGGGTCTGCGGCCCGCGAGCCGGAGCGGGAGCGCCACATTCTGCTCGGCGGTGAGGGCCGGCAGCAGGTTGAAGGCCTGGAAGACGAATCCGATCCGCTCGCGGCGCAGCAGCGTGAGTCTTCGCTCGCTCAGTCCGGTCATCTCCGTGTCCCCGAGGAACACCCGGCCGGACGTGGGCCGGTCGAGACCGGCCGTGCACTGGAGGAGCGTCGACTTCCCCGAACCGGACGGCCCCATGATCGCGGTGAAGGATCCCGGGGGGATGGTGAGGCTGACATCGTCCAGCGCGGTGACCGTGTCGGAGGCCTTCCCGAAGGACCGGGTGACGGTGTCGAGCCGTACGGCTGCGGGTCGTTGATTCATGGTTCGATCCAACAGCCGGCGTCCGCCGCCCACATCGCAGCGAGAAGGAGTCCTGGGGGTGGAGCCAGCTCCACCCCCGGCCCCCCGCCAACCGGGTGGTGGTGGCCGTCCCGCGTTGTCTACGGTGCGGGCCATGAGCTCACTCACCCTCCGGCAGGCCCTCGTACGGCGCCGGTATCTCCTCGGCGCCTGGCCGTGGCGTGCGGCGCTGTACCTGCTGAGCAGCGTCCCGGCGGGGCTGGCCCTCCTCGTGTCCGTCCTGCTGCTGGCCGTGGTGGGCGGTGCCCTGACCCTGGTGCTCATAGGCCTTCCGCTGCTGCTGATGCTCGCCCTCATCGGCATCCCGGTGGCCGCGGTCGAGCGGCGCAGGCTCCGGCTGATCGACCCCGCGCCCGTCGGAGATCCGCACCGCTCACCGACGCGTGCCGGCCTGCCGGCATGGCTGCGTACACGGCTCCGGGAGCAGGCCACCTGGCGGGAGTTCGGGTACGCGCTGCTGTTCGCCGGGGTGCTCTGGCCGTTGGAGGCCCTCCTGGTCGGGGGCGTCCTGGTGGTCTGCGGCGGGCTGCTGGCGACGCCGGTCGTCATGGCGGCGGTCACCGGCGGCGAGGAGGTGCGCGTACTGAAGCTCCATATGGCCGACTCGTATCCCCAGGCCTTCGCGCTTGCTCTGCTCGGGCTGGCCCTGCTGCCGCTCCTGGCCTATCCGCTCGGGTGGGCGGCGGTGGCGCGCGCGTTGCTCACCCGGGCGCTGCTGTCCACGGGGTCCGACGGACTCGACTCCCGTATCGAGGAGTTGGGGCGCTCGCGGATGCGGCTGGTGGACGCCTTCGAGGCGGAGCGCCGCCGGATCGAGCGCGATCTGCACGACGGGGCGCAGCAGCGGCTCGTCGCCCTCTCGATGACGCTCGGGCTCGCCAGGCTGGAGAGCCCGGCGGAACCGCTGGGCGGACTGCTGGCCAAGGCGCACGAGGAGGCCGGGGAAGCCCTGGTGGAGATCAGGGAACTCATCCGGGGCATCCACCCCCAGGTCCTCACCGACCGGGGGCTGGCCGCGGCGGTCGAGGATGTCGCCGACCGCTCGGCCGTGCCCGTCGACGTGGACCTCGACATACCCGAGCGGCTGCCTCAGCCGGTCGAGACCGCCGTGTACTTCGCCCTCTGCGAGGCGCTGGCCAACGTGGCCAAGCACAGCGGGGCGGACCGGGCGTGGGTGACGGGCCGGGACGACGGCGAGCGGCTGACCGTCGAGGTGCGGGACGACGGCGCCGGCGGCGCGGCGACCACCGGAGGGACCGGGCTCCAGGGCATCGCCGACCGGCTCTCCGTGCTCGACGGACGGCTGCTACTGTCCAGCCCGGCCGGGGGGCCGACCGTGCTACGGCTGGATGTTCCCCGGGTCCCCGCCCACCTGGTCGAATGAGGGTTGGATGCTGCGCATCGTGCTGGCCGAGGACAGTGTGCTCCTGAGGGAGGGCCTCGTCGGCCTGTTGGAGAGGTTCGGCCACCGGGTGGTGGCGGGCGTCGGCACCGCAGGTGAACTCACCGCGGCCGTCGCCGAACACGGCCCGGACATCGTGGTGACGGATGTACGGATGCCGCCCGGCTTCTCCGACGAGGGGCTCCGCGCCGCCGTGTCCCTGCGGGAGACCCGGCCCCGGCTGCCCGTCCTGGTGCTCAGTCAGTACGTCCAGCGGGCCTACGCCGAGGAGCTGCTCGACTCCGGCGAGGGCGAGGGGGTGGGCTACCTCCTCAAGGAACGCGTCGGGAAGGTGGAGGAGTTCGTCGACGCGCTCCAGCGGGTCGCCGAGGGTGGCACGGTCGTCGACCCGGAAGTGGTGCGTCAGCTCCTGAGGCACCGCCGCGACCCGCTGGCGCGGCTGACCGCACGGGAGCGCGAGGTGCTGGCCCTGATGGCGGAGGGCCGGTCGAACGCCTCGGTGGCCGAGGCGCTGACGGTCAGTGAGGGCACGGTCAGCAAGCACTTCGGCTCGATCCTCACCAAGCTGGACCTGTCCCTGACCGACGCGACGAACCGCCGGGTCCTCGCGGTGCTGGCCTACCTGCGGAAGTGAGCCGCCCCCGGACACCCGGCGGGCCGACGGCGTGAACGCCGTCAGAGCGCCAGCGACGCGACCAGCGCCGCGGCCTCGTCCAGCACCGCCGTCTCGTGCGCGGTGAGCTGCGGGTCCGCCGCGCGCAGGGAGGTGGCGCGGGCGAGGGCGTCGGCGGGCACGCCCCCGTCGTCCGCGAACCGGGAGAGCAGCGCCGCCAGCAGCTCCCGGAGCCGGGCGCCGGCGGGGAACGACGGATCGAGGGCGACCTGGGCCAGGATCACCGAGGTCATGGCCCGGTCCAGCGCGGGCGGCCCCTCGCCGGCAGTCAGCCAGTCGATCACCATGGCGCCCTCGGGGGTCATGACGACGTTCTCCGGGTGCAGGTCCAGGTGCAGGATCCGGTCCTCCGGGTCCTGGGAGAGCCGTGGCGGGATCGCGTGCAGCTCCCGCAGGAGCCGCGCCAGCAGCTCCGCCCCCTCGGCCTCGGTGACCGTGCCCGACAGCAGCGCCTCCGCCAGCGTCGGCCCTGTCAGCCGTCGCATCACCAGATCGGTGGGAAGCGCCTCCGCGGCCGGTGGACCGATGCGGGGGACGGGGTAACCCGAGGCCGAGAGGTACGACATCACGGCCAGTTCACCGGCGGCGTCGATGCCGTCGCGGTAGCGTCGCAGGACCCAGGGGCCGTCGAGTGCGTACACGTCGGCGGTGCGTCCCGAGCCCAGAAGTGGGCCTATATGCATGAGGGGAAACCTACCCGCGCCGTCGCGCCCGGGGGAGTCACCAGCGCATGTGAACGTCCTCGGCCCAGCCCAGCAGCTGCTCCACGGCGATCTCGGCCCCGTCGTCGGTACGGATCCGGCCGTTGTAATGCCCGAAGCGCTGGTCGGTGCGGTTGGCGATCAGGCCGACGTCCGTGTGCACGGCCCGGTTGTGGAACGGGGTGAACGTCAGGTCCACCTGGCCGGACGAGGGCGTACGGAGGGTCCAGGGGGCCAGCGGGTCGGAGACGGACCACTGCCAGTCCAGCTCCTCGCCGATCTTGGTGAGCCGGCCGTCGACACAGAGGCCGTTCTCGGTGGAGCCGGTGCCTTCCGTCCAGCGCCCGCCGAACTGGAGGCCGACCGTGTGGCCGTCCGTGCGGCCCGACGCGGCGCCCCAGTTCCAGTCGACCGTACGCGGCCAGCGCCCACGGCCGTGGTCCAGGACGGCCCAGGTGTCCTCCCCGCCGAACCTCAGGAGATCGTTGCCGATCCGCACCCGGCCGGAGGCGGGGAGCGCGGTGTGCTTGGAGGTGTACTGGAAGCGCTGTTCGCTCCACGGCACGACCACGGAGAGCGACTCGTGCCCTTCCGGACGCGACACCAGGAGGCCGACCTCCAGCGGCAGCCGTTCCTGGGTCAGGCAGCGGGCCCGGAGCCTCGTGCCGGCGTTCTCGTCCCGGATCTCGATGCGCACCTTGCCGCCGGTCGGACGGGCGGGGCCGACGACCACGTCCTCGGAGCCCGGGGCCCCGGCGACGGTGTCGGGGAGGCGGACGCCCCGGCCGGCGGGGACGATCGACGAGCACTCGAACTCGCGGCCACCGGGGCCGAATTCAAGTACGTAGACCGTGTTCAGTGCCAGGAAGTCGAGGTCGCTCACGGTCAGGGCCACCAGATGGGTGGGTGTGGTCACGCACCAGTACTCCCACCGCTTCGTCCTGCCCCAGCCCCGCAGATTGGCCCGGTGCAGCGGCTTCCTGGACCAGCCGACCGCCTTCGGGTTCAGGCTGCCGTCCGACAGACAGAGATCGACGGGCCCGGTGATCTCGTGTTCGTGCGTCGCCATGGCCGGAGCCTATAGCGGTGCGGCGCCCTGCCCGGGCACGGCTCGGGGCGCGCCCCATAACGCGGTGGTAGGGGGCGGACGGGATCTCCTGTCCCGGGCCCGTGCGCGGCTACGTTTTCGGCAGTTCGCCACCCGGGTTCCGCTCCCCCGGAGCCCGACGCCCCCCGAATCCAAGGAGAGTGACGTGGAGACAACCGTGCTCCGCAGACGTGCGTTCGCCGCAGGAGCCGCCGCCGTGGCGGTGGGCGCGCTCGCCCTCGCCGGTCTGACCGGTGTCGCCTCGGCCGGCCAGGCGGGCGGCGCCGTGCCCGCCGCCGCCGACCGGCTCTCGCCGGGACTGATCGAAGCCATGAGCCGTGACCTCGGCCTCGACGCCGACGAGGCCAGGGCCCGGATAGCGGACGAGTACCGGGCGGCGGCCGTCGCGGCGGCGCTGGAGGAGTCCCTCGGCGCGGACTTCGCCGGAGCCCGGCTGAGCGACGAGGCCGCCGTCCTCGTCGTCGCCACCACCGACCGTGCCGACATCGGCCGTATCACCGCCGCGGGCGCCCGCGCCGAGGTCGTCGGCCACAGCCTGGACCGCCTCGAAGCCGCCAAGGCGGCGCTGGACACGGTGGCGCTCCGGAAGGCGCCCGAGGACGTGCCGTCCTGGTACGTCGACGTCCGAACCAACCGCCTGGTCGTCAACGCCGGCCGTACGTCGGCGGCGGACGGCTTCCTCGCGGGGGCGGGGGTCTCCCGCGATCTCGTGCGGGTCAACCGCTCCGACGAACAGCCCCGCGCCTACGCGGATCTGCGCGGCGGCGACGCGTACTACATGAACGGCACGGGCCGCTGTTCCATAGGATTCCCCGTCAAGCGCGGAAGCCAGAACGGCTTCGTCACCGCAGGGCACTGCGGAACGCCGGGCGTCACCACCACGGGGGCCAACCAGCAGGCCCAGGGCTCCTTCCAGGGCTCCACCTTCCCCGGCCGCGACTACGCCTGGGTCGCCACCAACGCCAGTTGGACACCCCGCGCCCTGGTGAACGGCTACGGGAACGGCGATGTGACCGTCACCGGATCCACCCAGGCCGTGGTGGGCTCCTCGGTCTGCCGCTCCGGCTCCACGACGGGCTGGCACTGCGGCACGATCCAGCAGCACGGCAGCAGCGTCACCTACCCGGAGGGCACCATCTCCGGAGTGACCCGCACGAGTGTCTGCGCCGAACCCGGTGACTCCGGAGGCTCGTTCATCTCGGGCAGCCAGGCGCAGGGCATCACCTCCGGCGGCTCCGGGAACTGCTCCCAGGGCGGTACGACGTACTACCAGCCGGTCAACCCGGCGCTGGCAGCCTACGGACTGACCCTCGTCACCAGCGGTACACCGACCGACCCGCCGACCGATCCGACCGACCCGCCGACGGACCCGGGCGGCGGCACCTGGGCCGCGGGATCGACGTACGCCGCGGGTGCGGTGGTGACGTACGGCGGTGCGAGCTACCGCTGTCTGCAGGGGCACCGGGCGCAGGCCGGCTGGCAGCCGCCGAACGTGCCCGCGCTCTGGCAGCGGATCTGACGGCCTCTCGGCCCACGAGGTGCGTGCCCGAGGCCCACGAGGTGCGTGCCCGAGGCCCACGAGGTGCGTGACCGGGGCTCACATAGCCGGGGCTCACGAGACACACGCGTCCGAGGAAACCCCCGTACACCGAGGAAGCAGCCATGACCGAGAGTTCATCCTCCGAGGCCGGCCCTCCCGGCCGCCCGATCAGCCGCAAGAACCTCCTGCGGGCCGCCGTCGCGGCGAGCGCCGCGCCCCTGATCGCGGGTGGGGGCATCGCCCTGGCCCGTGACACCGGCACCGGCGGCGCGCCCCCGGCGCTCACCCCGGCCTGCGACGACGGGGACGATCCGACCCCCGATCAGATGGAGGGGCCCTACTTCAAGCCCGACTCCCCGCTCCGGACCAGCCTGGTGACGTCCGGCACCCCCGGCACTCCGCTCACGGTCAGCGGTTACGTGTTCGGCAGGGCCTGCGAGCCACTGCCGGGGGTGCTCCTCGACTTCTGGCAGGCGGACGCCGGCGGGGCGTACGACATGGGCGGGTTCGCCTTCCGCGGGCACCAGTTCACCGGCGCGGACGGGGCCTTCACACTCACCACGGTGGTGGCGGGCCTGTATCCCGGCCGCACCCGGCACATCCACGTGAAGGCCCAGGCGCCGGGGCATCCCGTGCTGACCACCCAGCTGTACTTCCCGGGTGAGCCGCGCAACGCCACCGACGCCCTGTACGACCCGGCGCTGCTGATGAACGTGCGTGCCGCGGGGTCCGGGCGGCAGGGCACCTTCGACTTCGTGCTCGATGTCGCCCAGCAGCCGGACCCGACCGACCCGCCGACCGACCCGCCGACCGAACCGCCGGGCGGTGCCTGGACGGCGGGGACCTCCTACCGGACCGGTGACCGGGTGACCCACGACGGCGTCTCCTTCCGCTGTCTGCAGGCGCACTCGGCCCTCGCCGGGTGGGAACCGCCGCTGGTCCCCGCGCTGTGGGAGCGCGGGTAGACACGCGGCAGCTGCCCGGGCCGGGACTCCGTCCCCGGCCCGGGCTTCCGGCCGTCGCCGTCCGGAGAAGCGCTCCACAGGTGCAGCGGCCGACGCCGCTACTTCGCGTCCGAATAGCGCTCGACGACCGCCGTGCTGAACGGGAACCGCACCGGTGTCTCCCCGAACGTGACGCGGCCCGCCAGCTCTCCGGCCTCGCGGATCGCCTCCACCACCGCGGGCGCCTCCGCGGCGGGGCAGTGCACGATCACCTCGTCGTGCTGGAAGAACACGAGCTCCGCCCGCATCCCCGCCGCGGTGAGCCTCTGCCGGAGCGCCGCGAGGAGCAGCAGTGCCCAGTCCGCCGCACTTCCCTGCACCACGAAGTTGCGGGTGAAGCGGCCCCGCGCCCGGGCGTTCGGTGAGGCGTAACCCGGGGTGAAGCCGTACGTGCCGGCGCCCTCCCCGGCCGACGGCTCCTCGCTCTCCTGCGGGATGCCGGCCTCCCCGTCCTCTCCCGCACCGGCGGCGGGCGGGCTCGTACGGCCCAGCCAGGTGCGGACGAGGCGGCCCTCCTCGCCGGCCTTCGCCGCGTCGTCGACGTAGGCGACTGCGTGTGGGAACCGCCGCCGCAGTGCCGCCAGATTCTTCAGGCCGTCGCCCGAGGTCTGACCGTAGATAGCGCCCAGCAGCGCGATCTTGGCGTGGTCGCGGTCGCCGTGGAAAGCCCGGTCGGACAGGGCCTTGTAGAGGTCGCCGTCGTGTCCGGCCACCTCCATCAGCCCCCGGTCGCGGGAGATCGCCGCCAGCACCCGGGGCTCCATCTGGTCGGCGTCCGCCACGACCAGCCGCCAGCCCTCGTCGGCGACGACCGCCTGGCGTATCACCTTGGGGATCTGCAGGGCCCCGCCGCCGTTGGTCGTCCAGCGCCCGCTGACCGTGCCTCCCGGCTGGTACTCGGGTCGGAAGCGGCCCTCGCGCACCCAGTCCTGGAGCCAGCTCCAGCCGTGGGCCGTCCAGACGCGGTACAGCTTCTTGTAGCGGATCAGCGGCTCCACCGCCGGGTGGTCGAGCTCCTCCAGCTCCCACCGCCGGGTCGACCTGACCTTGATCCCGGCCTGTGCGAACGCCTTCACGACATCGGCCGGCAGGTCGGGCCGCACCCGTCTGCCGAAGGCGGCCGACACCTCCTCCGCGGCCTCGGCCAGTCTCCGGGGCTCGCCGCCGCCCGCGTAGCGCTCGCCGAGCAGGTCGTCCAGCACCTCCCGGTGCACATCGGCGCGCCAGGGGAGGCCGGATCTGTTCATCTCGGCGGCGACCAGCATGCCCGCGGACTCGGCGGCCGTGAGCAGCCGCATCCTGCCGGGGTGCTCCGTCGCCTCATGGCGGCGCAGCTGATCGGCGTAGACCTCCAGCAGCGCTTCGAAGGGCAGATCGGTGCCGGAGCGCGGCTCGAAGAGGGAGGACTGGGAGCCGGGCTCCGCCGAGCGGGGCGGCGGATCGGGCGGCACCGGCGCTCGGCGCAGCCGGGCCCAGGCCGCCGCAGCGGAGCGGGGCTCCCCGAGCCGCCCCTCGTGGCCGAGGAGCAGCAGCTCGGCGCACTCGATGTCGTAACACCGCTCGACGCGCACGCCGGCGGCGAGCAGCCGGGGGTAGATCCCGGCGGTGGAGCGCCAGACCCAGCGGGCCACCCCGGGCCGGGAGCGGACGGACTCGGCTAGGTCGGGCTCGGCCAGGACGGGACCGGCGGGCAGGCCGTCGCGCGTCAGCGGCGCGAGGAGCGCGCCGCCGCCTTCCGCGAGGGCCAGAGCCCAACGTTCGGTCATGGGCCGAGTCTTGCACCCGGCACTGACAGCGGCCCCGGCTCACCGGGCGGGCGCGTCCGACTGCCGCGAGGATCGGAATGAGGGGCGCGCGGCGCGCGCCGGGACCACGGCAGGCGCGGAGGAGACGGTGATGGAAGCGATCGTGTACGAGGAGTTCGGCGGGCCCGAGGTCCTGCGTCCGGCCCGGGTCGAGGACGTCCACGCGGGGCCGGGGCAGATCAGGGTGGAGGTCAGGGCCGCCGGGGTCAATCCGATCGACTACAAGATCCGCAACGGCTGGATGGAGGCGGCGTTCCCCACCCCGCTGCCCGCCACACCGGGCAGCGAGTTCGCCGGAGTCGTCGACGAGACCGGCGAGGGTGTCACGGAGTTCGCGGTCGGCGACGAGGTCCTCGGCCGGAGCGCGACCGGCGCGTACGCGGAGTACGTCCTGGCAGACGTGGGATCGGTCGCGCCCAAGCCCGAAGGGCTGGGCTGGGCCGAGGCGGCTGCGCTGCCCGTGGCGACCGCGACCGCCGCCCGGGTGCTCGACGAGCTCACGGTGGCCGCGGGCGAGACCCTGCTGGTGCACGGAGCGTCCGGCGCGGTCGGTTCCGCCGCCGTGCAGATGGCCGCCGCCCGGGGCGCCACGGTCATCGGGACCGCCTCACCGGCCAACCACGACTATCTGCGGGTACTCGGCGCGGCCCCGGTGGCGTACGGGGAAGGGCTGGTGGACCGGGTCCGGGAGGCCGCGCCGCAGGGCGTGGACGCCGTGTTCGACGTGGCGGGCAGGGGCGCGCTGGCGGACTCGGTCGAGCTGCGCGGCGGTACGGCCGAGCGGATCGCCACCATCGCCGACCCGGACGCGGCCCACTACGGGGTGGCCTTCTCGGCGGGCGGCGGGAGCGGTCCCGACGAGGGCAGGCGGCTCGCGGAGTACGCGGAGGCGGCGGCGGTCGGCGCTCTGCGCGTCCCCGTCGAGCGGACCTTCGCGCTCGGTGATGCGGCGCGGGCCCAGGAACTGAGCGAGGCCGGACACGTGCGGGGCAAGCTGGTGCTGCTTCCCGGGGAACACTGAACGCCCGGCCGACCGGGGACAGCCCTCACCACCTGGCGCGCGATGGCGAGGGGACCAGGTCGTTACGCTGGCACGATGGAATCGGTGATCGACCGGGCGTGTGCCGCGGCCCTGTATTCGGACGGCGACGCGGGCCTGGACACCGGCGCCTCCCTCCTCGCCGCGGACCCGTCCGCCGACGAGGAGCTGCACCGCCGCGGCCAGGAGTTCGTCCGGCGCGCCTGGACGCGCGGCTGGCAGCCCGCCGACGTCGTACGGACCGTCCGCCGCGAGCTGGACGAGGACGGCGCCGCGCTCGCCTCCGCCCTGATCACGGGAGAGACGGCGGGCTACGCCCGGCTGCCCCCGCGCTGGGCGGACCAGCTCACCGCCATGCCCGCCCCGGCGCCGCGCAACCGGCCCGACCGCTTCACCTACGCCTCCGCGCTCCTGGAGCTGTACCGCCTGCTGCTGCGGCTGCCCGTCGTCGAGCCGGTAGGGCCGGTGCCCGGTACGGCCGCCGACGCTCCGCACCGGCCGCCGGCGCATGGTGAACCGCGCATGCTCACCAGGATCCGGGCGCTGCTCGCCAAGGCGGAGGCGACCGGTTTCCCGGAGGAGGCCGAGGCGCTCACCACCAAGGCGCAGGAGCTGATGGCCCGGCACAGCATCGACGAGGCGCTCCTCGCGGCCCGTACGCACAGCGCCGACACCCCGGGGGCCGTCCGGATCGGGGTCGACCCCCCGTACGAGAGCGCCAAGGCCGTCCTGCTCGACTCCGTCGCCTCGGCGAACCGCTGCCGTGCCGTCTGGAACAGTGATCTCGGCTTCACCACGGTCGTGGGTTTCGAGCCGGACCTGGAGGCCGTGGAGCTGCTCTTCACGTCGCTGCTGGTGCAGGGCACCGCGGCGATGACGAAGGCGGAGGCCGAGCAGCGGGCCGGCGGGCGCAAGCGGACCAAGACCTTCCGGCAGTCCTTCCTGATGGCGTACGCCCAGCGCCTGGGCAGCCGGCTCGCGGCGGACACCGAGCGGGTCACGGCCGCGGCCGGTACGGAGGCCGGCGCGGAGGGCCGCGACGGTGACGCCGGTGCCCTGCTGCCGGTCCTGGCGGCCCGGGACGTCGCCGTGACCGACACGGCGGAGCAGATGTTCCCGAGGACCACCACGACCCGGCTGCGCGGGGCGACCGACGCGGAGGGCTGGAACCACGGCACGGCCGCGGCCGACCGGGCCCGGATGGGCCGGGGAGGGCCGGAAATCCGCCGTTAGGTCGGCGGAGCGGCATAAGTCGGGGTTGTCCGTCATCCGGCTAGGCTCGGTCCATGAGCTGGCTCCGGGCGCTGAAGGAGACGGCCCGCTCGGGGCTGTCGATCGAGCGACGGCGTCTCGAACCGCTCATCGCGCTGCGCGGCGCCGCGGGCCTCGCGCTCGTCGTCGGGGTGAGCCTGGTGGTCTTCGGCCCGGTGATCGCCGCCAGTTCGGCGTTCGGCGCGTACCAGGCGGCCATCGCCACCTTCCAGCGCAGCTGGCGCCCCCGGCCCGTGCTCGCGCTGGTCTCGGGAGCCAGTCTGGCCGTGTCGACGTTCGTCGGCTACCTCACCGTCACCCACACCGTCCTCTTCCTGGCCCTGCTCATCCTCTGGACGTTCACCGCCGGGATGGCCTGGGCGGCGGGTCCGACGGGCGGCATCATCGCGGGCTCCAACGTCGCGATCATGCTGGTCACGATCACCCTGCCCACCTCCGTCGCCGACGCCGCCGCCCACGCGGCGATGATGGCGTTCGGGGGACTCGTCCAGGCGGCGCTGATCGTGCTGTTCCCGGTCCGCAGATGGGGAGCCCAGCGCGACGCGCTCGCCGACGCCCTGGCCGGCGAGGCCGACTACGCCCGCAGGCTGCGGCACGACCCGGTGGCGCCCTTCGATCCCGTACCGCTGATGACCGCGCGCAACGCCGCCGCCGTCACCCCCCGCCAGGCCCGCCGCCGCCCCGCCGACCTGCACGGCGCGCGCGGGGTCGCCGAACGGCTGCGGCCGGTCCTCGCCTCACTGGCCGACCCCGCCCTGGGGGTCCCGGCCGAGGGCCCCGAACGCTACTGGGCGCGGGAGATCCTCGGCGCCGCCGGATCCCTGCTCGACTCCGCCGCCCGCGCGGTACGCACAGGTGACCCGGTGCGGCTGGACGAGACGGCGCTCTCGGTGCTCAAGTCCCCCGACACCGAGGTGATCCTCACCGGCCCGCCCCGCAGGGCCGCCGACCGGCTCACCTCGCTGCTCGCCGACGTCATCGAGATCGCCGAAGGGACCGGCACGGACGACAGGACGCCCGGCGAGCCCCTCATCTCGCACCGCCGCCGGCCCACTCTGCTGAAGCTGATCCCCGTCGTCCTCCGCTCCATGCGCCGCGAACTGCGCCGGGGATCGACGATCCTGCGCCACGCGGAACGGGTCTCGGCGGTGACCGCGGCGGGCTACCTCATCGGGCTGGCGCTGCCGTTCGGCCACGGTTACTGGGCGCCCATGACCGCCGTGATGGTGATGCGCCCCGAGTTCACCCATACGTACTCGCGGTCCGTGGGCCGCTTCATGGGCACCGTGCTCGGCGTCGCCGTCGCCACGGGCATCGTGCAGGTCGCGCACCCGAACGCGGAGCTCTCCGCCGTGCTCGCCGTCGTCTGCGCCGCGCTGATGTACCTGCTGATGCGCACCGGATACGCGGTCGGCCAGGTCTGTGCCTCGGCCTACGTCGTCTTCCTGCTCGGGATGGCGGGCGACGACTGGTCCCAGACGGTGCCCGAGCGGGTCGTGCTGACCCTCCTGGGCGGGCTGCTCGCGATGGTGGCGTACGCCCTCTACCCCGCCTGGGAGACTCCGCGGCTGCGCGACCGGCTCGCCACCTGGGTGGTCACCGACGGGCGGTACGCGGCGACGGTCCTCGACCGGTACGCCGATCCGGCGTCCAGGACCCTGGAGGAGGTGCGCACGGCCCTCCTCACCACCCGGGAGGCCCGCATCGCCTGGCAGGAGGCACTGGAGACGGCTCAGCACGAACCCGTACGCCACCGGGGCATCTCCCGGACCTCCGCCGCGGACGCCCAGGACGCGCTCGCACAGTTCGGCCGCGTCGCGATGCTCATGGAGGCCCATCTGCCCGCCGCCTCCGCCACCCCCGTACCCGAGGCCGCCGGGCTGGCCGCCGCGCTGCGCCGGGCCACCGAGGAGGGTGCGAAGGCGGTACGGGAGCGCCGCGTCCCGGACTGGGGTCCGGTCAGGGAGGCGCTGGCGCGCCGCGACGCCGCCGAGGGGCCGCCACCCGACTCCTTCGTGCGCAACGGGGCCACCCTGCTGCTCCGTGCCCTGGAGGACTTCTCCCGGGCGCTGGAGATCAGCAGCGGGCGGGCCTGAGCCGGCGTATCAGGGAGCGGGGATCTCCGGCAGGCCCGTCGGCAGCTCGGAGAGGTCGGTCCTGGACAGGGTGCCCTCCAGCGCCGCGGCGTCCGCACCCCCGGAGCCGCCCTTCCCGCCGTCTCCGGGCGACGCGGTCCGTCCCGAGCTCGATCCGGCGGCAGGGGCTTTCTCGACCGCGGGTTCGTCACTGCCGCAGGCGGACAGCGCGAGCGCGGTGACGAGAGCGGCGGCGGCAAGAGCACCGGAGCGCGAAAACTTGTCCATATGTGAGTACCCCTTGTGGATTCACTCCGAAAGACCGCGCCGAGCCACCAGGGGTGTGGAGAACAACTCGGTTAAGTGGGAGCCGAATTGGCGTGCCGTTCGTCTGTTCCTCATAGGGGGTGGGGCGGGTGAACGGACGGGCCGGCGGATCAGGGTAAAACTGTAATCGCGCGCGCACCCGCCGTGCACGTGCATCTGCTCATGCATTGGCATATGAACACAGCTATGATCCGAGCTAGTTGACACTTGCACCTTGCAACTCGGGGAGCGTCCTGTGCACCACGTGTACAACGGCATGGCGGCCACAGAGCTTCGCGGGGTCGTCTGGCAGAAGAGCAGACACAGCAACTCCCAGGGATCATGCGTGGAGTTCGCGAAACTGCCCGGTGGAAATGTGGCGATGCGGAACTCGCGCCACCCCGACGGGCCCGCGCTGGTCTATACGCCGGCGGAGATCGAGGCGCTGCTGCTGGGCGTCAAGGACGGGGAGTTCGACCACCTGGCCGCGGGCGGCTGAGCGCACGGAACGCCGAGGCTGGGCGTACGGCGGGGCGATGGCGGAACACCGCGAGCCGCCGACCGGGCGCACACCGGCATGTCCCCGGGGTGCGCCGTACTACAGACTGTCGGGGAACGCGTCGACCGGGACGGGGCGCACCGCCGACGGATGGTCGGTCAGCCGGAACAGGGCCCAGACCACCTTCCCGAACCTTCCGTCCGGCGTGGTCTCGCCGACCGGTACGGGGGAGGGGTGCCAGCCCCAGCAGTCGCTGAACGACTCGACGAGGAACAGGCCCCGGCCCGACTCGGCCGAATCCGGCGCCTCGCCCGCGACCGGCCCCTTCTCGCTGGGATCACGCACCGCGCACACCAGGCGCGAGGACCAGCGCATCAGATGCAGCCGTACGGAGGAGTCCTGCCGCTCCCGCGCGGTGTCGGCCGGAAGGGCGTGCCGCAGCGCGTTGGTGACCAGCTCGGACACGACCAGGGCGACATCGTCGAAGCGGTCGCCCAGATCCCAGGAGTTCAGCGTCGCACGGGTGAACCTCCGTGCACCGCCCACCGCTTCGTACCGGGCCGGAAGCGTGCAGGAGGCCGAGCCGGCGACCGCCGAGGGGTCGATGGGCGGAAGCCCCTGCCGTAACGGCTCGAGCATCGTCGATCCATTCGTCCCCATGCGAGGCACTCCCGGGATTCGCGGCTGTAGCGGCACTGCTTCTAGCGGGCACTGCGGGTACAGCGGCACAACACGAACGAGCACGCAGGTGCGCGGGGACCATGGTTCCGAATGCGCACGGCAGATGCAAGGGCAGATGCACGTGCACGCGCGCGGTCTGCCCGGTAGCGTGCCGGTTCGAGTCATTTCTTCCGCTTCACAGTTTTGAAGCTTTCGGAAAGTCTTGCCATCTCTGTAATCGAATGAGTACGGGGTGAAGCGTTTTGGTGGCAGAATCCGCCTCCGGGGTTCGGGGGGACCCCGAAGTACGGGAAGCGATGGGGAGGGCTGGGAAGCCGGTGTCGGCAGGCGAGTCGAGTGGTTCTGTGGTGCGGCGCATCCTCCTGGGCTCACAGCTCAGGCGCCTGCGCGAGTCGCGGGGCATCACCCGTGAGGCGGCCGGCTACTCCATCCGTGCCTCCGAATCGAAGATCAGCCGCATGGAGTTGGGACGGGTGAGCTTCAAGGCCAGGGACGTCGAGGACCTGCTCACGCTGTACGGCGTCACGGACGAGGCGGAGCGGGACTCGCTCCTCGGTCTGGCTCGTGAGGCCAACGTGGCGGGCTGGTGGCACAGTTACGGCGATGTGCTGCCCGGCTGGTTCCAGACGTATATCGGACTGGAAGGGGCGGCCTCGCTCATCCGGATCTACGAAGTCCAGTTCGTCCACGGGCTGTTGCAGACCGAGGCCTACGCCCATGCCGTCGTCGCGCGCGGCATGCCCGGCGCCCCGGCCGCCGAGATCGACCGCAGGGTCGCCCTGCGCCTGGCGCGGCAGAAGGCGCTCGTCTCCGAACGCGCCCCGCGCTTCCACGCGGTGCTCGACGAGGCGGCGCTGCGCAGGCCGTACGGTGGGCGCGAGGTGATGCGTGCCCAATTGCGGCATCTGATCGATATGTCGGAGCAGCCGAATATCACTCTCCAGGTGATGCCCTTCAGCTTCGGTGGCCACGCCGGGGAGAGCGGGGCATTCACGATGCTGCGTTTCCCGGAATCCGATCTGTCGGACATCGTCTATCTGGAGCAGCTGACAAGTGCGCTCTATCTGGACAAGGCCGAAGAAGTCGCCCAGTACGAAAAGGCCATGGTCCGGCTCCACGAGGACAGCCCGGGCCCCGAGGAGAGCCGGGATCTTCTCCGGGGACTCCTTCAACTGGCGTGATTCGCAAGTACGATGAGTGACCCACAGGAGTCTGCGCCTGCAGTAAGGGATTGCATGTCCTTCCCCAGTGAACTGGCCCGCCAGTACATCGACGGCGAGTGGCTGACCGGCAACGGTGCGTGGGACATCATTGATTTCAATCCTTACAACGGCGAGAAACTCTGCTCCGTCACCGTGGCCACCGCGGCGGAAGTCGACCTGGCTTACCGTGCCGCGGAACGCGCGCAGCGGGAATGGGCGGTGGCCGGTCCTTATGCGCGGCGGGCCGTACTGGAGAACGCCGTGCGGCTCGTCGGGGAGCGCTGCGACGAAATCACCGAGCTGATCATCGACGAGCTCGGCGGCACCCGGGCGAGGGCGGAATTCGAGGTGCGGGCCGCACAGGAGTTCCTGCGCGAGGCGGCGGGGCAGACGATGCGCCCGTCGGCCCAGTTGCTGCCGTCGATCGCCGAGGGCAAGGAGAACCGGGTCTACCGGCTGCCTGTCGGGGTCATCGGTGTGATCAGCGCCTTCAACTTCCCTTTCCTGGTGACGATGAAGACCGTCGCCCCCGCACTCGCCCTCGGCAACGCGGTCGTGGTGAAACCCCATCAGAACGCTCCGATCGCCGGCGGGAGCCTGGTCGCCCGGATCTTCGAGGACGCGGGGCTGCCCCCGGGACTCCTCAACGTCCTGATCACCGACAGTGCCGAGATCGGCGACGCCTTCATCCAGCACCCCGTGCCCAAGGTGATCTCGTTCAGCGGTTCGGACCGGGTCGGCCGCCATGTCGCCGCCGTCGCCGCCGGGCTGTTCAAGCGGACCATCCTCGAACTGAGCGGCAACAGCGCCCTGGTCGTGCTGGAGGACGCCGACCTCGATCACGCGGTCCGGGCTGCCGTCTACAGCCGTTTCCTGTTCCAGGGCCAGGTCAGCATGGCCGCCAACCGCATCCTGGTGGACCGCTCCGTGGAGAAGGAGTTCACCGGGCGTTTCACCGCCGCGGTCTCCGCCCTCGTCCCGGGGGATCCACGCGACCCCGACACCCGTATCGGGCCGGTCGTCGACGCGTTCCAGGCCGAGGCGCTCACCGCGCTGGTCGACGGGGCGATCGAGGCCGGTGCCACCGCGCTCGTGCGGGGCCGCACACGGGGCAACCTCGTCGAGCCGACCGTACTGACCGGGCTGCCGGAGGGTTCGCCGCTGCTGGAGCAGGAGATCTTCGGGCCCGTGGCGCTGCTGGTGCCGTTCGACGGTGAGGACGACGCCGTCCGCATCGTCAACGACAGCCCCTACGGGCTGAGCGGCGCCGTCCACACGGCGGACGCCGAGCGCGGGGTGCGGTTCGCCCGGCGTATCAGGGGCGGGATGTTCCATGTGAACGGCGCGACCGTACAGGACGACCCGGCGGTGGCGTTCGGCGGCGAGAAGCGGTCCGGCATGGGGCGGCTGAACGGCGAGGCCGCCGTGGAGGCGTTCACCACCCGGCAGTGGATCTCGGTGCAGCACGGGCGGACGGTCTTCCCCTTCTGACTCCTCTCCGGCGCACGGATCGAGGACAGGGCCCGCCTGCCGGGCCCGAAGGCGCGGGCTACCCTGGTCAAAGTTGACTACAAAGGGTGGGTGGTATGTCGGCGATCCGTCTCCTGGTCCTGGGTGCCGTGCGCCAGCACGGCCGCGCGCACGGCTATCAGGTGCGCAACGACCTGGAGTACTGGGGCGCCCACGAGTGGTCCAACGCCAAGCCCGGGTCGATCTACCACGCACTCAAGCAGATGGCGAAGCAGGGACTGCTCCTCGCTCATGAGGTCGCCCCGTCCACGGCCGGCGGCCCGCCCCGCACCGAGTACGAGATCACCGGGCGCGGCACCCAGGAGTTCTTCACCCTGCTGCGGTCCTCGCTGACCTCGTACGACCAGAGTGTGGACGTGCTCTCGGCCGGTATCGGCTTCATCGTCGACCTCGAGCGGGCCGAGGCGGTGGCGCTCCTGCGGGAGCGTGTCGCCGCCATCGAGGGCTGGCGGGCCGCGGTCACGGAGCACTACACGCCGGAGGAGGGCCCCGAGTCGCTCGGGCACATCGGCGAGATCATGAACATGTGGGTGCACTCGGCGGACGCGGGTGCCGAGTGGACCCGTGGCCTGATCGCACGGATCGAGGCGGGGGCGTACACCTTCGCCGGTGAGGGTGAACCCTTCGTCGGGGTGCTTGCCGAGGGGCAGGAGAACCCCTTCGCCACGGGTGTCCCAGACCCCGGGGATCCACACTAATCAAGTTTGACGAATCGCTTCGACGGGCTTACCTTCGCTTTGCTAGTCAAGTTTGACTACATCGAGTGGAGGGGTGGTGGGCACCGTGACCGACGCAATCGTCGTCGAAGGGGTGCACAAACGGTACGGAGCCAAGCGCGCTCTGGACGGTCTCGATCTCGCGGTCGGCCGCGGCACGGTCCACGGGGTGCTCGGCCCCAACGGGGCGGGCAAGACCACAGCCGTACGTGTGCTGACGACCCTGCTGCGCCACGACGAGGGCCGGGCGGAGGTGGCGGGCTTCGACGTGCGGTCCGAGGCGGCGGAGGTCAGGCGGCGGATCGGGCTGCTCGGCCAGCACGCGGCGGTCGACGAGGAGCTCGGCGGCCGGCAGAACCTGGAGATGTTCGGCCGGCTCCACCACCTGGGCGCGCGCCGGGCCGGCCTGCGGGCCGACGAACTGCTGGAGCGGTTCGGGCTCGCGGAGACAGGGCGCAAGGCGGTCAAGCAGTACAGCGGTGGCATGCGGCGCCGCCTTGACCTGGCCGCGTCCCTGATCACCGACCCGGAGGTGCTCTTCCTGGACGAGCCGACGACCGGACTCGACCCGCGAGGACGGGCCGAGGTGTGGAGCGCCGTGCGGTCGCTGGCCGCCGGGGGTGCCACCGTCCTGCTGACCACGCAGTATCTGGAGGAGGCGGACCAGCTGGCCGACCGGATCTCGGTGATCGACGACGGCCGGGTGATCGCGGAGGGCACGGCCGACCGGCTGAAGGCGATGGTCGGCGGTGACCGCATCGACGTCGTCGTCCGCGACGCCGACCGGCTGGGCGAGGCGGCAGCCCTGCTCGGCGAGGGGGTGACGGTCGACGAGGACCGGCGGTCGCTCGGCGCGCCGGCCCCGGACCGCATGAGCGCCCTGACCCGGACCGTGCGGGCGCTGGAGGAGGCGGGCATCGAGGCGGAGGACATCGCGGTGCGCCGTCCCACGCTGGACGAGGTCTTCCTTTCCCTCACCGGCGCCCGCGCACCGATGGACACGGAGGTGGCCGCATGAGTACGGCGACGGCAGGGCCGGGACGCATCGGCTGGGCACTGACCGACTCCTGGACGATGACCCGGCGCGAGCTGGCGCACTGGGCGCGCCAGCCGGTCCAGATGGTCGTCGGTCTGGTCTTCCCGGTGATGCTGCTCCTGATGTTCAACTACCTGGTCGGCGGTGGCAGCGGGGTCGACGGGGACAACACCGAGTTCCTGGTGCCGGGCATGCTCGCGCTCACCATGGCCTTCGGCCTGGAAGGCACGATGCTGGCGGTCACCCAGGACCTGAACAAGGGCGTCATCGACCGGTTCCGCTCCATGCCGATGGTCTCGGGCGCGGTTCTGGTCGGGCGGAGCGCCGCCGACATGCTCCAGTCCGTGGCCGCGCTCGCCGTGATGACCGGAGTCGGGTACGCACTCGGCTGGCGCTGGCACAACGGCACGGCCGCCGCGCTGACCGCGCTGGGGCTGCTGCTCCTGCTGCGGTTCGCGATGCTGTGGATCGGCATCCACCTCGCGATGGTGGCGGGCAGGCCGGAGATGGTGCAGGCCGTGCAGATCCTGGTCTGGCCGGTGGGCTTCCTCTCCAACGTCTTCGCCTCACCCGCATCGATGCCGGGCTGGCTGGGCGCGGTCGTCGAGTGGAACCCGATGTCGGCGACGGCGACAGCGGTACGCGGCCTGTTCGGCAACCCGGGCGGCGCCACCGGCTCCTGGGCCGCCGAACACGCGGAACTCCTCGCGGTGCTCTGGCCGGTGGCGCTGATCGCGGTGTTCTTCCCCCTGGCGGTGAGGAGGTTCGCGCGGCTCAGCCGCTGAGCGTCACTAGTGGTGGAACGCGGTCTGCACTCCCGGGTCGCGGTTCAGCGGATGTGACTGGGCACGCAGTTCGGGCAGCAGCCCGCGCAGGTCGTCCAGCAGCAGCTCCGCGAGATCCGAGGAGAAGCCGTTGCGGCAGACCACGCGCAGCACGGAGAGGTCCTGGCGGTTGGCGGGGAAGGTGTAGGCGGGCACCAGCCAGCCGCGCTCCCGCAGCCGCCTGGACACGTCGAAGACGTCGTACGCCTTCACTTCGGGCTTCGTCGTGACGGCGAACACCGGGAGTTCGTCGCCCCGGGTCAGGAGCCGGAAGTCGTCCAGGGACTCGAACTCACCGGCGAGCCGTCCCGCGATGTCCCGGGACGCCTGCTGAACGGCCCGGTAACCCTCCCGGCCCAGCCGCATGAACGTGTAGTACTGCGCCACCACCTGCGCGCCGGGCCGGGAGAAGTTCAGTGCGAAGGTCGGCATGTCGCCGCCCAGGTAGTTGACCCGGAAGACCAGCTCCTCCGGCAGCTCCGAGGGTGAACGCCACAGGGCCCAGCCCACGCCCGGATAGACCAGGCCGTACTTGTGCCCCGAGGTGTTGATCGAGGACACCCTGGGAAGCCGGAAGTCCCACACCAGGTCCGGGTCGACGAACGGGGCGACCATCGCCCCGGACGCCCCGTCCACATGGACCGGGATGTCGAGCCCGGTGCGCTCCTGGAGGTCGTCCAGCGCCGCGCACAGCTCCGCGATCGGCTCGTACGAACCGTCGAAGGTGGAGCCGAGGATCCCGACCACGCCGATGGTGTTCTCGTCGCACAGCTCTGCGGCCGCCTGCGGGTCCAGATGGAAGCGCTCGCCGTCCATCGGGACCTGGCGGGGCTCCACCTCCCAGAACGTGCAGAACTTCTCCCAGCAGACCTGCACGTTGACGCCCATCACCAGATTGGGCCGGGCGGACGCCGGGTAGCGGTCGGAGTTCCTGGCGGACCAGCGGCGCTTCAGCGCCATTCCCGCCAGCATGCAGGCCTCGCTGGAGCCCGTGGTCGAGCAGCCCACCGTGGCCGCCGGGTCGGGGGCGTTCCAGAGGTCGGCGAGCATCGCGACGCAGCGCCGCTCCAGCTCGGCGGTGCGTGGGTACTCGTCCTTGTCGATCATGTTCTTGTCCCGGCACTCGCCCATCAGCACGCCGGCCTGGGGCTCCATCCAGGTGGTGACGAAGGTCGCGAGATTGAGCCGGGAGTTCCCGTCGAGCATCAGCTCGTCGTGGACGAGCCGGTAGGCCGTGGACGGCGGCAGCGGGCCGTCCGGGAGGCGGTGCGTCGGCGGTGCCGCGACCATCGGGGCGGTCGGGTCCGCCTCTCCGAAGAACGGGTTGAGGGCGAGTCTGCGGTGCTCGTCGGACGGAGGTGCCCCGCCGTGCGAACCCTTGTGGAGCGGCATGGACGGACTCCTCAGTTCTCGGCGGCGAGGCCGGCCTTGATGGCCCGGGTGAACTTCACGACGCGCTCGGCCTGGACCCGCGCGGCCGTCAGGGTCTGCTCGGCGACCGGGATGTCGCCCTGCCCCGAGACATGGGAGGTGCCGTAGGGGTTGCCGTCGACGAACTTCGTGGCGTCCGTGTAGCCGGGCGGGACCAGGATGCCGCCGAAGTGGTAGATGGTGTTGTACAGCGCCAGCAGGGTGGACTCCTGGCCGCCGTGCGTGGTGCTGCTGGCGGTGAAACCGCTGTAGACCTTGTCGGCCAGCTGCCCCGCCTGCCAGAGTCCGCCCAGCGTGTCGAGGAACTGTTTGAGCTGGGCGGTGACATTGCCGTACCGGGTGGGCGTGCCGAAGATCACCGCGTCCGCCCAGACCATGTCGTCCGGTGAGACCTCTGCGATTCCGGCGGTCGCCTTGGCGTGCTCGGCCCAGACCGGGTTGGCGTTGATGGCCGCCTGAGGGGCCAGCTCGGCCGCCTTGCGCAGGCGTACCTGTGCCCCGGCGTTCTCGGCGTCCTGCGCGATGGCCTTGGCGATCGTGGAGACGGTGCCGGTGGAGGAGTAGTAGACGACGGCGACGTTGACGGGCGTGGGCATGCGGAGCCTCCGGGGGATGGAAGAAGGAAGAGGGAGCCGGTCAGGACCTGCTGATGACGGCCGCCGTGCCGTAGGCACAGACCTCGGTGCCCACGTCCGCCGCCTCGCTCACGTCGAACCGCATCATCAGCACCGCGTTCGCGCCGCGCGCCCGGGCCTGGTCGACGAGCCGCTCCATCGCCTGGTTACGGGTCTCGACGAGCGTCTTGGTCAGCCCCTTCAGCTCGCCGCCGATCATCGACTTCAGGCCGGCGCCGATCTGGCTGCCCAGGTGACGGGAGCGCACCGTGAGACCGAACACCTCACCGATGACCTGTGTCACCTGATGTCCGGGTACGTCGTTCGTGGTGACGACCAGGACGTCCGCCTGGGGTGTCTGTCCGCCGCCGTAGTCCTCGATGCTCATGATGTGGCACCTCCTGCGGAAAGCTTTGCCCCGGTTCGTTCCGTGCGCATCCTTGGCTACGCCAGTGGAACCCAGGCGTCCGCCACAGCGTTGATAGCTTGGGGCGGCCACGCAGCCGCGCACATCGACCAACCCTGGAGCCCGGACCCTTGAATACGCTTGCGCTCGGCCCGAGCTGGCTGGACCCGGATTATCTGCTCAACACCTTCGGGCTGCCCGGCCTCCTGCTGATCGTGTTCGCCGAGTCCGGGCTGCTGATCGGCTTCTTCCTCCCCGGCGACTCCCTGCTGTTCACCACGGGTCTGCTGGTGACGACGGGCGACCTGAAGTACCCCCTGTGGCTGGTCTGCCTCCTGATCGCCCTGGCGGCGATCATCGGTGACCAGGTCGGCTATCTCTTCGGACGCAAGGTGGGGCCGGCGCTCTTCAAGCGCCCGGACTCCCGTCTCTTCAAGCAGGAGAACGTCGAGAAGGCCCACGAGTTCTTCGAGAAGTACGGACCGAAGTCGCTGGTGCTGGCCCGCTTCGTGCCCGTCGTCCGGACCTTCACGCCGATCATCGCCGGTGTGAGCCGGATGGACTACCGCTCGTTCATCACGTTCAACATCATCGGCGGCGTGCTCTGGGGCGTCGGCGTGACGCTGCTCGGCGCGGTCCTCGGCAAGATCGATTTCGTGCACGAGAACATCGAGATGATCCTCATCCTGATCGTGCTGATCTCCGTGGTGCCGATCGCGATCGAGTTCCTGCGGGCCCGCAGCAAGTCGAAGAAGGAAGCCGCCACGCGCGGCGACGACGAAGGCCCCTCGAACGGCGGGCCCGCGGCCGGCCCCCAGGGCGGAGCGGACGGTGACGGCCAGGGCCCGGCCGCCTACCGGTACACCGGCGACCAGCCGGCCGCGTACGGCGGCCAGGGCGGTCAGTACGGCAACGGCCAGTACGGCGGCCAGGGCGGTCAGTACGGCGGCGGGCAGGGCGGCCAGTACGGCGGCCAGGAGGCCCCGTACGGCACGCACCAGGGCGGCGCCCAGTACGGCACGTCCCAGGGCGGCGGCGCTCAGTACGGCAACGGCCAGGGCGGTCAGTACGGCGGAACGCAGGGGCAGTACGGCACGGATCAGGGCGGCCAGTACGGCGGTCAGTACACCGGGGGTCAGTACGGCGGCCAGGGCGGTCAGTACGGATCCGGTCAGTACGGCGCCGCGGACCAGGGCGGTCAGTACGGCGGCCAGGGCGGTCAGTACGGAGCCGGACAGTACGGCGCCGCGGACCAGGCCGCTCCGTACGGCAACGACCAGGCCGCTCCGTACGGCAACGGCCAGGGCGGTCAGTACGGCGACCCCAGCCAGGGCGGTCAGTACGGCAACGCCCAGGCAGCCCCGTACAACGGCGGATACGACGGCGGGTACGGGGGCGGGCAGCCCGGCCCGTACACCGACGGTGGACCCTACGGCGAGCGCCCCGCGGCCGCCCCGGGCGACAGCCAGGAGGACGACCCGGGTCAGTACGGCTGGCAGAACAGGCGCTGAGCCCCTCCCGAACGTACCGACGGCGCCCCGGTCCCCCTGAGGGGCCGGGGCGCCGCGCGTCCGTCAGAAGCCGCGGGTCCGCTTGGCCGCCCGGCGGGACGCGCCCTCGACCGCGCCCGGCACCCGCATGAAGAGCCGGGAGATCTCGCTTCCCAGGTTGACCCCGATGGCGATCGCCAGTGCCGTGGCGACCGCTGTGGAGAGCGAGGCCAGTCCGGTGTCCACCTCGTTCTGCGCGACACCCAGCAGACCGAAGTAGGTCGCCGAACCGGGCAGCAGCGGTCCGATCGCGGCCGTGATGTAGGGCAGCGACGAGCTGTAGTGGTAGCGCGAGAACAACTGGCCGAACAGCCCCACCAGGCCGGCCGCCACCGCCGTGGCAGCCACCGGCGAGATACCGCCCTCGCGGGCCATCGCCCCGTAGATGATCCAGGCCACGCCCCCGTTGAGGGTCACCGCCAGCACCGTGGAACGCTCCTGCTGGAGCAGGATGGCGAATGCCAGCGTCAGTGTCATCGAGACCAGGATCTGGAGCACCGGCCGGTCGTTGGCCACGAACCGTGCCTCAGGGTTGAGCTCGGCACCGAGCTGGACGCCCAGGTAGAGCATCAGCAGCACGCCCGCCACGATGCCGATGAAGAAGTACATGACCTCCAGGAGCCGGGCTCCCGCGGTGATGTAGTAGCCGGTCAGGCCGTCCTGCACCCCGGCGACGAGGGCCCGTCCGGGCAGCAGCGCGAACAGTCCACCGGTGATCACCGCCGAGGGACGCACATCCGTCGAATGGGTGAGGGTCAGAGCGATCCCCATCGCGGCGGGCGGCATGGCCGCCACCGTGAACTGGTAGAACTCGGGCAGCCCGCGTCCGGCGCAGAGCCAGGCCAGCCGGTCGCCGAGCATCGCGCCCGCCGCCGCCACGATGAAGACCAGCACACCACCGCCGACCAGCACCGATGCCGAGCCGGCGAGCAGACCCGCGGCGGCTGTCAGCACCCAGCCCGGGTACGGGTGCCGGTTACGGCGGATCTCGGCGAGACGCCGGTAGGCCTCCTCCAGCGAGACCTCGACGTGCTCCGCCGTGGTGATGTCGTCGATCAGCCGGAACACGGCCGCCAGCCGGGTGTAGTCGGTGCCCCGGCGCCGCACGGTGCGGCTCGCCGTCACGGGGTCGTCCACCAGCGACGGCTGGTACGAGATGGACAGCAGCGTGAAGGTGACCGTCGGCTCGCTGCGGTCGAGGCCGTACGACCGCGTCACCGCGAACATCGCGGCCTCGACGTCCTCGGCGCCCTCGCCGCCCGCGAGCAGCAGCTCCCCGATACGCAGCGTCAGGTCGAGGACGCGCGGGACCGCGGGCCCCGAGTCGTCGGTCCTCTGCACGCTCTCGGGCGCCGGACGCTCCGTCACCGGCATACGCAGCATCGTGCGCATCCGGTCCTGCCAGGGGGCTTCCTTGGTCAGCCGGACCATCGGAATGCCGTGCGCGGGAGTGAACGCGGGCGGATGCTGCTGCGCGTCGTACCCGCTCGGCGGGACGAAGGCGGACGAGAGCGTGTCCGATCCCGGCCCGCCCCCCGGCCCGGAACCGGAGCCAGGCCCGGACGACGCCGTCGGGTCGGTGTGCAGACCGGCCGGAAGGGCGAATTCCGATGTCGGATGGTCGTCCTCGGACGGGGCCGCGGGCTGCTCCACACCGGCCGGCGGGACGAAGGCGCTGCGCGCCTCGTCGGACTGGGGCTTCTGGTCCTCGGGACCGCCCTGTTCCGCCACCACTCGACCTCGTTCCTCCGCGACCGCTCGTTACGGGAGCGCTTCTGCCCAGTATGTGCACGGACATGGGCCGCCACACGCAACGGGCGGCGCACCGGTGAAGGTGCGCCGCCCGTTGTCCGTACGACTGGCTGGGCCGGTCGGCCCATGCGCCGCGATCCGCGCCGTCCCGCCCGTGAGCGGGACCGTGGGACTACGTCAGTGCTTCCCGCCCTGCGCCTCGAGGCGCTTGTAGGAGGCCTCGATCTCGGCCTCGGCCTCGGTGCGGCCGACCCAGTCGGCGCCCTCGACGGACTTGCCGGGCTCCAGGTCCTTGTAGACCTCGAAGAAGTGCTGGATCTCCAGGCGGTCGAACTCCGACACGTGGTGGATGTCGCGCAGGTGCTCCACCCGGGGGTCGGACGCGGGGACGCACAGCAGCTTGTCGTCGCCGCCGGCCTCGTCCGTCATCCGGAACATGCCGATGGCGCGGCACTTGATGAGGCAGCCGGGGAACGTCGGCTCCTCCAGGATGACCAGCGCGTCCAGCGGGTCGCCGTCCTCGCCGAGGGTGTTCTCGACGAAACCGTAGTCCGCCGGGTAGCTGGTCGAGGTGAAGAGTCGACGGTCCAGGCGGATCCGACCGGTCTCGTGGTCCACCTCGTACTTGTTCCGCGAACCCTTCGGAATCTCGATAACGACGTCGAACTCCACGGGTGGCTCCTCCATGATCAACACATACGACTGGTGGTTAAGTGTCCCTCACGCAGATGAGTGCTCGCGAAAGGGGCTGGTCAACGGTGGCCGAGCCGGTGGAGAAACCGACGGACGGGCCGTTGAACAGGTGGGGCAGGTGGAAAGTCCCGAAGAACCTGAAGCGTGGGAGCGGGCCGGCCGACCTCCGGCTCGTCGCAGGCTCCGCGGTGCTCGGCCTGGTGGTCGCCGCCGGTGCCGTCCTGGCCACCGGTCCCTGGGACTCCGGTCAGCGTAAGGCCGAGCGGGACCGGGTGGCCGTCCTGCAGCGTGCAGGTGGCGCACATCACGACGGGACCACGCCGGACGGTCCGAAGCCCGCAGCCAGCGCGCCGGCCGTCCTGAAAGCCCTCGGCGCCACGGGGGGCCTCACGGCCCCCGCGGGCGCGAGCGGCCTGGACGCCGCCCTCACGCCCCTCCTGGACGTGCCGGCACTCGGCTCCGTACGCACCGCCGTGGTCGTCGACGCGTCCACCGGCAAGCAGCTGTACGCGCGGGGCGCGGCGACGCCCATGACCCCCGCGTCCACGGTGAAGATCGCCACCGCGGCCGCCGCGCTCTCCGCGCTCGGCCCCGCCCACCGCATCGCGACGACGGTCAGGCTGTCCCCGGACTCCCGGACGCTCACCCTCGTCGGCGGGGGCGACCCCACCCTGGACAAGGCGGCCCTGCGCTCGCTGGCGGCCGACACGGCGCGCTCCCTGCGCGACGCCGGCGCCGGGCCCGTGCGGCTGACATACGACGCGTCGCGCTACTCCGGTCCGGCACTCCACCCCATCGGCCCCAACGAGAACATCGCGCCCGTCAGCGCGCTCATGACCGACGAGGGCCGCCTCGACAGGAGCGACCGGGGGCCGGCCCCCCGTACGGACGACCCCGCGGGCGACGCCGCGCGCACCTTCGCGGACCTCCTCGACGACGCCGGTGTCGCCACCCGGTCCGCCCCCGCCTCCGGACGGGCTCCGGCCAAGGCGCGAACGGTGGCGACGCATCTGTCGAAGCCGCTCTCCGCCCTGGTCGAGCGGGCCTTGACCAACAGCGACAACGACATCGCCGAGGCGCTGGCACGCCAGACCGCGCTGAAGGCCGGGGAGCCCGCATCCTTCGCCGGGGGCCGTCGCGCCGTCACCGCCCGGCTGAAGTCGCTCGGCCTGCCCCTGGGCGGTGCCCGGCTCTCCGACGGGAGCGGCCTCGACCGCGCGGACAGGGTGACGGCGGGGCTCCTGGCCCGGCTGCTCGCGCTCGCCGCCGGCCCCGACCACCCGGAGCTCCGTCCCGTACTCACCGGCCTCCCGGTCGCCGGATTCAGCGGCACGCTCGGTGACCGCTACACGGCGACGTCCCCGGCGACCGGCCTCATCAGGGCCAAGACGGGCACTCTCACGGGGGTGAACAGCCTCGCCGGAACCGCGGTCGACGCACAGGGCCGACTGCTCGCCTTCGCCTTCCTGGCCTCCGGCACCACATCGGCCGAGGACGCGGAGGCATCTCTCGACTCCCTGGCCACCACGCTCACCCAGGGCACCCGGTGAGCGGCTGACACCCCACCACGGAGCGACCACCTCACGTACGGTTGACGCATGACGAGCATCGGTGGTGCCGAGATGGTCGACTGGAATCTCGCGGTCGCGACTGCGACCCGGTTCGTGCGGCCGGGTCCCGAGATCAGCCGTGAGGAGGCCCGCGCCGTCGTCGCGGAGCTCCGGCGGCATGCCAAGGCCTCGGAGGAGCACGTCCGTTCGTTCACCCGGATGATCCCGGAGGGGCACGAACCCGAGGACACCCCCGTCCTGGTCGTCGACCGGGCCGGCTGGATCAGGGCCAATGTCGCGGGCTTCCGTGAGCTGCTGCGTCCGCTGCTCGGGAAGATGCAGGACCGCCGCGGGAGCGGACCCGGCAACGCGGTGCTCGGCGCGGTCGGCGGCAAGGTGACCGGTGTCGAACTGGGCATGCTGCTGTCGTTCCTGGCCTCCCGGGTCCTCGGACAGTACGAGACCTTCGCCCCCGCCACCCGGGAGCTGCCCGGGTCATCGAACGGCGGTGGCAGGCTGCTGCTGGTGGCCCCCAACATCGTCCATGTCGAACGCGAACTCGAGGTCGACCCGCACGATTTCAGGCTCTGGGTGGCCCTCCACGAGGAGACGCACCGCACCCAGTTCACCGGGGTCCCCTGGCTCCGGGACCATCTGCAGGGCGAAATCCAGTCGTTCCTCGACGAGACCGACGTCGACCCCATGACCGTGCTCGAACGCCTCCGCGAGGCCGCGCAGGCCTTCTCCGGTGGCAGCCGCCCCGAGGGCGAGAAGGGCGAGGAGGGCGACGACGGCGGCCGCAGCCTCGTCGAGATCGTCCAGACGCCCACCCAGCGCGAGATCCTGGGCCGTCTCACCGCCGTGATGTCCCTCCTCGAAGGACACGCGGACTTCGTGATGGACGGGGTGGGCCCCGACGTGGTGGCCTCCGTCGCCGAGATCCGGGAGAAGTTCCAGCAGCGCAGGGCGCGTGGCGCGAGCCGGCTGGACCTGGCGCTGCGCAAGCTGCTGGGCCTCGACGCGAAGCTGCGGCAGTACCGCGACGGCGAGAAGTTCGTCCGTGCCGTCGTCGACGAGGTCGGAATGGATGGCTTCAACCGGGTGTGGACCTCCCCCAACACCCTTCCCACCAAGGCCGAGATCGCCGCACCGGCGGACTGGGTGGCGCGGGTGCACCGTAAGGCAGATTCGTGATCTTGGCCGGTCCCGCGGCAGAAGATTGCCTCTCCAATCACCCATCCGAGGGACCATAGGGGCATGGGAAGGCGTGCAATGCTCGGTGGACAGCTTGTCTCTGTCACCATCGACGCACTCTGAGTGACGGGACTCCGTCCCGCTCACTCCGAGGCACCCCCCAAAACTTCACCCCGAAGGGCACCGGACATGGGTCCCCATCCTGCGGTCGCAGCGATACGCCTGGCGGTCCGCCGCGTACTCCACGACGTCGTCACCGAATACAACCGTCACACCGGACAGGCCACATGCGCCGAGTTCGCCGAAGCCGGGGCGGGTGGGCGGCGTTCCGCGCTACCCGAGCGGCCGGACACTCCGCTGGTGCTCGTCGCGTGCTCCGGGGGCGCCGACTCCATGGCCCTCGCCTCCGCCCTCGCCTTCGAGTCGCGCAAGCTTCCCGTCCGCGCCGGCGGCATCACCGTCGACCACAACCTCCAGCCCGGCTCCGGACTCCGCGCCGACGAGGTCGTCGCCCGCCTCGCCGAGATGCGCCTCGACCCGGTCGAGGCGGTCGCCGTGCGGGTGGGCCGTGACGGCGGGCCCGAGGCCGCCGCCCGGGACGCCCGATACGCCGCCCTGGACGACGCCGCGGAGCGCCACGGCGCCGCCGCCGTGCTCCTCGGCCACACCCGCGACGACCAGGCCGAGACCGTCCTGCTGGGCCTCGCCCGTGGTTCGGGCATCCGGTCGCTGTCCGGGATGGCAGCGGCGTCGGGCCCCGCCGGCCGCTACCGCCGGCCGTTCCTCCAGCTCGACCGGCAGACCGCCCGCAAGGCCTGCCTGGTCCAGTCGATCCCCGTCTGGGACGACCCCCACAACATCGACCCCGCCTACACCCGCTCCCGGCTGCGCCACGAGGGCCTGCCCGCCCTGGAGAAGGCGCTGGGCAAGGGGGTCGTGGAGGCCCTCGCCCGTACGGCGCAGCTCTCCCGCGACGACGCGGACGCCCTCGACACCTGGGCCGCCGAGGCCGCGCGTTCGGTCCGCGACGACGACGGACGTCTGGAATGCGCCAAGCTCTCCGTCCTGCCGCCCGCGGTACGCCGCCGGGTGCTGCGCCGGGCCGTGATCGACGCCGGTTCCCCCGCCGGTTCGCTCTTCGCCCGCCACATCGAGGAAGTCGACAGGCTCATCACCGGCTGGCGGGGCCAGGGAGCCATCAACCTGCCCGGACGCGTCGAGGTGCGGCGGCAGGGTGGCAGACTGGTGATTCGGCAGAGCTGAAGCGCAAGCGGCTGAAGTGCAGGCGAAACGCCGGTCCGGCCCGGGGAAGAGTCCGGCCGGCAGGGCAGAGAAAGAGACGCGGGTGAACGAGAAGGACATGGGCACCGACCTTCAGTCGGTGCTCCTCACCAAGGAAGAGATCGACGCGAAGCTCGTCGAGCTGGCAGCGAAGATCGACGCGGAGTACGCGGGCAAGGACCTGCTCATCGTCGGCGTGCTCAAGGGCGCGGTGATGGTCATGGCGGACCTGGCCCGCGCGCTGTCCACCCCCGTCACCATGGACTGGATGGCCGTCTCGTCGTACGGAGCCGGCACTCAGTCCTCGGGCGTCGTCCGGATCCTCAAGGACCTCGACACCGACATCAAGGGCAAGCACGTCCTGATCGTCGAGGACATCATCGACTCCGGTCTGACGCTGTCCTGGCTGCTGACCAACCTCGGCTCGCGTGAACCCGCGAGCCTGGAGGTCTGCACGCTGCTCCGTAAGCCGGACGCCGCGAAGGTCGCGATCGATGTGAAGTGGGTCGGCTTCGACATCCCCAACGAGTTCGTCGTCGGCTACGGGCTGGACTACGCGGAGAAGTACCGCAACCTCCCCTTCGTCGGTACGCTCGCGCCGCACGTCTACGGCGGCTGAGGCAAACCGCCCCCGGCGGGAACGGTCGGCACCGGTGCAACCGGCGGCACCCGGCCGAACCCGGCCGGAGTCCCGGGAACCCTCGTGGCGTTCGGGCCGTTGGAGCCTTCGAAGACGGGTTTGCCGGACCTCCCCTGCGGTCACGGGTGACAATGCTGGGGTACCGTCCGAAGAACAGTCTTTTCTCACAGCAGCATTTACCTACGGGCAGGAGGGACGGGGCGACTTCGCTCCGTATGGATGGACGTGAAGCGATACTTCCGTGGGCCGGTCATGTGGATCGTGCTGGCCGTCCTCGCCGTGGTCGTGTTGATGCAGGTCGTCGGCTCGTCCGGCGGCTACAAGACGGTGGACACCGGCAAGGTGATCCAGGCGATCAGTAAGAACCAGGTGGAGCAGGCCAAGCTCACCACCGGTGACGAACAGATCCTGAAGATCGAGCTGAAGGACAAGGAAAAGCTCGAGGGCGAGTCCGGCAGCAAGTTCCAGGCGAGCTACATCGGCAACCAGGGTGTCGAGCTGGCCGACACGCTGCAGAAGAAGTTCGAGAGCGGTGACATCGAGAAGGGTTACACCGTCTCGCCGTCGAAGCAGTCCCCGTTCGTCTCGATCCTTCTCTCCCTGCTGCCCTTCGTCCTGATCGTGGTCGTGTTCCTGTTTCTGATGAATCAGATGCAGGGCGGCGGCTCCAAGGTCATGCAGTTCGGCAAGTCCAAGGCCAAGCTGATCACCAAGGACACGCCGAAGACGACGTTCGCCGACGTGGCGGGGTCGGACGAGGCCGTCGAGGAACTCTACGAGATCAAGGAATTCCTCCAGGAGCCGGCGAAGTTCCAGGCCGTCGGCGCCAAGATCCCCAAGGGCGTCCTGCTCTACGGGCCGCCCGGTACGGGTAAGACGCTGCTCGCTCGCGCCGTCGCAGGCGAGGCGGGCGTTCCGTTCTACTCGATCTCCGGGTCCGACTTCGTCGAGATGTTCGTCGGTGTCGGTGCCTCCCGTGTGCGTGACCTCTTCGAGCAGGCCAAGGCGAACGCTCCGGCGATCGTCTTCGTCGACGAGATCGACGCCGTCGGACGGCACCGCGGTGCCGGCATGGGCGGCGGTCACGACGAGCGCGAGCAGACGCTCAACCAGCTGCTCGTCGAGATGGACGGCTTCGACGTGAAGGGCGGCGTCATCCTGATCGCCGCCACGAACCGGCCGGACATCCTGGACCCGGCGCTGCTGCGTCCCGGACGCTTCGACCGGCAGATCGCCGTCGACAGGCCGGACATGCAGGGCCGCCTCGAGATCCTCAAGGTGCACCAGAAGGGCAAGCCGGTCGCGGAGGACGTCGACCTCAACGCGGTCGCGCGTCGTACGCCCGGCTTCACCGGTGCCGACCTGTCGAACGTGCTGAACGAAGCGGCGCTCCTCACGGCGCGCAGCAACAAGAAGCTGATCGACAACCACATGCTCGACGAGGCCATCGACCGCGTCGTGGCGGGTCCGCAGAAGCGGACCCGGATCATGTCCGAGAAGGAGAAGAAGATCACCGCGTACCACGAGGGCGGACACGCCCTGGTCGCGGCGGCCTCACCCCAGTCGGACCCGGTCCACAAGATCACGATTCTCTCCCGCGGCCGTGCCCTCGGTTACACGATGGTGCTCCCGGAAGAGGACAAGTACTCCACGACGCGCAACGAGATGCTCGACCAGCTGGCGTACATGCTGGGCGGGCGCGCGGCCGAGGAGCTGGTCTTCCACGACCCGACGACCGGTGCTGCGAACGACATCGAGAAGGCCACCGCCACGGCCCGCGCGATGGTCACGCAGTACGGCATGACCGAGCGTCTCGGTGCGATCAAGTTCGGTGGAGACAACACCGAGCCGTTCGTGGGCCGGGAGATGGGCCATCAGCGCGACTACTCGGAAGAGGTCGCGGCGCTCGTCGACGAAGAGGTCAAGAAGCTCATCGAGACCGCGCACAACGACGCGTGGGAAATTCTCGTCGAGAACCGCGACATCCTCGACGCCCTGGTCCTCGAGCTTCTCGAGAAGGAGACGCTCGGCAAGGAGCAGATCGCCGAGATCTTCGCCCCGATCGTGAAGCGCCCGGCTCGCCCGGCGTGGACCGGTTCCGCCCGGCGTACCCCGTCGACGCGTCCGCCCGTGCTCTCTCCGAAGGAGCTCGCCCTCACCAACGGCACTGCCAATGGCTCGGGTACTCCGGAGATCGCTCCGACGGACATCACGTCGAAGAACACCGGCTCCTCCCCGGAGGCGCTCCCCGAGGATCGCCCCGAGAGCTAGCCCCTGCCCGACCAGGTGTGGCCCCTGTCACGGGGGCTCCACCAGGCCCGGAATGGATGCCGCGCCCCCCAGGTTCTAGCCTGTGGGGGCGCGGCTTTTCCGTATGCCTGCGTTGCCTGCCGAATTCCGTGAGGGTCCGGGCGGGCCCGCGTATGTGACTGCATAGAGGAACGAGGCACAGATGACCGACCCGGTGACGCTCGACGGGCAGGGCTCGATCGGCGTATTCGACGAGAAGCGGGCCGAGTCGGCCGTACGGGAGCTCCTCATCGCCGTGGGGGAGGACCCTGACCGTGAGGGGCTGCGAGAGACCCCGAGCCGGGTGGCGCGTGCGTACAAGGAGATATTCGCGGGTCTCCACCAGGAACCCGAGGACGTCCTGACGACGACGTTCGATCTCGGCCACGACGAGATGGTGCTGGTGAAGGACATCGAGGTGTTCAGCACCTGCGAGCACCACCTGGTGCCCTTCCACGGTGTCGCGCACGTCGGCTACATCCCGGCGACGAGTGGCAAGATCACGGGACTGTCGAAGCTTGCCCGGCTGGTCGACGTCTACGCCCGGCGGCCGCAGGTCCAGGAGCGGCTCACCACACAGATCGCCGACTCCCTGATGGCGATCCTGGAGCCGCGCGGGGTCATCGTCGTCGTCGAGTGCGAGCACATGTGCATGTCCATGCGGGGGATCCGCAAGCCCGGAGCGAAGACGATCACGTCCGCCGTCCGCGGCCAGCTGCGCGACCCCGCCACGCGGGCCGAGGCGATGAGCCTCATCATGGCGCGCTGAACCAGGGCCAGGGCCTCTGCGAAGGCGGTGGCGGCCGGCCGGACGCGGCAGCGATGAGTTCGCGCGGCGGGGGGAGTCGACCGGTGTGGAGCGGCCGTACGGCCGGATCCACCAGGAGAGGAGCCTCCCGATGACGTTCACCCATGTGCTCGCCGTAGCCCCCGTGACGGCCGTCGAGCCGGCGGTGGAGTGGTACGAGCGGCTTTTCGGCCGCCCCGCCGACGCGAGGCCCATGAACGGGCTGGCCGACTGGCACGTCTCCCCGTACGCCTGGCTCCAGGTCTTCGAGTCGCCCGAGCACGCGGGCGGGACGCTGGTGAATCTGGTGGTCGAGGATCTGGACCGTGCGCTCTCGGACCTCGCGGGCCGGGGGATCACGGCCGGGGAGACCCGGCCCGGCTCCCAGGGGGTGCGGTTCGCCGCCGTACACGACCCCGACGGCAACCGGGTCACCCTGATCGAGAACCCGGTGGCCGACTAGGTTTTTCCGTCCGGATCAGGCCGGGCCTCGCGGACGGGCCTCGCGGACGGGCCTCGGGGACGGGCCTCCCGGATGGGCCTCGGGGACGGACCTCGCGGACGCGGCTCGCGGGACGGGCCTGAGGAAGCGCAGGGCCTATGCGGCGTGGGCCGTGTTCCTGTCGTCGTCCCCGTCCTCCGGGAGCTTGCAGACACGCTCGAGGAAATAGGCGGCGGCGACGACCGCGATCCCGGCCAGGACGGCGAAGCCCGCATAGATGGCCTGATCCCGACGGGGCGGGACGTCCAGGGAGCCGAGCAGGAAGACGCCCGTGCCGCCGTACATCCCCGCGACGAGCGCGGTGACGAGCGCGCTCGCCTGGCCGAAGACCACGGCGCGCGCCGCCATCATCGGCTCCACGCCCTTCGCCCCGGGACGGCGCTCCCGCTGCGCGCGCAGCCGCGCCCGGATCGACAGAGCCGTGGCGAGCAGGACGACGGCGATCACGGCCAGCACGATGGGCGCGGCGAGCGGCACGCTCGGCAGTGTCCCCAGGGAGTCCCAGAGGCGGGCCCCACCCCAGGACAGCACGCCGGCCCCGGCGAAGAGTCCGGCCAGGAGCCCGAGCCGTAGTTGCTTCACCGAGAGTGCCGCCCTTCGTCGCCGTTGCCCGTGTCGATCGCCCGTGTCGATCGCCCGTGTCGGTCGACCGTGATCGATCGTCCTTGAGCCTAACGACTACTCGGGGAGACGGAGTTCCAGGTCGGGCCGGGGAAGCACTCCCTCGCGGCCGACACCGGCCAGCAGTTCGGCGACGGGGCCGGCACCGGGGAGCTGGGCCTCCGGGTCCACGTCGTGCCACGGAGCGAGGACGAAGGCGCGCTCACGGGCGCGCGGGTGCGGGAGGGTCAGCAGGGGGTCGTCGGAGACCACCTCGGCGTACGACACGATGTCGACGTCGATGGTGCGCGGTCCCCAGCGCTCCTCGCGGACGCGGTCGAAGGCCTCCTCGATGGCCTGGCCGCGCTCCAGCAGGGAGGACGGGGGCAGGGTCGTCTTCACCACGATGACCGCGTTGAAGTACGAGGGCTGGGAACCGGGCTCGACGCCCCAGGGCTCCGTCTCGTAGACGGGGGAGACCGCTTTGACCCGGAGGCCGGGGGTGTCCTCCAGGGCGTCGATGGCGCCCTGGAGCGTCTCCAGGCGGTTGCCGAGATTGGAGCCGAGGGAGATCACGGCCCGTTTGGGGTTGGAGAGGGTGACGTCTGCCGCGTCGACCTGCTCGACCACTGCGGTGGGAACCGGCTGTACGGTCGGGTCACTCTGCCCCTCGGTGGAAAATGCAGTCATGCTCGGCTCCGGGTGATGGTGATGGTCACGTCGTCGAAGGGGACGGTGATCGGGGCATCCGGCTTGTGGACGACGACCTCGACCTCCTCGACCCCCTCGTGCTTGAGGCACTGCTGCGCGATGCGTTCCGCGAGGGTCTCGATCAGATCGACGGGCTCACCCTTGACGACATCGACGACCTCTTCCGCCACCACGCCGTAGTGCACGGTCTTCGACAGGTCGTCGGTGGCTGCCGCGGGGCGGGTGTCGAGACCGAGCACCAGGTCCACGATGAAGGTCTGGCCTTCTGCCCGCTCCCGGGGGAAGACACCGTGGTGCCCACGGGCCTTGAGGCCGCGCAGCGCGACACGATCCACGCGAATCACTCCTGCTGTTCGTCGTCTCCGGAGGCACCTGGCCGCGTGCGGGCGGTGCGGTGCCGTCTTCCGAATCTACCCGCGAGCACCGACACGACCCGCCCGCGGGGGCGCGGACCCGCCCGGCAGAGGGTTGGTAGCCGCGTATACCCCGTGATCGGGGGCCCCAATCCCCGCGATCCGCCCCGCCCGCTCAGGCAGTAGGTTCTTCGTCCTCTTCCTCACCGGTTTCGGCCAGTACGGGGGAGCCGTGGTGGGACCAGAGCTTCCAGCCGTCCGGTGTGCGCCGGAACACATTGGTGGCGACGACGAGCTGGCCGACGAGCGGGCCGAGGGAGTTCCCCTCCTCCGCGGGGCCACCACTGAGGATGTTCTCGGTGCAGGTCACCAAGGCGGTGTCGCCGGTCATGGAGACCCCGACATCGGTGAGGAAGAACTGGATGTACTCCGTGTTCGCCATGATCAGCGCATAGCTCCGCAGCACCTCGCCGCGGCCCGTGAGCACCGGCCAGCCCGGGTGGACGCAGGACACCGTGAGGTCCTCGCCGGGCAGCCACAGACCGGAGAGTTCGTCGAGGTCGCCGCGTTCCATCGCCTCGTAGAAGGCGGTGTTCGCCTGCTCGACCGCCGCGATGTCGGCCGCCGCCTCCTCGTGCTCGTCGCGCGGGGCGCTCACGCGGCTCCCTCGACGGCGCGGGCGACCCGCACCGCGTCCGCCGTCGGCCGTACCGCGTGCACCCGGACCGCCCAGGCGCCCGCGGCCGCGGAGAGCGCGGAGACCGCGGCCGTCGCGGCGTCCCGCTCGCGGGCGGGCGGCGGGGCCGCGCCCTCACCGGCCAGGACATGGCCGAGGAACCGCTTGCGGGAGGCGGCGACGAGAAGGGGCCTGCCCAGATCGCGGAGCCGGTCGAGGTGCGCGACCAGCGCGAGGTCCTGAGCGGCGTTCTTGGCGAAGCCCAGTCCGGGGTCGATCACCAGTTTGTCGGGGTCCACCCCGCCCTCGACCACGGCCTCCATGCGCTCCCGGAGCTCCGCGACGACTTCGCCGACGACGTCCCCGTAGACCGCGCGGCTGTTCATCGACTCGCTGAAGCCGCGCCAGTGCATGACGACGAAGGGCACCCCGGCGTCGGCGACGACCGGGATCATGCCCGGGTCGGCGAGGCCACCGCTCACGTCGTTGACCAGCACCGCGCCGGCCGCGACGGACTGCTCGGCGACGCCGGCCCGCATGGTGTCCACGGAGATCGTGACTCCCTCCGAGGCCAGTCCGCGCACGACGGGGATCACCCGGCGCAGCTCCTCGGCCTCGTCCACCCTGCTCGCTCCCGGACGGGTCGACTCGCCGCCGACGTCGATCAGATCGGCCCCTTCGGCCACCAGTTCGAGGCCGTGTTTGATCGCCGCCGTGGTGTCGAACCAGTGGCCTCCGTCGGAGAAGGAGTCGGGCGTCACATTGACGACGCCCATGACCGCACAGCGGTCCCACTCCGGGAGACCCCGCACCGTGCCCCGCCCTCGCAACGTACTCATGCGCCCAGCCTAGGCCGTGTCCGCGAGGTCCCGCCCGGCCCGTGGAGCCCGGTGCGGTCCTCGGCGGACGCCGCCGTCCCCGCCGACCGCGTCCGGCATGGGGTCCTCACGAGGCTCCGGCCGGATCCGCTCGCCTCGGGATCCGCTCGCGCGGCGTTCAGCCGGACGGACGGCGGGGCGAGGGGCCGGTCAGGGGGAACCCACGCCGGCCACGGTCTCCACGGCGACCTCGGCGCGCGGCACGTCCTGTGCGTCCGCGTCGATCGAGCGGCGCAGGGCCTCATGCAGGCGGGCAGGGGTGAGCACGCCCAGGAAGCGTCCGGTGGCCTCCTCGTCGATGACGGCGATCCAGCCCGCGTCGTGCTGCAGCATCGTCGCGAAAGCCTGCTTGAGCGGCGCGCCGAGCGGGAGCCAGGCCTCCATGCGCCGGGCGTGCTCACGGACCGTGCCCTCGGCCGTCCGGCCGTCGCCCGCCGGGATCCAGCCGTGCAGATTGTCCTGACCGTCGAGGACGACCGCCCAGCGCGCGCCGTCCGCCCGCAGCCGCTCGGTCGCCTTCGCCAGCGGATCGTCGAGATGGACGACCGGCGGCTGGTCCAGGTCGCTCTCCTCGATGGGCGTGACCGACAGCCGCTTCAGGCCGCGGTCCGCGCCGACGAAATCCGCGACGTACGGCGTCGCCGGAGCCCCGAGCACCGTGGCCGGGGTGTCGAACTGCTCGATGCGGCCGTGCCCGTACACCGCGATCCTGTCGCCGAGGCGGACGGCTTCCTCGATGTCATGGGTGACGAACAGCACGGTCTTGCGGACCTGCGACTGCAGCTTCAGGAATTCGTTCTGCAGCCTTTCCCGCACGACCGGGTCGACCGCTCCGAAAGGCTCGTCCATCAGCAGAACCGGGGGATCGGCCGCCAGGGCCCGTGCCACGCCTACCCGTTGGCGCTGGCCGCCGGAAAGCTGCTCGGGATAGCGGCCGCCATAAACGGACGGATCCAGTCCGACGAGATCCAGCAGTTCAGCCGCGCGCCGCCTGCCCTTTTCGCGTCCCCAGCCGAGGAGATGGGGGACGGTCGCGGTGTTCTCCAGGACCGTCTTGTGCGGGAACAGTCCGACCTGCTGGATCACATAGCCGATACGCCGGCGGAGCCTGACGGGATCGATGGTGGATATGTCGTCCCCGTCGAGGAATATCCGGCCCTCGGTCGGTTCGGTCAGACGGTTCACCATTTTCATGGTGGTCGTCTTGCCGCAGCCGGAAGGCCCGACGAGCGTGACCAGTTCACCCTCGGCGACCTCGAAGGAAAGGTCGTCGACGGCGGTGGTGCCGTCCTCGTACCGCTTGGTGACGTGCTCGAAACGGATCATGATTCCCCATTGTGACGCGGGTTCTGTGAAGGCCATGTTGCCGGAATACGACAGCCTCGGCGATTGTCGGTGGTCGGGGATAGGGTCACCCAGGACCGGACCCGGGGCGGCATCGCGAGGGCAAACAGGAGGTGGGGGCGGATGGCCGAGCAGAACTGCCTGGTGGCGAACGACTGGATCTGCGGAGAGTATCTGCGCTCCCGCAGCCATGAGTTGACCGAAGCGACCGTTCAGCACATCTGGATCACCGCGGCCTCCGTGCTGATAGGGCTCGCGGTGGCATTCCCGCTCGCGCTGCTCGCGCGCCGCGGCCGGCATTTCGCGGGCCCGGTGCTGGGCCTGACGACCGTGCTCTACACAGTGCCGTCTCTGGCGATGTTCTCGCTGCTGCTGCCGGTCTTCGGCCTCTCGGCGGCGCTCGTCGTCACCGGCCTGGTGCTCTATTCGCTGACCATTCTCGTACGCAACATCCTGGCGGGACTCGAAGCGGTCCCGCAGGAGGCCAGGGAAGCCGCCGAAGGCATGGGGTACGGGCCCGTCCGGCTCCTCTGGGAGGTCGAACTCCCTCTCGCGCTGCCCGCGCTGATGGCCGGGCTGCGCATCGCCACGGTGTCGACGGTCGCGCTGACGACGGTCGGCTCGCTCGTCGGCAAGGGCGGCCTCGGCAATCTCATAGAGGACGCGCTGCCGAGCTTCTTCAAGGCGCAGGTGCTCACCGCGTCCGTGCTCTGCGTGCTGCTCGCGGTGGCCGCGGACCTCCTCCTGCTCGGCGTGCAACGCCTGCTCACACCCTGGACCCGGATACGGACGCCCGCCGGGGCGTCCGCCGGGGCGGGCATCGCGAAGACGGAGGCGGTCTGATCCATGGGAGTCGTCGGGGAGGCGTGGACCTGGCTGACCACGGGAGCCAACTGGTCGGGGGACGGCGGGGCGGGACACCGGCTGGCCGAGCATCTGTACGTCAGCGGGATCGCCCTCGCGGCGGCCTGCCTCATCGCCCTGCCCGTCGCCCTGTATCTCGGGCACGTGGGCAAGGGCGGCGGGCTCGCCGTCAACATCTCCAACGTGGGGCGCGCGGTCCCGGTGTTCGCGGTGCTGGCGTTGTTCATGATGACGCCCCTGCGCAACTCCGGCTATCTGCCCACGGTCATCGCCCTGGTGCTGTTCGCCGTGCCCCCGCTGCTGACCAACGCCTACGTCGGGATGGCGGAGGTGGACCGGTCGGTGCTGGAGGCCGCGCGGGGCATGGGGATGTCCGGCACACAGCTCTTCCTGCGGGTCGAACTCCCGCTCGCGTACCCGATGATCATGACCGGCCTCCGGTCCGCCGCCGTCCAGGTGGTGGCCACCGCCTCGATCGCGGCGATGGTCGGTCTCGGCGGCCTGGGCCGGATCATCACCGCCGGGTTCAACACCTACGACACCGCGCAGGTCTTCGCCGGTGCCGTGCTGGTCGCCCTCCTGGCCCTGGTGGTGGAGGGCGTCCTCGTGGCGCTGGACCGGCTGCTGTCGCCGCTGCGCCGCCGCCGGCCGGTATGAACGCGCTGACTTTTCGGACTGTGCACACCATTTTTCGCGGATGGAGAACAACATGAGCAGGACCTCGCGCATAGCGGGTGCGGTTATCGGAGCGGTCGCTCTGGCAGGGTCGCTCGCCGCCTGCGGCGGCGACAGCCTGGAGAAGGAGAAGAGCGGTTCGGACACGGGAGCCAGCTCCGACTCGAAGAAGGGCTCGCTCGTCGTGGGCGCGGCCGGCTTCACCGAGTCCAAGGTGCTCGCCGAGCTGTACGCCCAGGTCCTGGGCGCTGCCGGTTACGACACGTCGGTCACCACGGTGAAGAACCGCGAACTCTACGAGCCCTCGCTGGAGAAGGGTGAGATAGACGTCGTACCGGAATACGCGGCGACCCTCGCGGAATTCCTCAACGCCAAGGTCAACGGAGCGAAGGAGGCGGAGGCGAAGCCGGTCGCCTCGGGTGACGTGGCGGCCACCGTCACCGCTCTGGAGAAGCTCGCCACCCCGCTCGGACTGAAGGTCCTTCCGGCGGGGAAGGCGGTCGACCAGAACGCCTTCGCGGTGTCCAAGGAATTCGCCGAGAAGAACAGTCTCCGGACGCTTTCCGATCTCGGCAGCTCGAAGATCAAAGTGAAGATCGCGGCGGGAGACGAGTGTGAGGTGCGCCCGTTCTGCGCACCCGGACTGAAGAAGACGTACGGCATCGACGTCACCGGGATCGACCCCAAGGGCGTCGGCACGCCGCAGTCCAAGCAAGCCGTCAAGGACGGTGAGGACCAGCTGGTCCTCACGACCACCACGGACGCGGTGCTCGACTCCTACGGGTTGGTGTTCCTGGAGGACGACAAGAAGCTGCAGAACGCGGACAACGTCCTTCCGGTTCTCAATGCCGAGGACGCGGGCGCGCCGGAGATCGCGGAAGCGCTCGGGAAGCTCACCGACGTACTCACCACGGAAGACCTCGCGGAACTCAACCGCAAGGTCGACGCGGAGCGTGCCAAGCCCGCCGACGCGGCCGGGGACTATCTCCGGTCGAAGGGGCTGATCAAGAAGTAAAAAGGCGTGCACGAGGGCCACTTGGGAGGCCCGCCCGACCCGGACCGGAGGCCTTTAGGTAACCGGCGGGGAACAGATTGCCGGGCGGTCTCCCAAGTGGCTCGTACGCACGGTAAATTTCGGGCCATGCCACGAGGACGCCACCGCCATTCGCCGCCCCTCCACAGAATCCTGCCTCCCGCCGCGGTGGCCGGAGTGCCGGTCGTCTGTGCCGCCGGTGCCTGGCTCCTCGGGGAACCGCTGCCGCTGCGCGTCCTGGTGGCCGTGACCGCGGCTGTGGCTGTCACCGGTGCCTGTCTGATGCGCAGCTGGGACAGGGCCGCGGGACTGCGTGTCGCGGAGCTGAACCGCGCCCGGGCGAGCGACGAGTGGAAGACCGAGGAGCGCATAGCCGAACTCGAGGCGGACCTCGAGGAATCAAGGGAACTGCGCACCCGGCTGGAGACCAAGCTGCGCCGCAAGCGCGTGGAGCTCGCCGGGCTGCGGGGCGAACACGCCGCGCTGCTGCGCCGGTACGCCAACGCCGAGACGGAGCGGGCCAGCGCGCTCGAGGGCCGCAGGCAGCTCGCCATCGAGGCGTCCGCACCGCGCGAGCTCCTGCCCGGCCGCTCCACGCCGACTCCGGGCGCCTATCTGCGGGCCGCCCAGGCACTGCGGGACCTGGGCCGCAACGCCGCACTCCAGGAGGCGCGCCGCACGGCCGAGTCGGCCCGGCAGCGTGACATCGCCGAGCGCTCGGTGGCACGGGATCCGGAGGGCGACAGCCCAAGGGGGAAGCACGCGGCGGTCGCCGGAGCGGGTGACCTCCAGCACCGCCGTCCCCAGGCCGCCCTGCCCGCACCGCAGCTGTCCCCCGCGGCCGTGCGCCCGCCCCGCGCCGTACCCGCGGCATCCGCCGTCGTCCCCTACGCCGCCGCGCGCCGCCACCTCGTCCCCCGGGGAAGCTTCGACTTCTTCGGCACGCAGAAGGCGAACGCCGCGATCGAGTCCGTGCAGAACGAGGACCTCGCGGACGTGGTGGGCGAGGAGGCGCTGGCGGCGCACCGCACGGGCGCGGCCGAGAACCGGGCCGTCGGCAAGGTCATCGACCTGACGGCGCACGACGAGACGGAGCAGCTGGACGTCGTCGAGCTGCGCAGCGCGATCTCCTCGTAGCAGGAGAGCTCGTCGGGCGGGAGCCCGCGCGGCCGGGGCTACTTGTCGATGTCTCCGACGACGAAGAAGAGCGAGCCCAGGATCGCGACCATGTCGGCGACGAGCGTCCCCGGCAGCAGCTCGGTGAGCGCCTGGATGTTGTTGAACGAGGCGGAACGCAGCTTCAGCCGGTACGGGGTCTTCTCGCCCGTGGACACGAGGTAGTAGCCGTTGACGCCCAGCGGGTTCTCGGTCCACGCGTAGGTGTGGCCCTCCGGGGCCTTCAGCACCTTGGGCAGCCGCTGGTTGATCGGCCCGGGCGGCAGATCGGCCATCCGGTCCAGGCACGCGTCGGCGAGGTCCAGGGCGTTGTGGGTCTGCTCCAGGAGGCATTCGAAACGGGCCAGGCAGTCGCCTTCGGTCCGGGTGACGACCTTGAGCGTGTCCCGCAGCTCCCCGTAGGCGAGGTACGGCTCGTCGCGCCGCAGGTCGAAGTCGACCCCCGAGGCCCTGGCGATCGGCCCGGACACCCCGTACGCGTGCACGGCCTCGGCGGACAGCACGCCCACCCCGCGGGTGCGCCCCCGGAAGATCTCGTTGCCGAGCACCAGCCGGTCGTACACGTCCATCCGCGAGCGCACGGACGCCACGGCGTCCCGGGCCCGGCCGAGCCAGCCCGCGGGCAGGTCCTCCTTGAGGCCGCCGACACGGTTGAACATGTAGTGCATCCGGCCGCCGGAGACCTCCTCCATGGCGGCCTGGAGCTCCTCGCGCTCCCGGAACGCGTGGAACATCGGGGTGATCCCGCCGAGTTCCAGGGGGTAGGAGCCGAGGAACATCAGGTGGTTGAGCACCCGGTTCAGCTCGGCGAGCAGCGTCCTCGTCCAGACGGCGCGCTCAGGGACCTCCATGCCGAGCATCCGCTCGACGGCCATGACGACCCCGAGCTCGTTGGAGAACGCCGACAGCCAGTCGTGGCGGTTGGCGAGCATGATGATCTGCCGGTAGTCCCTGGCCTCGAAGAGCTTCTCGGCGCCCCGGTGCATATAGCCGATGACGGGCTCGGCCTGCTGGATCCGCTCGCCGTCCAGGACGAGCCGCAGCCGGAGCACACCGTGGGTGGAGGGGTGCTGCGGACCGATGTTCAGCACCATGTCGGTGCTCTCCGCCGCGCCGCCGATGCCGATCGTCGTCTCCGTCATGCGGGACAGTATCCCCCTTCAGGTCCGGGGGCCCGCTTCGCGGTCCAGCCCTCTTCACGGGCCGGCGCTCCTCACCGGCCGGCACCCTCCCCACGGTCCGGGACCCGATGCCGCAGCCAGCCGAAGTCGCCCAGCCCGTCCCGCGCCGTCAGCTCCGCGGCCTCCCCGGCCGACGCGAGCGCCCGGACGTAACCGACGGGATCGGCCGACGCCCGTGCCAGCGGAGGGCGTTCGCCGCTGATCCCCAGCTCCCGCAGCGCCGTCCGCTGGTCGAGGAGCTCGGCCACGCCGCCCGCCGCCGCCGCGCAGGCGTCCAGCGCCACGTGCGAGGTGAGGTCGCAGCTCCCGTCGGGCACGGGAGGCACCTCGCGGCCTCCCCGGAACCCGGTCAGCGTCCCGAACGGCGGCCTCGACGCCCGTACATGCGCGTAGTCGACCGCCACCGCTGTCCCGCCGGCCAGCGACTCGACGGCACGGGCCCACGCCTCGTCGCGTGGCCTCCCGATCTCCGCACGGTCGCCGGGCCGGGACAGCGGCCACCAGCGGCTCAGCCACCGGGCGTCGGCCCCGGTCACCGGATCACCCAGCCGCTCGGTGCCGTCGTCCCTCCGCACGAGGACGTAGCGGGGGACCCCGTCCGCGTCGGCCTCGGCGATGTCCGTCGGGACGTTGTCCAGCCATTCGTTGGCGAACAGCAGCCCCCGCGCACCCTGCGGCGGCCGGGCGCACCACTCGATGTCCGGGGCCAGGTCCGGCGGGCGCGGGGCGAGCTCCACGGCGTACGCCCGTACGGTCAGACCGGGGGCCACGGCCCCGTCCCGCAGCGCCGCGAGCACTCCGGTCAACAGCTCGCCGCGGCCCGCCCCGGCGTCCACGAGGTCGACCGTGTCGGTCCCCAGCTCCCGTGCCGTGCCGGCCAGCAGCCGGGCGACTGCGCCGGCGAACAAGGGGGAGGCGTGCACCGAGGTCCGGAAATGGCCCGCGGGGCCCTCCGGGCGCCGGTAGAAGCCCTCTTCCCCGTACAAAGCGGTCTCGGCGGCTTCCCGCCAGCGGCACCAGTCATACGTCACATGGGCAAGTCTCCACCTTGGGGAGTACGGTCCCAGGACCCGGATCGGCCCTCCGGCTGACCCGGGCACCGATCTGCTGTCCCTACGCTGGGTAATGTGCAGCGCTTCTACGATTTCATCCGCAGACACCCGACGGGCGTCGACATCCTCTGGGCTGTCCTCCTCCTCGGGTTCTCCGGCGTGTCCATCGTGGCCGGCCAGGTCGGCGGCGGCCCGGAGCGCGTCGCCGCGGTGCCGATCGCGGTCGGGCTGTGCGTCGTGGTCGCGCTGCGCCGCCGCGCGCCGGAGAAGATGCTGCTGCTCGCGATTTTGATGGGGCTCGCCCAGCTGCTGTTCGGGGTGCGGCCGGACGTGGCGGACTTCGCCCTGCTGGTGATCACGTACACCGTGGCCACGGTGGGGGACCGCTGGGCGTCGCGGCTCGCCCTCGGATGCAGCCTGGCCGCGGCGGGGATCTCGCGGCTGCGCTGGCCCGACGACGCACCGTACGGCGGTTGGGCCCAGACGCTCGGCTACGTCGTGATGATGACCGTGCCCTTCGTCCTGGCCTGGGTGCTCGGCGATTCCATACGCACCCGGCGGGCCTACTTCAGCCAGCTGGAGGAGCGGGCGGCCCGGCTGGAGCGGGAGCGCGAGGCGCAGTCGAAGGTCGCGGTCGCCGCCGAACGGGCCCGTATCGCCCGCGAACTGCACGACGTCGTCGCGCACAACGTCTCGGTGATGGTGGTCCAGGCCGACGGCGCCGCGTATGTCATGGACTCGTCTCCCGACCAGGCCCGGCAGGCCCTGGAGACCATCTCCGGCACCGGACGCCAGGCGCTCGCCGAGATGCGGCGGCTGCTCGGAGTGCTCAGGACCGGTGATTCCCCGGAGAGCGGGGAGTACGTCCCCCAGCCCGACGTCGAGCAGATCGAGGAACTCGTCGGCAAGGTCAGGGAGACCGGCCTCGCGGTGGACTTCAAGATCGAGGGCACTCCGCGTCCGCTGCCGAGCGGGGTCGAGCTGACCGCGTACCGCATCGTCCAGGAGGCGCTCACCAACACCCGTAAGCACGGGGGCCCCGACGCCGGGGCGAGCGTGCGGCTGGTCTACTTCGACGACGGGCTCGGCCTGCTGGTCGAGGACGACGGCCGCGGCGCCCCGCACGAGCTCTACGAGGACGGCGGCGCCGACGGCGCGGGACAGGGCATGATCGGCATGCGGGAGCGGGTCGGCATGGTCGGCGGCACGCTGGACGCGGGCCCGCGCCAGGGCGGCGGCTTCCGGATCAGCGCACTGCTGCCGCTCAAGCCGGCCAACCAGTGACAGAAGGACAGGACACCTCATGGCCATCCGCGTGATGCTCGTCGACGACCAGGTGCTGCTGCGCACCGGCTTCCGGATGGTGCTCGCCGCCCAGCCGGACATGGAGGTCGTCGCGGAGGCGGGCGACGGGGCGGAGGCGATCGAGGTCCTGCGGTCCACGGCCGTCGACGTGGTGCTGATGGACGTACGCATGCCGCGGCTGGACGGCGTCGAGGCGACCCGGCGCATCTGCGCGCGGACCGAACCGCCGAAGGTGCTGATCCTGACCACCTTCGACCTGGACGAGTACGCCTTCTCCGGTCTGAAGGCGGGCGCCAGCGGTTTCATGCTCAAGGACGTGCCGCCCGGCGAGCTGCTCTCCGCCATCCGCGCGGTGCACAGCGGCGACGCCGTGGTCGCCCCTTCCACCACCCGCAGGCTGCTCGACCGGTTCTCCCCGATGCTGCCGAGCGGCAGGAAGGAGCCCCAGCACAAGCATGTCGAGAAGCTGACCGAGCGCGAGCGCGAAGTGATGCTGCTCGTCGCGCAGGGCCTGTCGAACGGCGAGATCGCGGCCCGTCTGGTGCTGTCCGAGGCGACCGTGAAGACCCACGTGGGCCGCATCCTCACCAAACTCGGCCTGCGCGACCGGGTCCAGGTCGTCGTCCTCGCGTACGAGACGGGACTGGTGCGGGCCGGCGGCGGAACGGGCTGACCGCTCCTCGGCGGGCAGAACGGACAAGGGGGTCGGCCGGGACTCCCGCGCGGTTCACCGCAGCACGCCCTCCAGGAAGTCACTGCCCAGGCGTGCCACGACCGTCAATTCCAGCGAGTGCAGGACGTACCGGCCGCGCCGGCGGGTGGTGACCAGGCCGGCCTTCTTGAGCATGGCCAGGTGGCGCGAGACCTCGGGCGGCGTGATGCCGTGCGATTCGGCGAGTTCACCCGTGGTGTACGGGGAGCGGGCCAGGTTGCGGCAGAGCCTCATCCGCATGGGGTGGGCCAGCGCCTCCATCCGGAGCTGGAGCAGCTCGACGGAGGCGGGGGAGGGCAGCTCGGGTCGGTGCACCGGGTAGTGGATGACGGGGCGCCAGCCGGGGGCGTGCAGCACCATCAGATGCGGCCAGCCGAAGCTGGTCGGGATGAGGGTGAGGCCGGTGCCCGCGGCCGAGCCCGTGGCCTCGGTCCGGCCCGTGGTCAGCTTGTCCGCGCTGATCCTGCCGGTCTCCTCGTCGAGCGACAGGGCCGCGGAGACCGCGCCCAGGGCCGCGCCGACGCCCTTGTGCCGCAGCACCTCGGTCTTGTGCCGTGCGTCGGCGACCAGCTGGACCCGGGTACGCCGCCAGGTGTCGGCGAAGAAGGCCTGGTCGCAGTCCTCGAAGAGGCGCCGGACCCAGCCGCGCACCGAGCCGGGGTCGGCCAGCAGCTGCCGGGTGAAGTCCAGCTGCTTCGGCCCCCGGGCCGACGCCATGTCGAGCGCGCGTGCCCGCATCCCGGCATCGGCGAGGGGCGAGGGCGCCCCCGTTCCGTACAGGTTCGTGCAGGTGAATTCCAGGGCGGCCGAGACGAACCGTTCGTCGTCGAGCCTGTCCAGGATGTCCAGGTCCTCGGCGAGGGTCGAGCCGGTCCTGCCGTCTCCGCCGCGGACGCCGGCGAACGGCATGAAGACGTCCGAGAAGGTGTTCCGCCACAGGAACTCCGCCTCGTGCAGCCGGTCCGCGAGGTCCGGTTCCAGGGCCGCGGAGGTCGCGGTCGCCCAGCCGTGCAGTCCGGGGTGGTGCCCAGGTTCGGAGAGGGCGTGGAGGGCGAGCCCCAGCTCGGCGAGAGGGGAGGTCTCGAAAACGATGCGCTCAGGAGGCAGGCCGGCGATGTCGATGTGCACACTCACCCCTCCATGGTGCGGGGTGCGGGGGCGACGGCCGTCGTCACTTGACCGCGACCGTCAATCCACGGGCGGGCCCGCCGGGCCGGGGCCAGGCTGGATTCATGGACACCGTTCAGCAGCACATGCTCGACAGCTACCGCGCCGCGCGGCACGGCGAGGACGCACCCCCGCCGCCCGGTGCGCACGACCTGGAGGTCCTGCGCACCATCCGCAGGCGCATCCGCGCCTGGACGGCCGCGCACCGTCCGCCCTACGCCTGAGGTGACGCCTCGTCCCGGAGCCGCGCCACGAAATCCGCCACCGCTTCCCGCACGTCGCCGGCCGTCCACTCCAGCCCCTGCGCCGCGACCGTGACCTCGGTGAACGAGAGTCCGGGCGGCCCCGCCGGAGCCGCGAACCAGCGGCGGAAGAGCGTCACGCCCGTCTCCTCGGCCTGCCGTACCGACGCCTCGTCCAGCACGTCCGCCGCATAGGGCAGCCAGACCTGGAACTGGTGCGTGTGCGGCGGCTCGGGGTGCACCCGGAACCACGGCACCGCCGATCCCGCGAGGCCGTCCGCCAGAGCGCCGGCGAGCACCTTCGCGTGCGCCACGTACGACGGCAGCCTCGGCAGCTCCCGCTCCAGGCCCAGCAGGGCGGAGAGGGCCGCCGGGTACTGCTGGAAGACCTGTCCGCCGTACCTGTGGCGCCAGGTCCGCGCCTCCTCGATCAGGGACTCGGAGCCCGCCAGCACCGCTCCGGACAGCCCGTCCAGGGACTTGTAGAACGACACGTAGACGGTGTCTGCGAGCGCCGCGATCTCCGGCAGGCCGCGCCCGAAGTGCGACGTGCACTCCCACAGGCGCGCCCCGTCCAGATGCACCACCGCGTCCCGCTCCCGCGCGGCGGCCACGACGGCCTCCAGCTCCTCCCAGGAGGGCAGGACGAAGCCGGCGTCACGCAGCGGCAGCTCCAGCATCAGCGTGCCGAACGGCTCGGGGAAGTCCCGGATCTCGTCCGCCGTGGGCTGCCGGGGCTCCGTCGTCGGATGCACCGTACGCAGTCCGCTCACCGAGGTGAGAGCGCCGCGTTCGTGCACCTCCGGATGGGAGAGGGGGTGCAGCGCCACGGCCGGATCGCCCGTGCGCCCCGCCCAGCAGCGCAGCGCGACCTGCTGGGCCATCGTCCCCGTCGGGAAGAACGCGGCGGCCTCCATGCCCAGCAGGCCGGCCGTGCGCCGCTCGGCCTCCGCGACGACCCCGCCGCCGTACACGTCCGTCCAGTCGCCCAGGTCGTGGACCGTGCCGGCGTCGGCGGCCAGGGCCGCCAGCCGGCCGGCCAGCATGTGGTCCGCGGACATCCGCGCCAGCACCTTTCCGGACCGCTGCCACGCGGTCAGCCTGCGGTGTCGCTGCTTCTGCTCCTCGGTGTCTCCCATGGGACGATCATCACCCGGACCGCTGACGGCGCCCATCCAGGGTTCTCTCCCGCCAGAAGTTATCCACAGGCTGTGGACGGCCGGGGTGTGTGACGAAACGCTGGCGTAGCATGCAGAGGAATCGTCCGGTACCCCCCGCGGACTGGAACGGAAGGCCATCGCCGCGTGAACGCATCAGTTTCCAAGGAAGCCCTCGACGCGAGGGACCGCCCCGCCCGTCTCACCGTCGGCGTCGTCGGCGCGGGGCGGGTCGGCCCCGCCCTCGCCGCCTCGCTGCAGCTCGCCGGGCACCGCCCGGTCGCGGTGTCGGGCGTCTCCGACGCATCCGTGCGCCGGGCCGCCGCACTGCTCCCCGACGTCCCCCTGGTCACCCCCGCCGAGGTCCTCGCACGCGCCGAACTCGTGCTGCTGACCGTCCCCGACGACGCCCTGCCCGGCCTGGTCGAAGGCCTCGCCGAGACCGGCGCCGTGCGACCGGGCCAGCTGCTCGTCCACACCTCCGGCCGGTACGGCACGAAGGTGCTCGACCCCGCGCTGCGGGCCGGCGCCCTCCCCCTCGCCCTGCACCCGGCGATGACCTTCACCGGCAGCTCCGTCGACGTACAGCGCCTGGCGGGCTGCTCCTTCGGGGTGACCGCCCCCGAGGAGCTCAGGCTCGCCGCGGAGGCGCTCGTCATCGAGATGGGCGGCGAACCCGAGTGGATCGCCGAGGAGTCCCGGCCGCTCTACCACGCGGCCCTCGCCCTCGGGGCGAACCACCTGGTCACCCTCGTCGCGCAGTCCATGGACCTGCTCCGCAAGGCCGGCGTGGGCGCGCCCGACCGGATGCTCGGCCCCCTGCTCGGGGCCGCGCTCGACAACGCCCTGCGCTCCGGTGACGCGGCACTGACCGGACCCGTCGCCCGGGGCGACGCGGGGACGGTGTCCGCACACATCCGCGAGCTGCGCGCCCACGCGCCGCAGACGGTGGCCGGATATCTCGCCATGGCGCGCGCCACGGCCGACCGGGCCCTCGACCACGGCCTGCTCAAGCCGGAGTTCGCGGAGGACCTCCTCGGCGTCCTGTCCGACAGCAACGCCGTCAACGGAACGAACGGAACACACGGACCGGACGCGTCCGGACCGGGGGAGAAGCGATGAACACCGCACCCGCCACCCTGCTGCGCTCCACGGCGGAGCTGGACGCCCTCGGCCGGGCCGCCGGGACACGCCGCGCCGTCGTGATGACGATGGGCGCGCTGCACGACGGCCATGCCACGCTGATCCGTGCCGCGCGGGCCGCCGCCGGGCCCGGGGGCCAGGTCGTGGTCACCGTCTTCGTCAACCCGCTCCAGTTCGGCGAGGCCGCCGACCTCGACCGCTACCCCCGCACCCTGGAGGCCGACCTCGCCGTCGCCTCGGAGGCCGGCGCCGACGCGGTGTTCGCCCCCTCCGTCGACGAGGTCTACCCGGGCGGCGAGCCGCAGGTGAGGATCGTCGCCGGCCCCATGGGCGAGCGGCTGGAAGGCGCCGCCCGTCCCGGGCACTTCGACGGCATGCTCACCGTCGTCGCCAAGCTCCTGCACCTCACCCGCCCGGACGCGGCGTTCTTCGGACAGAAGGACGTCCAGCAGCTGGCGCTGGTCCGCCGTATGGTGCGCGACCTCAACTTCGGCACCGACATCGTCGCGGTGCCGACCGTCCGCGACCCCGACGGCCTGGCGCTCTCCAGCCGCAACCGCTTCCTCTCCACCGAGGAGCGCCGGACCGCGCTGGCCCTGCCCAGGGCCCTGTTCGCCGCCCGCGACCGGCTGGTCGCCCAGCAGACCCTGCACGCCCGCGCCCGGACGGTCCCGGAGCGTGACGGCCGCGCCGCCGCCCTGAACCAGCTCGGAGAGGCCCGCGCGGCCGCCGACACCCAGGCCGTGGCGCTGGCCCGGCCGACCGTCGCACCCGCCGCGGTGCTGGCCGCCGCCCGGGCCGTCCTCGACGAGGCGGCGGAGGAGGCGGTGCCGCTCGCCCTCGACTACGTGGCGCTCGTGGACCCGGCGGACTTCACCGAGGTGCCCGACGACCGCGTCAGCGGCGAGGCCGTCCTCGTCGTCGCGGCGCGGGTGGGAGCCACCCGCCTCATCGACAACATCCCGCTGACCCTCGGAGCCCTCACGTGACCGGAATACGGCTGACCGCCCCCGCCCCCGGCTGGGCCATCGACGCGGACGTCGTCGTGGTCGGCTCCGGCGTGGCCGGTCTCACCACCGCACTGCGCTGCGCCGCGGCCGGGCTCGCGACCGTGGTCGTCACCAAGGCCCGCCTCGACGACGGCTCCACCCGCTGGGCGCAGGGCGGCATCGCCGCCGCGCTCGGCGAGGGCGACACCCCCGAGCAGCACCTCGACGACACCCTGGTCGCCGGGGCCGGTCTCTGCGACGAGACGGCGGTGCGCGCCCTGGTCACCGAGGGGCCCGACGCCGTACGCCGGCTGATCGACACCGGGGCGCACTTCGACACCACCGAATCCGGCGCGATCGCCCTGACCCGTGAGGGCGGCCATCACCGCCGCCGTATCGCGCACGCGGGGGGCGACGCGACAGGCGCCGAGATCTCCCGCGCCCTGGTCGGGGCGGTCCGCTCGGCCGCCCTGCGCATCATCGAGAACGCCCTGGTCCTGGACCTGATCACGGACGCCGAAGGCCGTACGGAGGGCGTCACCCTGCACGTCATGGGTGAGGGCCAGCACGACGGCGTGGGCGCCGTCCACGCCCCGGCCGTGGTGCTCGCCACCGGTGGCATGGGCCAGGTCTTCTCCGCCACCACCAACCCGCCGGTCTCCACGGGCGACGGGGTTGCCCTCGCGCTGAGGGCGGGAGCCGAGGTATCCGACCTCGAATTCGTGCAGTTCCATCCGACCGTCCTGTTTCTCGGAGCCGACTCCGAGGGCCAGCAGCCGCTCGTCTCCGAAGCGGTACGGGGCGAGGGCGCCCATCTCGTCGACGCCTCCGGCACCCGCTTCATGCTCGGGCAGCACGAGCTGGCGGAGCTGGCCCCCCGCGACATCGTCGCCAAGGCCATCACGCGTCAGATGCACCTGCACGGCACCGAGCACATGTATCTCGACGCCCGCCACTTCGGCGCCACGATGTGGGAGCAGCGCTTCCCGACGATCCTCGCCGCCTGCCGCGCGCACGGCATCGACCCGGTCACACAGCCGATCCCGGTGGCCCCCGCCGCGCACTACGCCTCGGGCGGCGTGCGTACGGACCTCCGGGGCCGTACGACGGTGCCTGGCCTGTACGCCTGCGGCGAGGTCGCCTGCACGGGTGTGCACGGCGCCAACCGCCTGGCGTCCAACTCCCTCCTGGAGGGCCTGGTCTTCGCGGAGCGCATCGCGGCCGACATCGTGGACCGGCCCCGGACGGACCCCGGGACCCCCTCCCGGCGTACGCCCGTGGCGGACACCGGAGCCCGTACGGTCACCCTGCTCACCCCGGAGTCGCGGACCGCGATCCAGCGGATCATGACCAGGGGCGCCGGGGTGATCAGATCGGGCGGCAGCCTCGCCGTCGCGGCCGGGGAGCTGGACGCCCTCCAGCGGGCCGCCGCGGCTGCCGAGAAGGACGGTCCGAAGGACGCCGTGCCCGGGGTGGAGGCGTGGGAGGCCACGAACCTCCTCCTGGTCTCGCAGGTGCTGGTCGCCGCCGCGCGTGAGCGTGAGGAGACCCGCGGCTGCCACTGGCGCGAGGACCGTCCCGAGCGCGACGACGACGTCTGGCGCCGCCACCTGGTCGTCCGCGTCGACCCGTATCTGCGGCCCGTCGTCCGCACGACGGACACTTCCGCGTTCCCGCCCGTACGCCCCGGAGACCCGGCAGACTCCGCACTGCCTGCAGGCCTCCCGAACCGCCCCGCCGACGCCCCCGAGGAGCCGTAACCGTGAGCACGCCCGAAGAGAATCCGCGCCCCACACCTGTGGACGTACCGCTGATCCACATCGGCGCACCCGCCGAGTCCGGTGGTGGCTGCGGCGACGGCTGCGGCTGCGGTGACGGCTACGACCCCGACGGCCTGGAGTGCGGCCTCGACCCCGCCCTGGCCCAGCTCCTGGCCGAGGCCGGACTGGACCCCGTGCAGGTCGAGGACATCGCCCACGTCGCGATCGAGGAGGACCTCGACGGAGGCGAGGACGTCACCACCGTGGCGACCGTCCCGGAGGACTCCGTCGCCACCGGCGACTTCACCGCGCGTGAGGCCGGCGTCGTCGCGGGTCTGCGCGTCGCCGAGGCCGTCCTCTCCATCGTCTGTACCGACGAGTTCGAGGTCGAGCGCCACGTCGAGGACGGCGACCGCGTCGCGCCCGGCCAGAAGCTGCTCACGGTGACCACGCGCACGCGTGACCTGCTCACCGGCGAGCGCAGCGCGCTCAACCTGCTGTGCAGGCTCTCCGGCATCGCGACGGCGACCCGCGCCTGGGCCGATGTGCTGGAGGGCACGAAGGCCCAGGTCCGCGACACCCGTAAGACCACTCCGGGGCTGCGCGCGCTGGAGAAGTACGCCGTGCGCTGCGGCGGCGGGGTCAACCACCGCATGTCGCTCGTGGACGCCGCACTGGTCAAGGACAACCACGTGATCGCGGCGGGCGGTGTCGCCGAGGCGTTCCAGCGGGTCAGGAAGGCGTTCCCGGAGCTCGCGATCGAGGTCGAGGTCGACACCCTGGAGCAGGTCCGTGAGGTGCTCGAAGCGGGCGCCGACCTGATCCTGCTGGACAACTTCACCCCGTCGTCGACCGCCGAGGCGGTCGCCCTCGTCGGCGGCCGTGCGGTGCTGGAGTCCTCGGGCCGTCTCACCCTCGACTCCGCCCGTGCCTACGCCGAGGCCGGCGTGGACTACCTGGCGGTCGGCGCCCTCACGCACTCCTCCCCGATCCTCGACATCGGACTGGACTTCCGCGACGCCGCGGCGGCGACCGACGGAGCCGACGCCTGATGCTGCTCACCATCGACGTGGGCAACTCCCACACCGTCCTCGGCCTGTTCGACGGCGAGGAGATCGTCGAGCACTGGCGGATCTCCACCGACGCCCGCCGTACCGCCGACGAGCTCGCCGTCCTGCTCCAGGGGCTGATGGGCATGCACCCGCTGCTCGGCGTCGAGCTCGGCGACGGCATCGAGGGCATCGCGATCTGCTCGACCGTCCCCGCCGTTCTGCACGAGCTCCGCGAGGTCACCCGCCGCTATTACGGCGATGTCCCCGCGGTCCTCGTGGAGCCGGGCGTGAAGACCGGCGTCCCGGTCCTCACCGACAACCCGAAGGAGGTCGGCGCGGACCGCATCATCAACGCGGTCGCCGCCGTCGAGCTCTACGGCGGCCCGGCCATCGTCGTCGACCTGGGCACGGCCACGACGTTCGACGCGGTCTCCGCACGCGGCGAGTACACGGGCGGGGTGATCGCGCCGGGCATCGAGATCTCCGTGGAGGCGCTCGGGGTGAAGGGCGCCCAGCTCCGCAAGATCGAGCTGGCGCGGCCCCGCAGCGTCATCGGCAAGAACACCGTCGAGGCCATGCAGTCCGGCATCGTCTACGGATTCGCCGGCCAGATCGACGGCGTGGTCGAGCGCATGAAGAAGGAGCTGGCCGCCGACCCCGACGAGGTCACCGTCATCGCGACCGGCGGCCTTGCTCCGATGGTGTTGGGTGAGTCCTCCGTGATCGACGAGCACGAGCCCTGGCTGACCCTCATCGGACTGCGTCTCGTGTACGAGCGGAACATCGCCCGGATGTAGGGCGCGCCCGCGACCACCTGCGGGAACGACCCGGCGGCGCGGAGCACGGCGCCGCGCCGCCGCGCGGTTGGTTAAGCCGATTTTGTCCATTTAGCACGTATTGTCGCGTCATGCCCACGCCCTACGGATCACGCGGCGGCATGGCGTTCAGTGCGGACGAGCTCCGGGTGCTCCGACGTGCTCTCGCCAACGCCCTCCACCCCACGCCCCTGCCGGAAGAGGATGTCCAGGACTGCCTGCGGCTCGCGGGCGCGGTGGACGAGGTGGTGAGCGAGGCGGGCAGGCTGCGCGCCTTCCTCCTCGCCGATCTCGCCCGCTACCGCGACGCGCTCCCCGGCTCGCTCAGCGGCTATCTGGAGCTCCTCCAGGACGCCCTGGCGGCCGGTTACGACCCCCGCCCGGACGACCTCGCGGCTCTGCGCGCCCTGCGCGCGGGGCCGGTCGCCGCAGCCCTCCTGGAGCGCTGCCAGGTGCTGGCCGAGCGCTCGGTGCGGGCGCGCCTCGCCGGTCGCGCGGTGCCCATGACGACTCCCGCGCCGCGCGGCCGGCTGCTGGCCCTGCCCGGTGGCCTCTCGGCGGCCAAGGAGCCCGAGCGGCCCCGGACCCCGTCGCGGCCGGCCGAGCCGGCCCGCCCGCCGGCCCCCGGCGAGCGCCCGATGCCGAAGCCGTCCGAGGTCTTCCCGCCCCGCCGCCGGCCGGCCCCGGCCCCGCCGTCCGAGGAGCGCGCCGTCTCCTGAGGTGCCGACGCGCCTGAGGGGTGCCCGGGAGTGGCCGGAATGCCGGGCTCGCTACCCTGGACGGCATGGACTACGTATCCGCGCTCGTTCCCCCCGTGGTGATGGCCGTCTTCTTCATCGGCCTCGTCAGGACGATCATCAAGAGCCAGGGCGGCCCGAACAAGGCCAAGGAGGACGCCGCGGTGGACGCGGCGCTCGCCCGTGCCGAATCGGCCCGGCAGGCTCCGAGGCCCGAAGGCGCCTGACCCGGGCCCGAGCATGAAGGGCGCACGGCTCCCCGGAGCCGTGCGCCCTTTTTTCGTCCCGGAATTATCCCATTCCAGACATCTAGCACTAAGGTGACGCCGTGCCTCGCCAATTGGGAGAGCTGGAAGACACCGTGATGACACGGGTCTGGCAATGGAACCGCCCGGTCACCGTGCGGGAAGTTCTCGAGGACCTTCAACAGGAACGGTCCATCGCGTACACGACCGTCATGACGGTAATGGACAATCTCCATCAGAAGGGCTGGGTACGCCGGGAAGTGGATGGCCGGGCATATCGATATACGGCCGTCTCCACCCGCGCCGCATACTCGGCCGCACTGATGAACGAAGCATGGTCGCAGAGCGACAACCCCGCGGCCGCTCTGGTCGCGTTCTTCGGCATGATGTCCGCGGAGCAGCGCGAAGCTCTCCGTGATGCGATGCGCGTAGTGGCCCCCACGTTCCCCGAAGCGGACGAGAGCCGGCCCGATGACGGGGTCCCGGCCGATGAGGCGCCCCCGGAGAGCGGGCGATAGCGTCGGGGGATGTCCTCAGAGCAGTCGCAAACCGAGCACCCTACCGAGACGCAAACCGGAGATCGCACCGGTCCGGAAACGGGATCTCGCGCAGATGTTCATACCGGCCCGTCGGTAAATAGGCCGGCCATCACCGTCCGCCGCGCCAGGACCAGCGATGTGGCGTCCGTCCGCGGACTCCTTGACGGCTACGTCTCCGAAGGCATCCTGCTCGACAAAGCGACGGTGACGCTTTACGAGGACATCCAGGAGTTCTGGGTCGCCGAACGGGACGAGGACGCCCGTGTCATCGGCTGCGGCGCACTGCACGTGATGTGGGAAGACCTCGCCGAAGTGCGTACTCTCGCCGTCGACCACGCGATCAAGGGCGCCGGAGTCGGACACCAGGTCCTGGACAAGCTCTTGCAGACCGCGCGCTGGCTCGGTGTCCGCCGGGTTTTCTGTCTCACGTTCGAAGTCGACTTCTTCGCCGCGCACGGCTTCACCGAGATCGGGGAGACGCCGGTCGACGGAGATGTCTACAGCGAGCTGCTGCGTTCCTATGACGAGGGGGTCGCCGAGTTCCTGGGTCTCGAACGAGTGAAGCCGAACACCTTGGGCAACAGCCGGATGCTTCTGCACCTGTGAACGGCGGAAGATGCCGGAACCCTATGTCCGAATCGCGCATGTTTCCCGCGCTCTTGCGCTCCTGAACCTCTCCCAGGGGTTTGTGTTTTCCGGGGAAAAGCGGTTTCCTTTCCGCGTACTCCATTTTCGATGAAAGGAAATCCGGTGGCGCAGAAGGTTCAGGTCCTTCTTGTTGATGACCTCGACGGTGGCGAGGCGGACGAGACAGTGACGTTCGCTCTGGATGGCAAGACGTACGAGATCGACCTCACCACGACCAACGCGGACAAGCTCCGTGGTCTTCTTGAGCCGTACACCAAGAGCGGACGCCGCACCGGCGGCCGTGCCGCGACCGGCCGTGGCAAGGGCCGCGCCGTTACCGGTGGCAACAAGGACACGGCCGAGATCCGTAGGTGGGCGCGCGAGAACGGCCACAACGTGAATGACCGCGGCCGCGTTCCCGCCGAGATCCGTGAGGCTTACGAGAAGGCGAACGGCTGACCTGTCGGCCGATGGGTCCACAGGTGAGTCCGGGCATGAGCGAGTCTGGCCCGGTGGCACTCCGTCGCCGCCGCGTCCACGAGTCGTACGAGATCGGGAGCATCCCCACCGCTGCTCCCGAGGCCGCCGAGGGCCGGGAGTGACCGTTCCACCTCCTGGCGTGATCCGGGGGGCCGCAGCCAGACCGCGGTCCCCGGCGAGCCCGCCGCCCCACCGGGCGGCACCGGGGCCGTGATGTGCCCGCCCGTACCGACGGCGGACAGGTCGAGGGCGATTCCGCCCCACTCCAGCCAGTCCAGCAGCCCCGGCAGTTCGTCGGCGCTGCCCGCGGCCACCAGCAGCCGCATCCACCGCCCCGCCAGCGCCACCGGCCCGGTGCGCCCGACCCGGCGCAGCACCGCGTGACCGGCCGAGGCGGGCAGCTCCAGGACGTCGAAACCCAGTCCGGTCAGCAGCCGCACGGGCGATGTGCCCGTCGTGGCCCAGCCGAGTTCACGGGCGTACCACTGGGCGTGGTCCCCGGATTCCGGCGACGAGCGGGGAGGCGGGACGAGGGAAGGCATGTCCGATGAACCGCCGAATCACCCCTGGGGTTACGCACCGCTCCCGGGCGACTGCCCTGCGTGTGTGAAACGGGGGCGTGCGGAAGCACCCGGCGGCGCGAAGTTGTTCGCCCGTAGCGGAGGAAACGGGGGTGCGCCGCATGGACTGTCGGTGGGTGCGGGTAAGACATCCCTAGTGGGAAGGGGCGACACGCGGGCAAAAACGTCTCACGTTCGCCATCGGCGTACTGGCGAAAGGGCTATCTGCCTGGCCTGCGGGAACATCGTCTCGCACCATCGGGTTGGAGCAGTTGTCGGCGTTCGGGGCAGGAGGCCATCGATCGGGTGTCGGCAGTTGAAATGAGCGGTCCCCGCTTGCGGGACTAAGCTGCGGAAGGACAGGGAGGGGACCGACCCCTTACTGCCTGACCGCTCTGAGGAGCGATTAACGATGTTCGAGAGGTTCACCGACCGCGCGCGGCGGGTTGTCGTCCTGGCTCAGGAAGAAGCCCGGATGCTCAACCACAACTACATCGGCACCGAGCACATCCTCCTGGGCCTGATCCACGAGGGTGAGGGTGTCGCCGCTAAGGCCCTGGAGAGCCTCGGGATTTCGCTCGAGGCGGTCCGCCAGCAGGTGGAGGAGATCATCGGTCAGGGCCAGCAGGCCCCGTCCGGGCACATCCCCTTCACTCCCCGGGCCAAGAAGGTCCTGGAGCTGTCGCTCCGTGAGGCCCTTCAGCTCGGCCACAACTACATCGGCACCGAGCACATCCTGCTCGGCCTGATCCGCGAGGGCGAGGGCGTCGCAGCCCAGGTCCTCGTGAAGCTGGGCGCCGACCTGAACCGGGTGCGGCAGCAGGTCATCCAGCTGCTCTCCGGGTACTCGGGAGGCAAGGAGGCGGCCACTGCGGGCGGCCCCGCGGAGGGCACGCCCTCCACGTCCCTGGTGCTCGACCAGTTCGGCCGGAATCTCACCCAGGCCGCTCGTGAATCCAAGCTCGACCCGGTCATCGGGCGCGAGAAGGAGATCGAGCGGGTCATGCAGGTGCTCTCCCGCCGTACGAAGAACAACCCGGTCCTCATCGGCGAGCCCGGCGTCGGCAAGACGGCGGTCGTCGAAGGTCTGGCCCAGGCCATCGTCAAGGGCGAGGTGCCCGAGACCCTCAAGGACAAGCACCTCTACACCCTGGACCTCGGTGCCCTGGTGGCGGGTTCCCGCTACCGAGGTGACTTCGAGGAGCGCCTGAAGAAGGTCCTCAAGGAGATCCGCACCCGCGGCGACATCATCCTGTTCATCGACGAGCTCCACACCCTGGTGGGTGCGGGCGCCGCCGAGGGCGCGATCGACGCGGCGAGCATCCTCAAGCCCATGCTGGCGCGAGGCGAGCTCCAGACCATCGGTGCCACGACGCTCGACGAGTACCGCAAGCACCTGGAGAAGGACGCCGCGCTCGAGCGCCGCTTCCAGCCCATCCAGGTCGCCGAGCCGTCGCTGCCGCACACCATCGAGATCCTCAAGGGTCTGCGCGACCGTTACGAGGCCCACCACAGGGTCTCCATCACGGACGAGGCGCTGGTCCAGGCCGCCACCCTGGCCGACCGCTACATCTCGGACCGCTTCCTGCCGGACAAGGCGATCGACCTGATCGACGAGGCCGGCTCCCGGATGCGCATCCGCCGGATGACCGCGCCGCCGGACCTCCGCGAGTTCGACGAGAAGATCGCGGGCGTCCGCCGTGACAAGGAGTCGGCGATCGACTCCCAGGACTTCGAGAAGGCAGCTTCGCTCCGCGACAAGGAGAAGCAGCTGCTGGCGGCGAAGACCAAGCGCGAGAAGGAGTGGAAGGCCGGCGACATGGACGTCGTCGCCGAGGTCGACGGCGAGCTCATCGCCGAGGTCCTCGCGACCGCGACCGGCATCCCCGTCTTCAAGCTGACCGAGGAGGAGTCCTCGCGTCTGCTGCGGATGGAGGACGAGCTCCACAAGCGCGTCATCGGTCAGAAGGACGCCATCAAGGCCCTCTCGCAGGCGATCCGCCGTACGCGAGCCGGTCTGAAGGACCCGAAGCGCCCCGGTGGCTCGTTCATCTTCGCCGGCCCGTCCGGTGTCGGTAAGACGGAGCTCTCCAAGACGCTCGCCGAATTCCTCTTCGGTGACGAGGACGCGCTGATCTCCCTCGACATGTCGGAGTTCAGCGAGAAGCACACGGTTTCCCGCCTCTTCGGTTCGCCCCCCGGTTACGTGGGCTACGAAGAGGGTGGCCAGCTCACCGAGAAGGTGCGCCGCAAGCCGTTCTCCGTCGTCCTCTTCGACGAGGTCGAGAAGGCCCACCCCGATATCTTCAATTCCCTGCTCCAGATTCTGGAAGACGGTCGTCTGACCGACTCCCAGGGCCGGGTCGTGGACTTCAAGAACACGGTCATCATCATGACGACCAACCTCGGGACCAGGGACATCTCGAAGGGCTTCAACCTGGGCTTCGCCGCCCAGGGCGACGTCAAGACGAACTACGAGCGGATGAAGGTCAAGGTCAACGACGAGCTCAAGCAGCATTTCCGGCCTGAGTTCCTCAACCGTGTCGACGACACGGTGGTCTTCCACCAGCTCACCGAGGAAGACATCATCCAGATCGTCGACCTGATGGTCGCGAAGGTGGATGAGCGTCTGAAGGACCGCGACATGGGCATCGAGCTCAGCGCCGAGGCCAAGTCGCTCCTCGCGAAGAAGGGCTACGACCCCGTGATGGGCGCCCGGCCGCTGCGCCGGACGATCCAGCGCGAGATCGAGGACATCCTCTCCGAGAAGATCCTCTTCGGCGAGCTGCGGCCCGGTCACATCGTGGTCGTGGGCACCGAGGGCGAAGGGGACGAGAAGAAGTTCTCGTTCCGCGGCGAGGAGAAGTCGGCACTGCCCGACGTCCCGCCGATCGAGCAGGCAGCGGGCGGCGGCCCGAACCTGACGAAGGAGGCGTAGGCGCACAGCGCCTGAGCGTCGAAGGGGCTGCCCCGGACCGTTTTCGGTCCGGGGCAGCCCCTTTCCGTTTCAGTACGTCCCGATGTCCAGCCGACTGCCCAGTTCCTCCGCCCCGACGAGCGAGGGTTTGTGAGCTCCGGCGACCGTGACACGTAGTCCGGGCCAGTCGTGCAGCGGGGTCAGGTCCAGGGGCGCGCCCTGTGCGGAGCTGCTGAGGGTGAGCCGGGTGACCGCGGGGAAGAGCTCGCGCAGGCATCCCACGTCCTCCCCGGAGGGCGGCGCCTGAACGGTCAGGGTCTCGATGGTGGGAACGGCCTGGGCGGTGCTCGGCAGGTCCGCCCAGGGGAACGCGGTGAGCCCCAGCCCTGTGATCCTGGGGTGGGCGCGGAGCTCGGCGAGTGCCTGGTCGAACACGGGGGCCGCGGAGACCGTCAGGTCGGTGAGTGACGGCCAGTCGCCGAGGCTGTCGAGGGCGAGCGGTAGCAGGCTCTTCACGGCGAGCCTGGTGACCGAGGCGCAGGCGGGGATCCGGCTCAGCCTGTCCACGCTGCTGGTGAGTCTCAGCGAGGCCAGTGCGGAGACCCGGGCCAGCGGTGCGAGGCGTTCGGCCGGCAGCAGCGGAACGTTCAGGATCACGACCTTGAGGGCGGTCAGTTCCGCGAGCGCGTCGAGGTCCTGGAGCGCGGGGCACCGGGTGAGGGACAGGGACAGCAATGACGTTGCGGAGCCGGTCAGCCAGGTCAGACCCTTGGCGTACGCGTTGCTGTGGACCATGACGAGCCCCAGCTGCTTCTCCTCCAGTGCCTCGCGCATCTGCGCGTCGGTCGCATCGGCACTGAGCGCGAGGAAGTCCACGGACGGCAGGTGTCGCAGTGCCCTCAGGGCCTCCCTGTCCCGCACCGGGACCACTGAACTCCGCAGATCGCAGAGGGCCAGTACCTCGCGGGCGTACTCGTCGGCGGAGTAGTGGCTCCACCTGCGCGTGAAACGCCCGCCGAGACCAGGGTGCAGGCGAGCCCAGTCACGGGCGTGCGGAAGTGCGTCGCTTCCGCCGATCTCGCCGATCAGGTCCACCACCAGCGTCGTGGCCGGGTCCTCGGTGGACACACTCCGCGGGTCGGGGAGAAAGGCGAGCGCGGCTGCCCCGAGCCGCGCGAGCGCGGTCACCTGCTTGCGGTCGGCCGGGGGGAACAGCGCCGCCGTGCTCCGCCGGACCCGCTCGCGTACGTCCCTGTCCAGCCAGGTGGCGTGCTGCTCGCACAGTGCTGCCAGCACGTGGATGTCCGTACGCGCCTGTGAGCCCTCGTCGCGGGCCAGTCCGGCCTCCAGCAGTCCCTCGACCAGCAGGGGAAGCTCCCGGCGTCCGCAGTGGCCGGCGGACAGCAGGATCACGTCCTGCCACTGCTCCTCGCCGACGTGCCCGAGGAGCTCCTTCAGGTGGTCGTCCTCGACGAGTTCCTTGGCGGCGAGGAAGTCCTGGAAGGTGCGGTGGGCGAACTGGTAGGTGTCGTCGGTGCGCTTCTGGAGGAGGCCGCTGCGATTGAGGAGATGGGTGAGGATCCTGTCCGTCGGGCCCTGTGCGCTCACCCGGTCCATTCCGGGCAGGGCCCGGTCCAGCTGCTTCAGCGCCTGTTCCCGGGTGAACTCGGACTGGCCCTCGCGCACCAGCCACACGGCGATGCGCTGGAGGAGCTGGGTGTGCTCCTCGACGTCCATGTCGATGCCCTCGGGGCCGTCGATCCGGCGGCGGCGGTCGCGGTTGCCCAGCAGCATTTCGAGCGCGGAGCGGTACAGCTTCCACCGCGTCTCCGGCAGAAGCCCCTCGCGGCGCCGGTGCAGGGCGCAGATCACCGCGCACAGCAGCGGGGTCCTGGCCAGGTCCCTCAGGGTGGAGTTCTGCGTGAACTGGCGGGAGAGGCCGCGTTCCAGCTCTCCCAGTCCCACCTGGTCCTCGTCCTCCGCCACCAGCCGCGCGGCCCGGTGCCAGGACGTCACGAACGACTGGATGTCCTCGTTCCGCATCGGCAGCAGCCGAAGCTCCTCGAACCCTTCCGACCTGAGCCAGTCCGGCTCGACGGCCAGCGGCCGGACGGTGGCCACGCAGCGTGTGTCCGGGTAGCGCTCCAGGAGCTGCGCAAGCCACGCGTGGGCCTCCTCCCGTTCCTCGGGCGGCACCTCGTCCAGACCGTCCACCAGCAGGAGCGCCCGGCCCGCTTCCAGCACCCGGCCCGCCCAGCCGTCGGGGGCCGCGTCGACCACCAGGCCGGCCGCGCCGGACAGCCCGGAAGGGCCGGGAAAGGTGCTGCCCCGGGCGCGGAGTGTCCGCAGCGGGACGACGAAGGGGACCAGGCCGTTGAGCGGCTCCAGGGCATCGCTCAGGGTGCGGGCCGACGCATGGGCGGCCAGCCACCACAGGAGAGTCGTCTTCCCGGCACCCGCGTCGCCCCGGAGCAGGACCCGGTGCCGGTCGGCGAGGAGTGCGTCGACGCGCTGGGGTCCGGGGGCGGGGAGCGCCTGGGACTGGGCCTCCAGGCTCAGATAGGCCGTGTCCAGGTCCCACTCCGAGTCGTGCCGGCCCAGCTCGTCCAGCCCGAAGATCTTCGTACGCCGGTAGGCGGCGCCGACGGAGGCCGCGTACTCCTCCTCGTACCGGAGGTCCCGCGGGAAATGCCCGTGGACCTTCTCGTGGCGGAGCCTGGGGCCGCTCTGTTCGTAGACCAGCCGGAACGGCTTCGCCGCGAGCAAGGGGCCGAGCGGTACGCATTCGACGCGTCTGCCGCCCCGCTGACGGGGGACCTGGCGGGCGATCCCGAGCAGGACGTCCCCCGCGCGAAGACGGGACCGCCGGAGAGCCCCGCGAGCCCGGAGAGCTCCTGGTCGGACGGGGTGACCGGTGGTCCGTCCAGGTCGCAGACCAGCAGGTCGCGCATCCGGCCCGCCATGGGCAGGACCGTCGCCGTGTACTGGTCCGCCTCCGCGTTCTTCTCGGTGCCGTACCGCTGGATGCGGGGAAAGCCGGTGATCTCGCAGTCGGCCATCGCCTGCCGGGTGTCCACCAGGCCGAGCCGGGCCGGGCCCACCGGAAGGACCGGGCCCGAGGTCTGGAGCAGGGCGGCGTCGAGGTCGTGGTCGATCCAGGCCACCGTCGCCGGGACCGGGCCGGTGACGTCCGGGTGCGCGAGGTGGCACCGGTTGCTGCTCTTGACCACATGGGCGCAGGTCAGTACCAGCCGGTCGGTGAGCAGCACCCCGCTGCCCTGGAGGGCGCCGGAGACGACGACCGTGCGGTCGGAGGGCTGCAGCGCTCTCACGACCCTGCCGTGCCGCCGCCGCCGAAGCGCGCGGTGCTCCCCGCTTCCTCGTCCCCGATCTCCCATGCCTCACCGGTCACGGCGTTGTGCGGGGTCAGGGTGAAGCCGACCTTGTGCGTGCGGCCGGTGGAGCGCGAGGTGTCGGCGCCCGCCTCGACGACCCAGGCCTTCACCTTGCCGCCCGCCTTGTGCTCCCTGCGGAGTTCGAGGGTGAACTCCATCTGGATGTCGCCGACGGAGAAGGCGAGGGGCCTGCCGGTGGCCCGGGCCGCCGCGTCGACGAGCTGGTTGCGGATCGACTCGACGGCGTCGGCGAGCTCGATGCCGTCGAGGTCATGGGTGGTGGCGTCGTCCATCTGTCCCCCCGGGGTCTGGGCGTGTGCCCGGACAGCGTAGCCAGCCCGGGGGCCGAAGGTCCCGAAACGGGCAGGCTTCCGGCCCACCGCCGGTGACAAGGCGCACAGGCCCCCGGAGGCCTACTAGGCGCCTTCGGAGAAGCCGGGACGGGCGGCCGGGGGACCTTCGGCCCACCTGCGGGGAGCCTTTCGGCGTTTGGGTGAATATGACCGTATTTCTGGCTCATGTCCTGGAAGGGCTGCTTTGGAACTGGGGTTAAACCTGCTTCGCGAAAAATATCCGGAAGATCGTCCGCCGTCTCCGGGGCGGCCGGCGAGATGAATTCCCACCCCCTCCACTACGGCTTTTGATCGTAGATGGGGTGTTTGAGTGTTGCCGGGGGCGCGGGTTACCAAGGTGGAGCAAGCCCGGTCGAGCACCGGGTCCAGTCACCCCGGAGGTTCTCCCCGCATGTCGAAGCGCGTTACGTTCCAGCACTCCCGCCGCCCGTCCATGCCCCGCGTCAGTGGCGCCGTCGTGGCCGCCGGCCTGGGTGCGTCGATGGTGTTCGGTGCGGGCGCGGCGTTCGCGTCCGGCACGACGGGCACCGCGGACACCGCGGCCCTCGCCGGCGCGGCCACCGCCGACTCCGTCGCCCAGCAGGCGACCGCCCAGAGCAAGGCCGTCGCGAAGGCGAAGGCCGACAAGGCCGAGAAGGCCGAGGCCGACAAGAAGGCGGCCGCGAAGAAGAAGGCCGCGGCCAAGAAGAAGGCCGCCTCGTGGGAGGCCCCGGTCGACCACTACGTCCTCAGCGCCACCTACGGCACCGGCGGCGACCGCTGGGCCAGCAAGCACTCCGGCCAGGACTTCGCGGTGCCGATCGGCACCAAGGTCGAGGCCGCGCACACCGGCCGGGTCGTCAAGGCCGGCCCGAACGGCGGCGGCGACGGCCCCGCGTACGGCAACGCCATCGTGATCAAGCACGCCAACGGCAAGTACTCGCAGTACGCGCACCTGTCGAAGATCGAGGTCAACGTCGGTGACCGCGTGAAGACGGGTGACGAGATCGCCAGGTCCGGCAACACCGGTAACTCCAGCGGCCCGCACCTGCACTTCGAGATCCGGACCTCGCCGAACTACGGTTCCGCGCTCGACCCGGTCTCGTACCTGAAGTCCGTGCACGTCAAGATCTGACGCACGACCACCCGTAGCCGCTAAGCGGTGGGCCCCGGGTCATGGGCCCTGGTCACCAGTTCGACGGCGACCTCGAGAGCAGCCTCGCGCTTCTCGTCGGGGTCGCCTTCGGCGTCCTTGAGGGCCATCATCCCGGCGTGCAGGGCGATGAGCGCGGTGAAGCAGCGCACCTGGTCGGTGAGCGGGGCGTCGGGCTCCTTGATCAGGTCCACCAGGGCCATGACCCGGTGCTTCATGGTGTCGCCGATGCTGAGCTCGCGCACCGTCGCCTGGTTCTCCTGCATGAATACGAAGAGCGGCGCCGCCGCCTTGAGTGCCTCGCTGTAGCGGACCAGGACCTCCGTCTTCGTCTCCAGGGTGCGCGGCTGCCTCTGGCCCCAGGCGACGATCTCCTCCACAGGCCTGTTCAGGTCCTCGAAGATGCTGACGAGGATGTCTTCCTTGGTCTTGAAGTGGTAGTACAGCGCCGCCTTGGTGACCTGCAACTGCTCGGCGATCTCGCGGAGCGAGGTCTTCTCGTACCCCTGCTCGGCGAAGAGCTTCAGAGCGACGTCCTGGATGCGCTGGCGGGTGTTGCCCCGGCGCGGCTGCGGCGTGCTGCTCATTCGACTCTCCCAAGAACTTACTTGACGCCCGGCTAGTTACGGGTCTACTTTTCCTCAGTGTAGCCAACTAGCCGGGCGGCAAGTAAGTGCCGGATCGGTGGCAGACGGGCATCAGGGGATCAGGGGAGCGGACGGCATGGCAGAACTCAGGAAAGCGACAGCGGGCGGGAAAGCGGAACCACAGCCGCGCAGTGTCCGGGTGGTGGTCCTCGCGCTGATGATCGCGATGCTGCTGGCCATGCTCGACAATCTGATCGTGGGCACCGCGATGCCCACGATCGTCGGCGATCTGGGCGGTATGGAACATCTGTCCTGGGTGGTCACCGCCTACACCCTGGCCACCGCGGCCTCCACGCCCATCTGGGGCAAGCTCGGCGACATGTACGGACGCAAGGGCATCTTCCTCACGTCCATCGTGATCTTCCTGATCGGCTCGGTGCTGAGCGGAATGTCCCAGGACATGAGCCAGCTGATCGGATTCCGGGCGATCCAGGGTCTCGGAGCGGGTGGCCTGATGGTGGGCGTCATGGCCATCATCGGCGATCTCGTACCGCCCCGGGAGCGCGGCAAGTACCAGGGGATGATGGCCGGCGTGATGGCGATCGCCATGATCGGCGGACCGCTGGTCGGCGGCACCATCACCGACCACCTGGGCTGGCGCTGGAGCTTCTACATCAACCTGCCGCTCGGCGCCGTCGCGCTGGCCATGGTCACCGCCGTGCTGCACCTCCCCCGCAAGGAGCGCCGGAAGGCGAAGGTCGACTACCTGGGCGCCGCGCTCCTCACCGTCGGCATCACCGCGATCGTCCTGGTCACCACCTGGGGCGGTACGGAGTACGCCTGGGGATCGGCCGTGATCATGGAGCTCGTCGCGCTCGGCGTCGCCTCCCTCGTCGGCTTCCTCTTCGTCGAGACGAAGGCCGCCGAACCGATCGTGCCGCTCCACATCTTCCGCAACCGCAACTTCACCCTCATGTCCCTGGTCGGCTTCATGGCGGGCTTCGTGATGTTCGGTGCCGTGCTCTTCCTGCCGCTGTTCCAGCAGTCCGTCCAGGGGGCGTCCGCGACCAACTCCGGACTGCTCCTCCTGCCCATGCTGCTCGCGATGATGATCGTCTCGCTGGTCGCCGGGCGGATCACCACCAGCACCGGCAAGTACAAGATCTTCCCGATCGTGGGCAGCGTCCTGATGGTCGCCGGTCTGTTCCTCCTGTCCTCCATGGACACCGGCACCTCGCGCCTCACCTCCGGCGTCTACATGGCGGTGCTCGGCGCGGGCATGGGCTTCCTGATGCAGATCACGATGCTCGTCGCGCAGAACAGCGTCGAGCTCGCGGACATGGGCGTCGCCTCGTCCACGACCACGCTCTTCCGCACGCTCGGCAGCTCCTTCGGCGTCGCGATCATGGGCGCCCTGTTCACCGGCCGGGTGCAGGACGAGATGACGGCACGCGGTGGCGGGGGAGCCACCGAGAAGTCCGCGCAGCTGGACGCGGCGAGCCTGGCGAAGCTGCCGGACCCCGTGCGCGAGGCCTACGAGTACGCGGTCTCCTCCGGCACCCACATCGCCTTCCTGGTGGGCGGCTCGGTCGCGGTCCTGGCCCTGGTGGCGGCGCTGTTCGTCAAGGAGGTCCCGCTGCGCGGCACGGCGAAGCCGGACGCTCCCGCGGACGGCGACGGGGCGGGGCAGGCCCGGCCCGCGGCTGCCACGGCACCTCAGAGCGCCTGAGCGGCCCCTGACAGGGGTGGGCCCCCGGGGACGAGACGTCCCCGGGGGCCCACCCCTGTCCTTTCAGCCCGATTCCGCCTGCCGCAGGACCGGGAAGCTCCCGGTGTTCGTCGGCGCGTGCTCGGGCAGCCACAGCACGGCGACCGCACCGCCGGTGTCCCCGCCCCCGGCGGGCCCCGCGTTGCGGAACGTCAGCCTCGCCCCCAGCACCCGCGCCTGCCCCGCGGCGATGGTCAGTCCCAGGCCGTGGCCGCGCCCGGACCTGTCGCTGCTCCCGGTACGGAACCGGCTCGGCCCCTCCCGCAGCAGCGCCTCGGGGAACCCCGGCCCGTGATCGCGGACCCGCACCACCCGGCCCTCGACCGTGACCTCCACCGGGCCGGCCCCGTGCTTGGCGGCGTTCCCCAGCAGATTGCCCAGGATGCGTTCGAGCCGCCGCGGGTCCGTGGACACCCAGGACTCGTGCACCACCCGGACCGTGATCTCCGGATCCAGCAGCCGGACCCGCCGGCTGACGAATTCGCCGAGCTGCAGCTCCTGGAGCTCGGCACGCTCCGAGGCGCCGTCCAGCGTGGCCACCTCCAGCACGTCCTCGACCAGGGTGCGCATCGCCTGTGCCCGGTCCCGTACGAGCTCCGTGGGGCGCCCCGGGGGGAGCAGCTCGGCCGCCGTGAGCAGCCCGGTCACCGGGGTACGCAGCTCGTGCGCGATGTCGGCGGTGACCCTGCGCTCCGCCTCGATCCGCTCGTTCAGCGCGTCCGTGAGCGCGTCCACGGCCCTGGCCAGCTCGTCGGTCTCGTCCCGTACGACCCCGCCGACCGCCTCCCGCACGCGTACCTCGGTATTGCCCTGGGCGACCTTGCCGGCCGCTGCCGCCGCCTTGCGCAGCCTCCGGGACAGCTGGCCGCCGATGAGGACGCCCAGCGCGCAGCCGCCGAAGACGACCGAGACCGAGCCGATGATCAGAGCCCTGTCCAGGTCGCCCATGATCGTGGCGCTGCGGTCGGCGAAGCGGGTGTGCAGGGACAGGACGTCGCCGTTGGCCAGCGGAACGGCCGCCCAGACGTCGGGCACCCCGTCGTCGTACTCGTCGACATGGGTGGCGCGCCGGTCGTCCTGGATCCGGCTGCGCAGGCTCGACGGCAGCGACGGGTCGTTGATCTTGGCGCCGAACTTCGGAGACGGCTTCTTCGTGTTCGTCGCCTCGTACAGCCGCTGGGCGAAGAGCAGCCGCTCTAGCTGCACCTCGCGCGCGTTCTCCAGCATCGAGACACGGGCCGCGTTGTGGACGACGAGGCTCAGCGCCAGCGCGATGAGCGCGCCGACCGCGGCGATCGCGATGCTGATCTTCCAGCGGACCCCGGTCCGCAGCGCCAGCCGCCTCATGCGCGCAGCTTGTAACCGAAGCCGCGGACCGTCTCGATCCGGTCCTGCCCGATCTTGGTGCGCAGCCGCTGGACGTGGACGTCGACGACACGGGTGTCCCCGCCCCAGCCGTAGTCCCAGACCCGCTCCAGCAGCCTGTCCCGGGAGAGCACCGTGCCGGGCGCCGAGGAGAACTCCAGCAGGAGCCGCATCTCCGTCGGCGTCAGGCCCACGTGCGCGCCCCCTCGGCGTACCTCCATGCCCTCCGTGTCGATCTCCACGTCACCGAAGACCAGCACACCGCTCGCCTCGTCCTGCGCGCCGCCGGCGCCGTCGGACGTCCCGCCCGTACCGGCGGCGTGACCGAAGCGCCGCAGCACGGCGCGGATGCGGGCGACGAGCACCGCCCCGTCGAACGGCTTGGTGACGTAGTCGTCGGCCCCCGCCTCCAGGCCGAGCACCACATCGATCGCGTCGGCGCGCGCCGACAGCATGATCACGGGCACGGTCGACTCGTCGCGGATGCGCCGGCACAGACTGACCCCGTCCAGGCCCGGCACCATCACGTCCAGCAGCGCGATGTCCGGACGGTCCGACCGGAACGCCTCCAGGCCCAGCAGGCCGTCGGGCACCGCGGTGACCGTGAAGCCGACCCGCTCCAGTGCGAGCTGGGTGGCCTCACGGATGACGTCGTCGTCCTCGACGAAGAGGACATGGGTATCGGCCATGGCGGGCGGCTCTCAGTTCTGCGCCGTCTGCGGTGCGGGAAGGTCGCCCTCCCCGCTGCCGACGGCCCGGTTGAAATCGTTGTGCACCCGGTCGGTCTCGGTGAACCGGCCCTCGGTCCAGCGGTACGTGATGACGTCCTCGCCCGAGGGGTACGTGACCGAGTCCTTCGACCCGTACACCTGGGTCGTCACGACCAGGTCACCCCGGTCGATGGCGCTGTACACCGCGGGCACCTCGGCGGCGAAGACGTTCCCGTACGTGCCGTCCTCCCGCCGCTGGTAGACGTACGTCCCGACCCCCACCGAATCGCCGCAGGTCATCACGTTGACCACGACATCGGCCTCCGGGCCGCCGGTGAGCGATCCGTACGAGGTGTCGACCGGGTACTCGTCCCCGGTACAGGGCTTCAGGTCGTCCTTGAGCTGCCGGCTCACCTTGGGGTCGCTCTTGACGAGCATCACGGCGTTGACCCGCGGGGAGGGCTTCGCCGTCCCGCTGGGCACCGCGCTCGACGGCGTGGCCCGGGCGACCTGCTGGGTGCTCGCCGGCCCCTCGTCACGCGTGCCCGTGCCCCCGGCGGAACAGCCGGCGCACAACAGCCCGAAGGCGGCGAGCCCGGCCACCGCCGTGCTCCCCGCCGCGAGGCCGCCGCGGAGCCTCCCGCGGCCGGCCCTCGTGCCCCGTCTGCTGCCCGTCAGGCCGCGCACCGCTCCCGCCCCCGCTCGTCATGACGCCTGTTCCGCTGCGAGGGTATCCGCGCCGGTGTCTCCTCGGCCTCGCGGCTCCGGGCCGCACGGTTCTCCAGCTCCTGGCGCAGACGCGCCAGGGCGCGGTGCAGCGTGCTCTTGACCGTGCCGGCGGACATGCCGAGCGCCGCGGCCGTCTCCTCCGTGCTCATCTGCTCCCAGTGTCGCAGCACGACGACGCTGCGCTGCTTCGGAGCCAGCACCCCGAGGACGTCCATGAGCAGGGCACGGTCGGCACGCTGCTCGGCACCGTCGTCGACGCTCGCGTCGGGGAGCTGCTCGGTGGGGACCTCGTCGAGCTTGCGGGCCCGCCACCACTCCGTACGCGTGTTGATCATGACGCGGCGCAGATAGGCGTCGGCGAGGGACTTGTCGGCGATCCCGTCCCAGCGGCCGAAGGTGCGGACCAGGGCGGTCTGGAGCAGGTCCTGCGCGTCCACGGGATCGGGGACGAGCCGACGGGCACTGCGCAGCAGTGCGTCCTGTCGGGTCCGTACGTACTCCTCGAAACCGAGCACCTCGCCCTGAGCCATTACAACCGCCTCCGTCCCCGTGGATCCCCGTGTACCGCCGTCGGCCGGGTGGTCCCGTCGCCGACGTCCGGTGACGTTACGGAGGCGTTGTCACGAGGGTGTGCGAAGCAGCCGTACGCGGACGCACGGCTGCCCATCGGTTGTGTAACAGCCGCTGGACAGCCCGGTCCGCCGGAGCGTCGTCAGGTCAGGGGCAGCCGGTACCGGCCGTTCGCCAGGGGCTCGACCAGACCGTCGGCGACGAGCCCGTCCAGGGCGCGCGCCCGCTGCACGGGCTCCTCCCACACCGAGTCCAGCGCCGACTGCGGCACCGGTGTGACCGCGTCCCGCAGCACCGCGAGCAGCCGTCCCCTGACCTGCCGGTCCGTGCCGGCGTAGGTCTGGCCGCGGCGCGGCGGGCCCTGGTGGGCGGGCTTGCCCGCCAGCCGCCAGGCACACTGTCCGGCGATCGGGCAGCGCGTGCAGTCCTCGTTCTTCGCGGTGCACACGAGTGCGCCGAGTTCCATCGTGGCCGCCGCCCAGCTCGCGGCGCGCTCGTCCTCCTCCGGGAGCAGTGCGCGGGCGAGCTTGCGCTCGGCCGCGGTGGTCGCGTTCGGCGGGTACTGGATGCCGGTGGCGGCCCGGGCGAACACCCTGCGGACGTTCGTGTCCAGCACGGCGTGACGCTGCCCGTACGCGAACGAGGCCACGGCCGCGGCCGTGTACTCCCCGATCCCGGGCAGTGCGAGCAGCTGGCCGTGCTCGCTCGGCACGTCGCCGCCGTGGCGTTCCGTTATCGCCTGCGCGGCCCCGTGCAGCCGGAGCGCACGCCGGGGGTAGCCGAGCCGGCCCCAGGCGCGGACGGCCTCGCCCGGCGCGTCGGCGGCCAGGTCGGCCGGGCGCGGCCAGCGGGCCATCCACTGCTCGTAGACCGGGAGGACTCTGTTCACCGGGGTCTGCTGCAGCATGAACTCGCTCACCATCACACCCCAGGCACCCGCATCGGGGCGGCGCCAGGGCAGATCGCGCGCGTGCTGCTCGAACCACCCGATGACGGGGGCATGGAGGGAGGCGGGGGGCGTCTGTGTCGAAGTAGTGGCAGTCATCGCACCCACGATCCTGGCACGGAAGACGGGACATCGGGCACGGCTACGGGGGTGTCGGCCCGGCAGAGCGTTCAGGGAGTGATAACGCCACCCGTTCTGACCCTTCGCGCGGGGCGGACGGGGCCGAGCCGGTGCAAAGCGGACGGAAGCGCCCCGGTAACGGCCGTTCCGTGATGATGATCAGGAAAACTTGTCGATCAGAGCGGCGGTTGGGGGCCGGAGTTGGCCTGGATCTCTCGTACAGTTCGGTCCGTGGGTTCTATGCGCAATCCGGTCGGGCCGCTTCCCTCCAGCATCTACTGGCGTCGGAGAACAGTAGCGGTGCTGGTGATCGCGCTGCTCGCGGCGCTGGTCGTGTGGGGCGTCACCTCGGGTGGCGGCAGCGGCGGCGGACAGGACGACGGGAAGCCCGGAGGCTCCGGCCCCGCCCCGTCCATCACCCCCGGGCCTTCGAGTTCCGGCCCGGTCACCGGCCAACCCCCCGGCGGACGCGACGAGTCCGACGACTCCGGTACGGACGCGGGCTCCGGGTCGCAAGGCGGGAGCACCGGGACGGGAACGGGTGGCGCGGGAGGATCGGACACCGGCGGGGACACGGGCGCGGACACCACGGGATCGGGCGGCTCCGCGTCGGGCGCGGGAAGCGGCGGCGGTACGGGTGGCCAGCAGGTGCCCGCCGGATCGCCGCTCCCCAACTGCACGCCCGTCGTGCTGCAGTTGAGCCTGAAGACGGAGATCAGCTTCGGACCCGACGACAGGCCGGAGTTCCGGCTGAGCGCCAGGAACACCTCGGCTGCCGACTGCAAGGCGGACTTCGGCCCGAAGAACGCCGTGCTCACGATCACCGAGGCCGGCGAGGACGACGAGCAGGTGTGGTCCTCCAAGGACTGCCCGAAGCCCGGCGGCGCCTTCTTCCTGAGGGTCCCGGCGGGAACGACGGTCGTCCACACCGTGGAGTGGGACCGCAAGGGGAGTGCACCCTCGTGCGCGACGCCGCCCGTCAGGTCCGCGGGCCCGGGAACCTATCTGCTGGAGGCCAAGGTGCCGGGCGAGACCGTCCAGCGCGCCTCGTTCGTCCTGGCCAAGGACTGACGGCGCGGCCGTCCCCACCGGGGAACGAACACCGCAGGGCCCCGCCGGAACACCTGTCCGGCGGGGCCCTGTGCGGTTCGGACGGAAGATCCTGGACGTGCCGGTCCGGGACCGAGGAGAAGGTCCTGGACGTACCGCCCCGGAAGGTTCTAGACGTACCGCTCCAGGATCGAGGACTCCGCGAGCCGCGAAAGTCCCTCCCGGACGCTCCTGGCCCGTGCCTCGCCGACTCCGTCCACGGCCTGGAGGTCGTCCACGCTCGCGGCGAGCAGCTTCTGCAGGCCGCCGAAGTGCTCCACCAGCCGCTCGATGATCGCCCCGGGCAGCCGCGGCACCTTCGCCAGCAGCCGGAATCCGCGCGGGGAGACGGCCGAGTCCAGCGTCTCCGGCGAGCCGCTGTAACCCAGTGCCCGTGCCACCACGGGAAGTTCGAGCAGCTCGGTGTGGGTGAGCGTGTCCAGCTCGGCCAGCGCCTCCGCGACCGTACGGGACCGCTTCGCGGTGGGCTCGGGCACGTAGTCGCGTACGACCAGCTCCCGCTCCGGCTCCACGCCCGCGATCAACTCGTCCAGCTGGAGCGAGAGAAGACGGCCGTCGGTACCCAGCTCCACGACGTACTCGGCGATTTCGGTCGCGATGCGGCGCACCATCTCCAGCCGCTGCGAGACCGCCGTCACGTCCCGGACCGTGACCAGGTCCTCGATCTCCAGTGCGGAGAGGGTCCCGGCGACCTCGTCCAGCCGGAGCTTGTACCGCTCCAGGGTGGCGAGCGCCTGGTTGGCGCGGGACAGGATCGCGGAGGACTCCTCCAGGACCCGCCGCTCCCCGTCCACGTACAGCGCGATCAGGCGCATCGACTGGGAGACCGACACCACGGGGAAGCCGCAGGCCTTCGAGACCCGGTCCGCCGTGCGGTGGCGGGTGCCCGTCTCCTCCGTGGGGATGGAGGCGTCCGGGACCAGCTGCACACCGGCGCGGAGGATCTTGGTCATGTCCTTGTCGAGGATCATCGCGCCGTCCAGCTTGCACAGTTCGCGCAGGCGCGTCGCGGCGAAGTCCACGTCGAGCACGAAACCGCCGGTGCACATGGATTCGACGGTTCTGTCCATGCCGAGGACGATCAGTCCGCCGGTGTTGCCGCGGAGGATGCGCTCCAGGCCGTCGCGGAGGGCCGTGCCGGGCGCGACCGCGCTCAACGAGGCGCGCATCAGCGCCTCGTTCCCCGTGCCTTGGCCGGACTTTCCGGGCGATGCTGCCCGGTCGTTGGCTGCCACTGCACTCCTCCGGTCACAGGTCGGCGGTGCCCTTGCGTCCCTCGTACCGTTCGTACGGGCGGGCGAGACCAGGGCAAAGTCTACCGGCGTGCGCCGTCCTCCTGTGGTCCGTCCGGCCGAGAGCGGCGGGGAAGGACTCTCAGGGCGTCGCCCATGTCGGCCACTTCTGTGACCTTCATACCGGCCGGAACCTGTCCCGGGTCCCTCGGGACGAGGGCGTGCTTGAACCCGAGACGGTACGCCTCCGCCAGCCTGCGCTGGACCCCGGTCACCCTTCTGACCTCCCCGGCGAGGCCCACCTCACCGATCGCGACCAGGTTTTTCGGCAGCGGTGTGTCGCTCGCCGCGCTGGCGAGTGCCAGGGCGATCGCGAGGTCCGCGGCAGGTTCGGTGAGCTTCACGCCGCCCACCGTCGCGCTGTAGATGTCCCGCTTGCCGAGGGCGCTGATCCGGCCCCGCTGTTCGAGGACGGCCAGCATCATCGAGACCCGGGAGGTCTCCAGGCCGGAGGTGGTGCGCCGGGGCGAAGGGATCTGCGAGTCGACCGTCAGCGCCTGTACCTCGGCGACGAGCGGCCGCTTGCCCTCCAGGGTGACCGTCAGGCAGGTGCCGGGGACGGGCTCGTCACGGCGGGTGAGGAAGAGCCCGGAGGGATCGGCCAGGCCCGTGATGCCCTCGTCGTGCAGCTCGAAGCAGCCGACCTCGTCCGTGGCGCCGTACCGGTTCTTGACGCCCCGCACGAGCCGGAGGCGCGCGTGCCGGTCGCCCTCGAAGGACAGCACCACGTCGACGAGGTGCTCCAGGAGGCGGGGCCCCGCGATCGCGCCGTCCTTGGTGACATGACCCACCAGGAGCGTCGACATGCCGCGCTCCTTCGAGGCCCTGATGAGCGCGCCCGCGACCTCGCGGACCTGCGCCATGCCGCCGGGCGCGCCGTCGATCTCCGGCGAGGCGACGGTCTGCACGGAGTCGAGGACGAGCAGGGACGGCTTGACCGCGTCCAGATGCCCCAGGACCGCCGAGAGGTCGGTCTCGGCGGCCAGATACAGGTGGTCGTTGATCGCCCGGATGCGGTCGGCCCGCATCCGCACCTGGCTGGCGGACTCCTCGGCCGTGACGTAGAGGGTGCGGTGGTCGTCGCTCGCCGCCTTGGCGGCCACGTCCAGCAGCAGCGTCGACTTGCCGACGCCCGGCTCGCCCGCGAGCAGCACGACGGCGCCGGGGACGAGCCCGCCGCCGAGCACGCGGTCCAGCTCTCCCACCCCGGTCGAGCGGGCGGTGGCCTGCCGGCTGTCGACCTGGCCGATCGGCACCGCGGCGGTGGAGACCCGGCCGGCCGCCGTCGTACGGACCGCGGGGGCGCCGCCGAATTCCTCGACCGTCCCCCAGGCCTGGCACTCGGGGCAGCGGCCGAGCCATTTGGCCGTCGTCCAGCCGCATTCGGTGCAGCGGTAGGAAGGGCGGTCCTTCGCGGATTTCGTACGGGCAGCCATGGCGTCACCGTATAGGTGGGGTCTGACAGCTCCGGCCGTGGGCACCATGGTCGAACATGTGCCCGATGCGGCATTTCTGATGGAATCCGGGATTCCTGTCCCCTTTCATGGGAGACCGTCACCCGTAAGGATTAAATGCAGGAAAGTACTGTCAGGGTCCCGCCCGTATCTGCCTACGGTCGCCACGTGACGACCAGCAGGCTGGAGCCCCCCACACACACCACCGGCGCACACCGGGCGCACCGCCGTGAGGCCCGCACCCCGGCGCAGCGATCGTCCGCACGGTACGAGCCGTATCTCGACGGCCTGTTCACCTACTGCCTCTCCGTGCTCTGCGACCACGAGGCGGCCACCGAGGCGCTCGGCTCGGTCCTGGCCATCGCCGAGCGGCAGGACGGCCGGTGCCCCGCGGCTGAGGAGGAACGTAAATCCTGGCTGTACGCCCTGGCCAGATGGGCGTGCCTGCGGGCGCTCACCGAGCAGCGGCGGGGCCGCCAGGCGCACCGGCGCACAGCGTCCGCCCCGCGCGCCGTGCTCCGCGAGGGCGCCCGCGCGGTCCGTCACCGGTCCGCGCACGGCGCCCCGGAGGAGGCCGGCCGCCCCGCGGAGTCCCCGGTGGCCGAGGCGCGCAGGCGTGAACTCGCACAGCTGGCCTGGCCCGAGGCCGCGGGCACCACCCCCGAGCAGCGCGAGGCACTGGAGCTCGCCGTGCGCCACGGGCTCACCCCGCGCGCCGTCGCAGCCGTCCTCGGCCTCGACCCCGGCAGCGCCCGCGAGCTCCTGGCGGGCGCTGCCTGCGAGGTGGAGCGCACCCGCGCCGCCCTCGCCGTCGTGGAGAGCGGCGACTGCCCCTCCGTCGCGCGGCTCACCGGCGCCCACCCGGTGCTGCTCTCGGCGGCCCTGCGCCGGGAGCTCGTCCGGCACGTCGACGACTGCCCCCGCTGCCGCCGCGCCGCCGAACGGGCCGGGGCGGCCGGCCCCTGGCCCGGCGCGACGGTCACCCCGGCCGCCGCACTGCCGGTCGTCGAGGCGCCCCGCCCCTCGGTGCGCGTCGCCCTGACCCACGCCCGGCGCTCCCGCTCCGGCGCCCCGCGCTTCGGCCGGACCGGCTTCCCACTGGACCCCAAGGACCACGCCGCGCGCCGGGACCGGCTGCGCGCCCGGGTCGTGACCACGACGGTCGTCGCGACCGTCGTCGCCGCCCCGGTGATCGCACTCTGGGCCGCCTACCGGGGTGCGCCGCTGACCGGCGAGGGCCGCGACACATCGGTCACGGCGACGGACGTGGACGGCGAACCGAGCCCCGACGGCGATCCGTACGACCACTACGAGAACGCGGGCAACGCCCGGCCCGACGGGCACGACCGCTTCGCGGAAGGCGCCGGGGGTCCGGACGTCTCGGCCGAGGTCATCAGCGTCGGCGCCGGCCCGGACGGAGCGGCCTCGCTCGCGGTCTCGGCGCGCTCGTCCGGCAGCCGTACGACGATCACCCTGACCGCGACCGGCGACGAGGCCGTCGTCTGGTCCGCCCGGGCGGACGCCCCGTGGCTGCGTCTCAGCCGTACGTCCGGCACGCTCGCACCGGGCCGGAGCGTCAGCATCCATGTGTTCGTGAACAGCGCGGGCGAGCCCCGGGGCCCGTGGAGCGCCCGTGTGCTGTTCGCCCCGTCGGGATCCGCGGTCGCGATCACCGGCTACGGGGCCACGGCCCCACGCCCCGGAAGCCCGCGGCCGTCACCGGATCCGTCGTCCGGGGTCCCGAGCCCCACCCCGTCACCCTCCGGCGGCTCCACCGCCCCCGACCCCTCGGAGCCGGGCGACCCCTCCGGACCCGCCGGCTGACGCCGACGGCGCCCCGGGCGCGGCGGAACGTTTGTGCGCCGCACACCAGGACGCCGTCGAGGAGCCGGAGGCCCGCGTCAGGCCGGATCGGCCGGATGCGGCGCCATCGGCAGCAACGACGCCAGCCGCTGCTCGCACAGCTCGACCAGCCGGTCGTAGGCCTCCTTGCCCATCAGCTCGGTGAGCTCGGGCCGGTACGACACATAGACCGGGTCGCCGGCCCCGTGCGCGGACGTCGCCGAGGTGCACCACCAGTGCAGGTCGTGACCGCCCGGTCCCCAGCCCCGGCGGTCGTACTCCCCGATGGAGATCTGGAGCACGCGCGTGTCGTCGGGCCGTTCGATCCAGTCGTACGTACGGCGGACCGGCAGCTGCCAGCACACGTCCGGCTTGGTCTCCAGCGGCTCCTTGCCCTCCTTGAGGGCCAGGATGTGCAGGGAACAGCCCATGCCGCCCGCGAACCCGGGACGGTTCTGGAAGATGCAGGAGCCCTCCCAGCGCCGCGTCTGGCGTTCGCCGTCCTCGTCGACACCGACCCAGCCGGTCTTGGTGCCGACGTCGTGGAACTGCCACAGGTCCGGTGTGAGCCGTGCCACGTGCCCGGCGACCCGCTGCTCGTCCTCCTCGTCGGAGAAGTGCGCGCCCAATGTGCAGCAGCCGTCGTCCGCGCGGCCCGCCTGGATGCCCTGGCAGCCGCTGCCGAAGATGCAGGTCCACCTGGACGTCAGCCAGGTCAGATCACAGCGGAAGACCTGCTCGTCGTCGGCCGGGTCGGGGAATTCCACCCAGGCCCGCGCGAAGTCGAGCCCCTTCTCGTCGGGGCCGTCCGGCCCGGTCGCGTCCGGCTGCCGCATCTCCTGCTTCGTCTTCTGCTGCTTCTTCGTGGCTTTGTCCGGCTTCGCCTTTTTCGTCTTTGGCACGTGCCCAGAGTAAGCCGCAGTAGCGTTCCCGTATGAGACTCGGAGTCCTCGACGTGGGGTCGAACACGGTGCATCTGCTGGTGGTCGACGCGCATCCCGGCGCCCGCCCGCTGCCCGCCCACTCGCACAAGGCGGAATTGCGGCTCGCCGAACTCCTCGATCCGGAGGGGGCGATCGGCCCCGAGGGGGTCGACCGCCTCGTGACGACGGTCGCCGACGCCCTCCGGGCAGCCGAGGACAAGGGCTGCGAGGACGTGCTGGCGTTCGCCACCTCCGCCGTCCGTGAGGCGGGCAACGCGGACCAGGTGCTGGCCCGGGTGCGGGACGAGACCGGTGTCGCCCTCGCCGTCCTCAGCGGCGAGGAGGAGGCCCGGCTGACGTTCCTGGCGGCGCGCCGCTGGTTCGGCTGGTCGGCGGGCAAGCTGCTGGTCCTCGACATCGGCGGCGGCTCGCTGGAGGTCGGCTACGGGATGGACGAGGAGCCCGACGCCGCCGTCTCGCTGCCGTTCGGCGCCGGCCGGCTCACCGCCGCCTGGCTCCCGGGCGACCCGCCGGACGCCACGGCCGTGCGTGCCCTGCGCCGCCACGTCCGCGCCGGTATCGCCCGTACGGTCGGCGAGTTCACCCGGCTCGGGCCGCCCGACCACGTCGTCGGGACGTCGAAGACGTTCCGGCAGCTGGCCAGGATCACGGGCGCGGCCCGCTCCGCGGAGGGGCTGTACGTGCAGCGCGTCCTCACCCGCAAGGCGCTGGAGGAGTGGGTGCCGAAGCTGTCGGCGATGACCGTCGAGCAGCGGGGGAATCTGCCCGGGGTCACCGAGGGGCGCGCGGCTCAGCTCCTGGCGGGCGCGCTCGTCGCCGAGGGCGCCATGGACCTGTTCGGGGTCGAGGAGCTGGAGATCTGCCCCTGGGCGCTGCGCGAGGGAGTCATCCTGCGCCGGCTCGACCACCTGCCGGCGGAGCAGGCCGCCCTGGCCTGATCCCGGCGGGCGCCCCTCATGTGCCTCGTCACTTTCAGCCGGGCACCCTCGGACTCGCGTACAGCTGCCCGTACCCTGTTCCACGTGGCAGATCCTGTGGTGCGCATCCCGGATGCGAAGGTCGCCCTGTCGACGGCCTCCGTCTATCCGGAGTCGACGGCGACGGCCTTCGAGATCGCCGCGCGCCTCGGCTACGACGGTGTCGAGGTCATGGTCTGGACGGACCCCGTCAGCCAGGACATCGAGGCGCTGCAGCGGCTGTCGGACTATCACCAGGTGCCGATCCTGGCCGTGCACGCGCCCTGTCTCCTGATCACCCAGAGGGTCTGGTCCACCGACCCGTGGGTGAAGCTCCAGCGGGCCAGGGCGGCGGCGGAGAAGCTCGGCGCCTCGACGGTGGTCGTCCACCCGCCGTTCCGGTGGCAGCGGAACTACGCCCGGGACTTCGTCTCCGGCATCTGGCGCATGGCGGACGAGACCGACGTGCGCTTCGCGGTGGAGAACATGTACCCGTGGCGCTACCGGGACCGCGAGATGCTCGCGTACGCCCCTGCCTGGGACGTGAGCAACGACGACTACCGGCACTTCACCGTGGACCTCTCGCACACCTCGACCGCGCGCACCGACAGCCTGGCCATGGTGGACCGGATGGGCGACCGGCTCGCCCATGTCCACCTCGCCGACGGCAAGGGCTCCGGCAAGGACGAGCACCTGGTGCCCGGCCGGGGCGACCAGCCGTGTGCGGAGCTGCTGGAGCGGCTGGCCCGTACCGGCTTCGACGGCCATGTGGTGATCGAGGTCAACACCCGCCGTGCCATGTCCTCGGCCGAGCGTGAGGCCGATCTCGCGGAGGCGCTCGCCTTCACCCGGCTCCACCTGGCGTCGTCGGCGCGGACGCCCCGCCCGTGACCCCGGGCGCCGACGGCCCGTCGCCCCGGCGCAGGGGCCGTCCCTCCCGTACGGCGGGCGCCACCGGCCCCGACGCCAGGAGCCGGATCCTGGAGGCGGCACGCAAGGAGTTCGCCGAGCGCGGCTACGACAAGACGTCGGTCCGGGGCATCGCCAGGGCGGCGGACGTCGACGCGGCCCTGGTCCACCACTACTTCGGTACGAAGGACGAGGTCTTCGCCGCGGCCATCGAGCTCTCCTTCGAGCCCGCCCTCGTCCTCCCCCAGGTCCTCGGCGGCCCCCCGGAGGAGCTGGGGGAGCGGCTGGCCCGGTATTTCATCGGCGTATGGGAGAACCCGGTCTCCCGGGCTCCGCTGCTGGCGATCCTTCGTTCCGCGCTCACGCACGAGGCGGCGGCGAAGGTGCTGCGCGGATTCGTGCTGCGCCGCCTGCTGGAGCGGATCGCGGCGGAGCTGGACGTGCCCGACCCGACATTCCGCGCCGAACTCGCGGCCTCGCACATGATCGGTATCGCGATCCTGCGCTACGTCATCAGGGCGGAGCCCCTGGCGTCCACGGACCCGGAGAAGATCATCGCGATGGTGGCGCCCACGCTCCAGCGGTATCTGTGCGACGGCTGACCCGGGTCCTGCCTGTGTGACGGCTGTGCCGGGTCCTGCCTGTGTGACGGCTGTGCCGGTCGCATCACAACGATGTCGCGAGTCGGTACCGGCACCGACCGTGGCCGGATCCGGATGGTTGGCTGTCCGGGATCATGCGGGCCGGACGTACCCGGCGTGCACAACGGGCGGGGGAGACGATCATGAACGGGTCGATCAGAGGCGGGCACGGACAGGACGGGCCGCCGGAGGACGGCAGGGCTGCCGCCATGCCGCGCAGACGGCTCCTGCGGCTGGCCGGCGCGGGGCTGGGCCTGGCGCTGGCGGGAGCGGTGACGACCGCCTGCGGGCCGGAGGAGGCCGACGCCTCCGGCGGCAACACCGGGGGCCCGAAGCCCGGCGGGAGCGGCAAGGGTGGCGGGGACGCGTTCACGACCCCGCCCGCAGGAACCGCCCCGCGTGCCCTGTGGCAGGAGAGGACCGACGTGAGCACCCTCGGCAACCACGAGGTGCTCGCCGTCGTGGGCGATGTCGTGCTGGTCGCCGGGGACCCCCTGGTGGGCCGGGACCTCGCCACCGGCAGGAAGCTGTGGTCCTTGCCGGGCGCCGCCCAGCCGGGCGCGCGGCTGATCATGGGCGGCGACACGCTCTACCTGGCCAGCGGCGAGTACGACGGCGATCTCGTGGGCCTCGACCCGGCCACCGGCAAGGAGACGTGGCGCAGCCGCCTGGAGGGGCGGTACAACCAGCCCCGGCCCATCGGCGCGGACACCGGACGCGTGTACGTGGTCGCGGGCATCCTGGAGAAGGACCTCAGCTCCCGGACCAATGTGATCGCCGCCATCGACGTCCGTACCGGCAAGGCCGTCTGGAGCGAGAAGCGGGACACCGGGACCGACGAGTCCGGGCTCACCTCCGCCGTGCTCGGCGACCGCCTCGTCTACACCGACCACCGCAAGAACCTGACCGTCCGCGACACGGCGACCGGGCGGCAGCTGTGGACGAAGAAGATCAGCAGGGCCAACTTCGAGAGGATCGCCGTCCACGACGGAGCGGTGGTCGTCTCCGACGGGCGGCACCTGCGCTCCTTCGGTGTGGACGACGGTGCCGAGCGCTGGGCGCTGGAGACGGAGGAGTTCGACACGTTCAACGGGCCGACCGTCCTCGAAGGGGTGATCTACGCCTCGGACAGCGCCCACGCCCTGTGGGCCGTCGACCCCGCCACCGGCAGGAAGCTGTGGCACAACGCCGAGGACCTGCGCGAGGCATCGGTCCCGCTCCAGTTCGCCAAGGTGGGGGAGACTCTGTACGGGGCGACGGAGTTCGGCAAGGACGGCGGCGTCCAGGCGTACGGCGCGCGGGACGGCAAGCTCCGCTGGACCTTCGGCGACGGCGCGGGCACGGAGCAGTGGTACGTGGTCTCCGGCGGCAAGCGGCTGGCCGCGCTGCACGCCGAACGCCTCATGGCGCTCCCGGCGGTGTGACGCGCGGGGGAGGGTCCGGCGAGAGGGTCCGCCGGACCACCCGTTGAGCATCACATCCCGTATCTCGGACGGCGTGTCCAGATCTTGGCACGGGGGGCGTACGCTCGGAGACAGTCTTTTCTGTCGAAGGAGCGAGAGACGATGCCCCAGCTGAGGTCCCGCACTGTCACCCACGGCCGCAACATGGCGGGCGCCCGCGCCCTTATGCGGGCGTCCGGCGTAGCCAGTGAGGACATCGGTAAGCCGATCATCGCGGTCGCCAATTCCTTCACCGAGTTCGTTCCGGGCCACACGCACCTCGCCCCGGTCGGCCGGATCGTCTCCGAGGCGATCAAGGCGGCGGGCGCGGTGCCCCGCGAGTTCAACACGATCGCGGTGGACGACGGCATCGCGATGGGCCACGGCGGCATGCTCTACAGCCTGCCCTCCCGCGACCTCATCGCGGACAGCGTCGAGTACATGGTCGAGGCCCACTGCGCCGACGCCCTGATCTGCATCTCCAACTGCGACAAGATCACCCCCGGCATGCTGATGGCCGCCATGCGCCTCAACATCCCCACGGTGTTCGTCTCCGGCGGTCCGATGGAGGCCGGCAAGGCCACCCTCGTCGACGGCACGGTCCGCAAGCTCGACCTGGTCAACGCGATCAGCGACGCGGTCGACGAGAGCATCTCCGACGAGGACATCCTCCGCATCGAGGAGAACGCCTGCCCCACCTGCGGCAGCTGCTCCGGCATGTTCACGGCCAACTCGATGAACTGCCTGACCGAGGTCCTCGGCCTCTCCCTCCCCGGCAACGGCTCCGTCCTCGCCACGCACACCGCCCGTAAGGCGCTGTACGAGAACGCGGGCCGCACGGTCGTCGAGATCACCAAGCGCTACTACGAGCAGGACGACGAGACCGTCCTGCCGCGGGCCATCGGCACCCGCGCGGCGTTCGACAACGCCATGGCGCTGGACATCGCCATGGGCGGCTCGACCAACACGATCCTGCACCTCCTCGCCGCGGCCGAGGAGGCCGAGCTGGCGTACGACCTCGACGACATCAACGAGGTCTCGCGCCGCGTGCCCTGTCTGTCGAAGGTCGCCCCCAACGTCGCCCCCGGCGGCACGTACTACATGGAGGACGTCCACCGGGCGGGCGGCATCCCCGCCCTCCTCGGCGAGCTGCACCGCGGCGGCCTGCTCAACGAGGACGTGCACTCGGTCCACTCCGACACCCTCGCCGAGTGGCTGAAGAACTGGGACATCCGCGGCGGCTCCCCGTCGCCCGAGGCCGTCGAGCTCTGGCACGCCGCCCCGGGCTGCGTCCGCAGCGCCACCGCCTTCTCGCAGTCCGAGCGCTGGGACACCCTGGACCTGGACGCCGCGGGCGGCTGCATCCGCGACCTGGAGCACGCGTACTCCAAGGACGGCGGCCTGGCGGTCCTCAAGGGCAACCTCGCCGTGGACGGCTGCGTCGTGAAGACAGCGGGCGTCGACGAGTCGATCTGGACCTTCGAAGGCCCGGCCGTCGTCTGCGAGTCGCAGGAGGACGCCGTCGACAAGATCCTCCGCAAGGAGATCAAGCACGGCGACGTCGTCGTCATCCGCTACGAGGGCCCGCGTGGCGGCCCCGGCATGCAGGAGATGCTCTACCCGACGTCGTTCCTGAAGGGCCGCGGCCTCGGCAAGACGTGCGCGCTCGTCACCGACGGACGGTTCTCCGGCGGCACGTCGGGCCTGTCCATCGGCCACGCCTCGCCCGAGGCGGCGTCCGGCGGCACGATCGCGCTGGTCGAGGACGGGGACCGGATCCGGATCGACATCCCGAACCGCTCGATCGAGCTGCTCGTCCCGGACGCCGAGCTCGACACCCGCCGCGAGGCGCTGAACGGCGTGTACGCGCCGAAGAACCGTGACCGCAAGGTCTCGGCCGCGCTGCGCGCCTACGCGGCGATGGCCACGAGCGCCGACCGCGGTGCGGTCCGCGACGTCACCAAGCTCGCCTGACCCTCCGGGTTCCCGGCCCCGTCCCTGGTCTCACCAGTGGGCGGGGTCGTCCGCGTCCACGGCGAAGACGGACCCGTCCGGCGCGGTGCCGACGACGCTCCGGCCCAGGACGACGGGGGCGGGCAGGGACGACGCGTGGCTGAGCTTCCCGTCCCTCAGCCGGGGGCGCGTCTGGCCGAGCAGCGTCCCCCTCTCCGTGTCGACGGCGAGCAGCCGCCCGTCCGCGGCGGAGAAGTAGAGCCGGCCGCCCGCTCCGACGACCGGTGCCGAGGTCGTGCTGACCGCCGTCTCCAGCCGCCACCGCTCGGCCCGCCCGGCGCCCGGGCGGACATCGACGGCCAGCAGAGTTCCGCCGCGCTCCAGGAGCAGGGCCGTGTCCCCGTCCACCACGGTCTCCGGTCCGTTCATCCGGAAGGGCAGCGCGATGCGGGTCGCGCTCCGCGGCACCGGGTCGTAGCGGACCAGCCCCGTGGTCTGCGCCTCCTGGTTCATCGAGGTGAGCAGGAGCGCCCCGTCCGACGTCCCGGCGGGCGTGAGCATCCCGTCCAGCCTGCGCTGCCACGCCGTCTCGCCGGTCTTCGCCCCGATGGCGGTGACCAGCGTGGTCGCCCCCTCCGCCGAGCTCTCGAAGGCGTACGCGAGACCGGTCCGTGCCTCGTACAGCGCGTAGCCCGGGCTCACGTGTCCCGGGACGGCGCGCCGCCACCGGGACGCGCCGGTCGCCGCGTCGAGTGCCTGGAGCGTCCCGTCCCGGCGGACCGTCAGCAGGGTGTCGCCGGCGGGGAAGGGGGAGTCGAGGTACGCGGAGAGATCCTTGCGCCAGAGCCGCGTGCCCTCGCCGGGTGAGTACGCCCGGACCTCGTCGCCCGCCACGACGGTGTAGGCCACGCTCCCGGAAACCGCGCCTGCGGGGCTCGGGCCTCCCTTCGACGCCGTGTCCCGGTGCGACCAGACCGGCCGGCCGTCCGACGGATCCAGCCGGGCCGTGCCGTAGCCGGCGGAGACGCAGTACAGCTCCGACGCCGCCCCCGTGGCGCACGACGGTGTCGAGCCGCCCCGCGACATCAGCGGTGTCCGCCACGGTGCGAAAGCCGCCGCGCCCCCCTTCTTCGCGCCGGTCTCCGCCTCCGGTGCCCCGGAGCCGCCCCCCGCCCCGGCGGCCCAGAGGCCTCCGGCCACCAGAACCACCGCCGCGGCGACGGCCGCGACGCCGTACCGCTTACGACGGTCCTTCACCGGCCCGGCGGCCGACGGCAGCCCGTCCGCCGCCCGCACATGCGTCGTCCCCTCGTCCGCCTCCACCGACTCGGCGGCCACCGGCCTGCGCTGGACGGGTATGAAGGCGGCCGCCTCGTACGACGGGGGGTGCAGCGCGGCCATGATCTCGTCCGGGGTGGGGCGCTCACCTGGGTCCTTGGCGAGGCAACGCCCCACCAGCGGGGCGAGATCCCCCGGCACCCCGGCGAGATCGGCCTCGTCGTGCACCACCTGGTAGGCCACGAGGTACGGGCTGTCCGAGTCGAAGGGCCCCCGCCCCGTCGCCGCGTGGACCAGGACCGCCCCCAGCGCGAACACGTCCGCGGCCGGACCGACCTCGCGGGGCCTCTGGAACTGCTCGGGCGCCATGTACGGCGGTGAGCCGATCAGCTTGCCCGTCTCCGTGCGGAGATCGCTGTCGTACGGCCGGGAGATGCCGAAGTCGATGACCTTGGGCCCGGAGTCGGGGAGCAGGACGTTGCTCGGCTTGAGATCCCGGTGGATGACACCGGCGCGGTGGATGTCGCGCAGTGCCTCGGCGAGGCCGGCCGTGAGCCTGCGGAGTTCGGCGGGGCTCATCGGCCCGTTCCGCTTGACCTGCGCGGCGAGCGTCGGGCCGGGGACGTACAGGGTGGCCATCCAGGGCAGAACCGCCCCGGGGTCGGCATCCACCACCGGCGCGGTGAACGCGCCGCTGACCCGCCGGGCGGCCGCGACCTCCTGTCGGAAACGCGCCCTGAACTCCGGGTCCGCGGCGTGCTGGCGGTGCACCACCTTCACCGCCAGTTGCAGCCCGGAGGGAGAGCGCGCCAGGTGTACGACACCCATGCCGCCCGCTCCGAGACGTGCTTCGAGCCGGTACTGCCCGGCGTACTCAGGATGCTCCGCTTCCGGATGTGATCCGGTCCCTCGCAGCGGCGGCATCGCCCACCCCCGTGTGTTCGTGCGCAAGCGCGACGCACGGAGCCTAGTCGATGGTGCATGCGAGGAGCGTGGGGCTTGTTAGCCTGCGCGTCACACGCATCGCTTTCAACGGGGGAGGCCCTTATGGGTGTTGAGGAGAACGCCGTCGGCACGGTCATCACGGACGAGCCGGACGACGCGGGGGAGGTGGCGACGCTCGCCGCGAGCACCGTCGTCTACCCGATCGCTCCGGGCTACCGCGTCAACGTACGCAGGGGTCCCGGAACGCAGTACGGGATCGTCCGGACCCTGCCGTACGGGATGAGCGTCCCGGTGTACTGCCAGAAGCCGGGGGAGCGGGTGTCCGGTCCGTACGGCACGTCGAACCTCTGGGACAACATCGCCAACGGGCAGTTCGTGTCGGACGCCTACGTCAAGACAGGCAGTGACGGCTACATCGCTCCGCGCTGCGACTGACGGAAGGGGCACGCGGCCGGGGATAATCGATACCGTGAGCGAGAACAGCGAAGCCCCCGGAACGCCCTCGGCCGCGCCTTCGGGCTCCACCGCACCAGGGCCGCAGCCCGAGCCCCTCCGCTTCTTCGGCACGACCTGGGTCGGCCACGACGGGGGGTACGGGCTGCGGCGCGTGGGCGCCACCCTCGGCTCGCTCGTCGCGGCCGTCGCCGGGTGCTTCGTCCTGCGCTTCGCCTACCAGGGCCTGGAGATCGCCGAGGTCGGCAGCCTCGTCGGCATGCTCGTCGTCCTGATGTTCGCGGTCTGCAGTGCCATCGCCTTCCGCAAGACCTGGGAGGGCTTCACCCGCCGCCCCGCCGACCCGTCGCACGAGGACCGGCTGCGCGGCCTCAAGGCGATCGGCTTCATCGGCTCGCTGCTCGCCTACTTCATCCGCTCGTTCCAGGAGGCGCCGGGCGAGAAGCTGCGGCGCACGGAGTACGAGACGGCGCTCGACCGGTACGCGAAGCGCCGCTCCTCGCGGACCGGCAACCCGGCGGCCCGAAAGAACGCGAAGGGCGCCAAGGGAAAGCGCTCCGGACGCAGGTAGAGCCGACGCGTTCCACGTCCGCGGGGGCCGGAGTGCGTGCACGATAAACGCATGACCGCATCCGCGCCCCGCGCCCTCTCCTTCGACAGCGCCGCCGCCCAGTACGCCGCCGCGCGCCCCGGCTATCCGCCCGTGCTCCTGGACACCGTCGAGGAACTGGCCGGCCATCCCCTCAGGGGTGCCCGCACCGTCGACGTCGGCGCGGGAACGGGCATCGCCACCCGGCTGCTGCACGCCCGGGGCGCCCTGGTCACCGCCGTCGAACCAGGTCCCGGGATGGCGGGGGAGCTGCGCCGGTCGCTGCCGTCCGTCCCCGTGGTCCGGGGCGACGGCAACCGCCTCCCCCTCGCCACCGCGTCGGCCGACCTGGTCACCTACGCCCAGTCCTGGCACTGGACCGACGCGGACCTCTCCCTCCCCGAAGCGCTCCGCGTGCTGCGTCCCGGTGGCGCCCTGGCGCTCTGGTGGAACGTCGCCGACGAATCCGTCCGCTGGATCGCCGACCAGGGCGCCCGGCTGCGCCGCCACTTCGGCACGGACGACAGCGCCCACGGCACCCCGGGCGGCGCCGGCTCACGGAACCTCGGGCAGCTGTCCGGCGGCGAGTTCACGCAGCGGCTGCTGCCGTGGTCCCGGACCGTGCCCGCCGATCTGCATCTCGCCAACCTCGCCAGCCACTCCGCGTTCCTCGTGCGCGGCGCGGCCGGCGAGGCGTCCACCCGCCGGTTCCTGGACGAGGAGCAAGGGCACCTGGCCGCCGTCTTCCCCGACGGCATGGTCGAGGAGCGTTACGTGGTCGAGCTCGCCCTGCTGATCCGCTGACAGCCCTGTCCGGGCCTGCCGCGCCCCTTGACGCGGCGCCTTCGGCGGGATCAATATTCATCACATGATGAATTCTCTGCGTGCCACGGACGCGGGGGCCGTCGAGGGACGCGCCCTCACCGTCGTACGGGGAGACCGCACCGTCCTTCGCGGCCTCGACTTCACGGTCGAGCCGGGCAGGATCACCGGCCTCCTCGGCCCGTCCGGCTGCGGCAAGTCCACGCTCATGCGGGCCGTCGTCGGCACCCAGGGCAAGGTCACGGGCACACTCGACGTCCTCGGCCACCCCGCCGGCCACCCCTCCCTGCGGGCCCGCGTCGGCTACGTGACCCAGACCCCGTCGGTCTACACGGATCTCACCGTGCGGCAGAACCTGGACTACTTCGCGGCCGTGCTCCAGCCGGGCCGCGCCCACCGGGCCGACCGGGCGGAGGCCGTCACCCGCGCCATCGGCGACGTCGACCTCACCGGTCACGCCGACGCACTCGCCGGCATCCTCTCCGGCGGCCAGCTCAGCCGCGTCTCCCTCGCCGTCGCGCTGCTCAACACCCCCGAACTCCTCGTCCTCGACGAGCCGACCGTCGGTCTCGACCCCGTGCTGCGCCGTGATCTCTGGGGCCTCTTCCACACCCTCGCCGCCGACCGGGGCACCACGATCCTCGTCTCCTCCCACGTCATGGACGAGGCCGAGCGCTGCCACCGCCTGCTGCTCATGCGCGAGGGCGCGATCCTCGCCGACGGCACCCCCGACGCCCTCCGCACCCGTACCGGCTCCGCCACCGTCGAAGAGGCGTTCCTCCACCTCGTGGACGAGGCCGCCGCCGGCGAAGCCGCCGCCCGCCAGGAGACGACCCGATGAGCACCGACGGACCCGCACTCTCCCCGGCCCGCACCCTCGCCACAGCCGGACGCGTCCTGCGCCAGCTCCGCCACGACCCCCGCACCATCGCGCTCCTGCTGGTCGTCCCGGTCCTGATGATCACGCTGCTGCGCTACGTCTTCGACGCGGACGCGGGGACCTTCGACGCCATCGGCGCCTCGCTGCTCGGCATCTTCCCGCTGATCACGATGTTCCTGGTGACCTCGATCGCCACCCTCCGCGAACGCACCTCCGGCACCCTCGAACGCCTCCTCGCCATGCCCCTGGGCAAGGGCGACCTGATCGCCGGGTACGCGCTGGCATTCGGGACCGTCGCCGTGGCCCAGTCGCTCCTGGCCACCGCGACGTCCGTCTGGGTCCTCGGCCTCGACGTCGTCGGGTCTCCCTGGCTGCTGCTCCTGGTCGCCCTGCTCGACGCGCTCCTCGGCACGGCGCTCGGCCTCTTCGTCTCGGCCTTCGCCGCCTCGGAGTTCCAGGCGGTCCAGTTCATGCCAGCCGTGATCTTCCCGCAGCTCCTGCTGTGCGGACTGTTCACACGGCGCGACCGGATGCACCCCGTCCTGGAGGCCGTCTCCGACGTCCTGCCGATGTCGTACGCCGTCGACGGGATGAACCAGGTGCTCACCCACACCGACATCACCGCCGACTTCTGCCGCGACATCCTGATCGTCGCCGGTTGCGCGCTGCTCGTCCTCTGTCTGGGCGCCGCCACCCTCCGCCGCCGCACCGCCTGACGACGCGGTGCGAGGATGGCGGCCAACGACGAGCACCGCGTACCCCGCGCCGCCACCCGGAGGATGAACCGCATGCCCCAGACAGTCGCAGTCCTCGGTACAGGAAAGATCGGCGAGGCCCTGCTCAGCGGCATGATCCGGGCCGGCTGGAAAGCCCGCGACCTGCTGGTGACGACCCGCACCACCGAACGCGCGGAGAAGCTCCGGTCCCGTTACGGCGTCGAGCCCGTCACCAACGCCGAGGCCGCCAAGAACGCGGACATCCTCATCCTCGCGGTCAAGCCCCAGGACATGGGCAGGCTCCTCGACGAGCTCGCGCCGCACGTCACCACCGACCGGCTCGTCATCAGCGCCGCCGCAGGCATCACGACCGGATTCATCGAGGACAGCCTCGCCGCCGGCACCCCGGTCGTACGCGTCATGCCGAACACCCCCGTCCTGGTCGACGAGGGAATGTCCGTCATCTCCGCCGGCAGTCACGCCACCGCCGAGCACCTCGACCACGCCGAGGCGATCTTCGGTGGCGTCGGCAAGACGCTCCGGGTCCCGGAGTCGCAGCAGGACGCGGCCACCGCGCTCTCCGGCTCGGGACCCGCGTACTTCTACTTCCTCGTCGAGGCGATGACCGACGCCGGCATCCTGCTCGGCCTGCCCCGCGCCCAGGCCCACGACCTGATCGTGCAGGCCGCCATCGGCGCGGCGGTCATGCTCCGGGACAGCGGCGAACACCCGGTCAAGCTCCGCGAGGCCGTCACCAGCCCGGCCGGTACGACCATCAGCGCGATCCGCGAACTGGAGAACCACGGCGTACGGGCCGCCCTCATCGCCGCGCTCGAAGCGGCCCGGGACCGGAGCCGGGAGCTGGCGACGGGCAACGGCTGACCCGCCGGGCCCCGGCCTGCCTGTCGGGCAGTGGCCTGCCTGCCGGGCAGTGGCCGACGGCTACTTCGCCGCGGCCGCCAGTTCCTCGCCTGCGCACCGCCCCTCACGCCCCCCGGCCGTGCAACGTCACGGCGGGGGGAACGCGAGCTCCCGCGCAGCGGGGCGCCCCCTTTCTCCTCAGGGACCCAGGCGCAGTTCATCGAGCACCCCACGCGCCGCGCCCGACCGTGATGCCGACGCACTCGCGGATGCCCGTGGTCATGCGCTGGCCCATCTGGCTGAACCGCTCCACCGGCCCACGCGACTACAGGCCGGCGTTCCAGCACAGGGGCAGGCCAGAGGGGGGTTGACACGTCCTGCCGGGATCCGTAGTGTGCTCCGAGTTGTCCGACGTGAGCGCCGACCCCGGTCGGTCCCCGGACAGCCATTCCGCAGTAACCACTCGAAACGAACGACGTCTGTCTGTCGTGCTTTTTTGCGTGCACACGTGCGAAATGAGGAATCAGCGTTCGAAGGCGACCCGATTAGCGTCGGGGCCGGGGATTCCGCTAAAGTCTCACTCGTCGGAACGGCCCAACGGCCGGGAAGACAACCCCCACTGACTGGGAATCAGGCCCGAAAGGATCTGATAGAGTCGGACTCGCCGGAAAGGGAAACGCGAAAGCGAAGAACTGGAAAGCGAACAGCAGGAACCCGCTTCGGCCGGGAATCGGACACGAAAGAGTCTGATAGAGTCGGAAACGCAAGAACGAAGGGAAGCGCCCGGAGGGCCCCGGTGAAACGGGACCAAAGGAAGCGTCCGTTCCTTGAGAACTCAACAGCGTGCCAAAAGTCAACGCCAGATATGTTGATACCCCGGCCTGCTTCGGCAGGTTGGTGGTTCCTTTGAAAAGTCCTACCGGTCCTTCGGGTCGGGTAGGCAACAACAGCGAGGACGCTGTGAACGACCGGTCTTATTCCGACCTGGTCGTTCCGCTCTCGTGTTGTGATCCCGATTACGGGAAAACATTCACGGAGAGTTTGATCCTGGCTCAGGACGAACGCTGGCGGCGTGCTTAACACATGCAAGTCGAACGATGAAGCCCTTCGGGGTGGATTAGTGGCGAACGGGTGAGTAACACGTGGGCAATCTGCCCTTCACTCTGGGACAAGCCCTGGAAACGGGGTCTAATACCGGATAACACTCTGTCCCGCATGGGACGGGGTTAAAAGCTCCGGCGGTGAAGGATGAGCCCGCGGCCTATCAGCTTGTTGGTGGGGTGATGGCCTACCAAGGCGACGACGGGTAGCCGGCCTGAGAGGGCGACCGGCCACACTGGGACTGAGACACGGCCCAGACTCCTACGGGAGGCAGCAGTGGGGAATATTGCACAATGGGCGAAAGCCTGATGCAGCGACGCCGCGTGAGGGATGACGGCCTTCGGGTTGTAAACCTCTTTCAGCAGGGAAGAAGCGAAAGTGACGGTACCTGCAGAAGAAGCGCCGGCTAACTACGTGCCAGCAGCCGCGGTAATACGTAGGGCGCAAGCGTTGTCCGGAATTATTGGGCGTAAAGAGCTCGTAGGCGGCTTGTCACGTCGGATGTGAAAGCCCGGGGCTTAACCCCGGGTCTGCATTCGATACGGGCTAGCTAGAGTGTGGTAGGGGAGATCGGAATTCCTGGTGTAGCGGTGAAATGCGCAGATATCAGGAGGAACACCGGTGGCGAAGGCGGATCTCTGGGCCATTACTGACGCTGAGGAGCGAAAGCGTGGGGAGCGAACAGGATTAGATACCCTGGTAGTCCACGCCGTAAACGTTGGGAACTAGGTGTTGGCGACATTCCACGTCGTCGGTGCCGCAGCTAACGCATTAAGTTCCCCGCCTGGGGAGTACGGCCGCAAGGCTAAAACTCAAAGGAATTGACGGGGGCCCGCACAAGCAGCGGAGCATGTGGCTTAATTCGACGCAACGCGAAGAACCTTACCAAGGCTTGACATATACCGGAAAGCATCAGAGATGGTGCCCCCCTTGTGGTCGGTATACAGGTGGTGCATGGCTGTCGTCAGCTCGTGTCGTGAGATGTTGGGTTAAGTCCCGCAACGAGCGCAACCCTTGTTCTGTGTTGCCAGCATGCCCTTCGGGGTGATGGGGACTCACAGGAGACTGCCGGGGTCAACTCGGAGGAAGGTGGGGACGACGTCAAGTCATCATGCCCCTTATGTCTTGGGCTGCACACGTGCTACAATGGCCGGTACAATGAGCTGCGATGCCGCGAGGCGGAGCGAATCTCAAAAAGCCGGTCTCAGTTCGGATTGGGGTCTGCAACTCGACCCCATGAAGTCGGAGTTGCTAGTAATCGCAGATCAGCATTGCTGCGGTGAATACGTTCCCGGGCCTTGTACACACCGCCCGTCACGTCACGAAAGTCGGTAACACCCGAAGCCGGTGGCCCAACCCCTTGTGGGAGGGAGCTGTCGAAGGTGGGACTGGCGATTGGGACGAAGTCGTAACAAGGTAGCCGTACCGGAAGGTGCGGCTGGATCACCTCCTTTCTAAGGAGCACTTCTTACCAAGTTCGCTTGGTCAGAGGCCAGTACACCGGCGAATGTTCGGTGCTGGTTGCTCATGGGTGGAACGTTGACTATTCGGCACGACAGGTTGTCTTTGTGAGTACTGCTTCGGCGTGGAAAGTGAAGAGGATCGGTCGGGTCGGGCACGCTGTTGGGTATCTGAAGGTACGGGCTCGTTTGAGTCTGTCCCTTTGGTTGCCGGCCCCAGTGCACTCACCTGTAAGGGTGGGGTGATGGGTGGCTGGTCGTTGTTTGAGAACTGCACAGTGGACGCGAGCATCTGTGGCCAAGTTTTTAAGGGCGCACGGTGGATGCCTTGGCACCAGGAACCGATGAAGGACGTGGGAGGCCACGATAGTCCCCGGGGAGCTGTCAACCAAGCTTTGATCCGGGGGTTTCCGAATGGGGAAACCCGGCAGTCGTCATGGGCTGTCACCCGCTGCTGAACACATAGGCAGTGTGGAGGGAACGAGGGGAAGTGAAACATCTCAGTACCCTCAGGAAGAGAAAACAACCGTGATTCCGGGAGTAGTGGCGAGCGAAACTGGATGAGGCCAAACCGTATGCGTGTGATACCCGGCAGGGGTTGCGCATACGGGGTTGTGGGATCTCTTTTTCACAGTCTGCCGGCTGTGAGGCGAGTCAGAAACCGTTGATGTAGGCGAAGGACATGCGAAAGGTCCGGCGTAGAGGGTAAGACCCCCGTAGCTGAAACATTAACGGCTCGTTTAAGAGACACCCAAGTAGCACGGGGCCCGAGAAATCCCGTGTGAATCTGGCGGGACCACCCGCTAAGCCTAAATATTCCCTGGTGACCGATAGCGGATAGTACCGTGAGGGAATGGTGAAAAGTACCGCGGGAGCGGAGTGAAATAGTACCTGAAACCGTGTGCCTACAAGCCGTGGGAGCGTCGCTGTATGTGCTTGCACATGCAGTCGTGACTGCGTGCCTTTTGAAGAATGAGCCTGCGAGTTAGCGGTGTGTAGCGAGGTTAACCCGTGTGGGGAAGCCGTAGCGAAAGCGAGTCCGAACAGGGCGATTGAGTTGCACGCTCTAGACCCGAAGCGGAGTGATCTAGCCATGGGCAGGTTGAAGCGGAGGTAAGACTTCGTGGAGGACCGAACCCACCAGGGTTGAAAACCTGGGGGATGACCTGTGGTTAGGGGTGAAAGGCCAATCAAACTCCGTGATAGCTGGTTCTCCCCGAAATGCATTTAGGTGCAGCGTCGTGTGTTTCTTGCCGGAGGTAGAGCACTGGATAGGCGATGGGCCCTACCGGGTTACTGACCTTAGCCAAACTCCGAATGCCGGTAAGTGAGAGCACGGCAGTGAGACTGTGGGGGATAAGCTCCATGGTCGAGAGGGAAACAGCCCAGAGCATCGACTAAGGCCCCTAAGCGTACGCTAAGTGGGAAAGGATGTGGAGTCGCAGAGACAACCAGGAGGTTGGCTTAGAAGCAGCCACCCTTGAAAGAGTGCGTAATAGCTCACTGGTCAAGTGATTCCGCGCCGACAATGTAGCGGGGCTCAAGCGTACCGCCGAAGTCGTGTCATTCCAGCACATACCCCCAACGGGGGCTGGGATGGGTAGGGGAGCGTCGTGTGCCGGGTGAAGCAGCCGCGGAAGCGAGTTGTGGACGGTTCACGAGTGAGAATGCAGGCATGAGTAGCGATACACACGTGAGAAACGTGTGCGCCGATTGACTAAGGGTTCCTGGGTCAAGCTGATCTGCCCAGGGTAAGTCGGGACCTAAGGCGAGGCCGACAGGCGTAGTCGATGGACAACCGGTTGATATTCCGGTACCCGCTTTGAAACGCCCAATACTGAATCAGGCGATGCTAAGTCCGTGAAGCCGGCCCGATCTCTTCGGAGTTGAGGGTAGTGGTGGAGCCGACGAACCAGACTTGTACTAGGTAAGCGATGGGGTGACGCAGGAAGGTAGTCCAGCCCGGGCGGTGGTTGTCCCGGGGTAAGGGTGTAGGCCGTGTGGTAGGTAAATCCGTCACACGTTAAGGCTGAGACCTGATGCCGAGCCGATTGTGGTGAAGTGGATGATCCTATGCTGTCGAGAAAAGCCTCTAGCGAGTTTCATGGCGGCCCGTACCCTAAACCGACTCAGGTAGTCAGGTAGAGAATACCGAGGCGTTCGGGTGAACTATGGTTAAGGAACTCGGCAAAATGCCCCCGTAACTTCGGGAGAAGGGGGGCCATCACTGGTGATCCGATTTACTCGGTGAGCTGGGGGTGGCCGCAGAGACCAGCGAGAAGCGACTGTTTACTAAAAACACAGGTCCGTGCGAAGCCGTAAGGCGATGTATACGGACTGACGCCTGCCCGGTGCTGGAACGTTAAGGGGACCGGTTAGTGCACTTTCGGGTGTGCGAAGCTGAGAACTTAAGCGCCAGTAAACGGCGGTGGTAACTATAACCATCCTAAGGTAGCGAAATTCCTTGTCGGGTAAGTTCCGACCTGCACGAATGGCGTAACGACTTCTCGACTGTCTCAACCATAGGCCCGGTGAAATTGCACTACGAGTAAAGATGCTCGTTTCGCGCAGCAGGACGGAAAGACCCCGGGACCTTTACTATAGTTTGATATTGGTGTTCGGTTCGGCTTGTGTAGGATAGGTGGGAGACTTTGAAGCGGCCACGCCAGTGGTTGTGGAGTCGTCGTTGAAATACCACTCTGGTCGTGCTGGATGTCTAACCTGGGTCCGTGATCCGGATCAGGGACAGTGTCTGATGGGTAGTTTAACTGGGGCGGTTGCCTCCTAAAGAGTAACGGAGGCGCCCAAAGGTTCCCTCAGCCTGGTTGGCAATCAGGTGTTGAGTGTAAGTGCACAAGGGAGCTTGACTGTGAGACCGACGGGTCGAGCAGGGACGAAAGTCGGGACTAGTGATCCGGCAGTGGCTTGTGGAAGCGCTGTCGCTCAACGGATAAAAGGTACCCCGGGGATAACAGGCTGATCTTCCCCAAGAGTCCATATCGACGGGATGGTTTGGCACCTCGATGTCGGCTCGTCGCATCCTGGGGCTGGAGTCGGTCCCAAGGGTTGGGCTGTTCGCCCATTAAAGCGGTACGCGAGCTGGGTTTAGAACGTCGTGAGACAGTTCGGTCCCTATCCGCTGTGCGCGTAGGAATATTGAGAAGGGCTGTCCCTAGTACGAGAGGACCGGGACGGACGAACCTCTGGTGTGCCAGTTGTCCTGCCAAGGGCATGGCTGGTTGGCTACGTTCGGAAAGGATAACCGCTGAAAGCATCTAAGCGGGAAGCCTGCTTCGAGATGAGTATTCCCACCACCTTGAGTGGTTAAGGCTCCCAGTAGACGACTGGGTTGATAGGCCAGATGTGGAAGCCCGGTAACGGGTGGAGCTGACTGGTACTAATAGGCCGAGGGCTTGTCCTCAGTTGCTCGCGTCCACTGTGTTAGTTCTGAAATAACGAACGGCCGTGTTTTGTTCCGGTGTTGGTTAATTTCATAGTGTTTCGGTGGTCATTGCGTTAGGGAAACGCCCGGTTACATTCCGAACCCGGAAGCTAAGCCTTTCAGCGCCGATGGTACTGCAGGGGGGACCCTGTGGGAGAGTAGGACGCCGCCGAACAATTATTCCGGGAAAGCCCCGTGCCCTTGTGGCACGGGGCTTTTCTGCGTTCGGAGCGTCTAGGGTCGAACCATGCGCTACGAACTGGTCATCTTCGACAACGACGGCGTGCTCGTCGACAGTGAGCCGATCTCCAACACGGTTCTGGCCGGCTACCTCACGGAGCTCGGTCACCCCACCTCGTACGAGGAGTCCCTCCGCGACTACATGGGGGCCGCCATCCACCGGGTGCACGACCTGGTGGACGAGCGGACGAGCCAGAAGCTCCCCGTGGACTTCGACGAGGAGCTGCACCGCCGGACCCTCGCCGCGTTCGAGGCCGAGCAGCTGACAGCGGTGGACGGGGTCCAGGAGCTGCTCGGCGAGCTCGTCGCCGACGGGGTGGCGTACTGCGTCGCCTCGTCCGGGAGCCACCAGAAGATCGCGGCCGGGCACCGCAAGGCCGGGCTCGACCAGTGGTTCGAGGAGGAGTGGATCTTCAGCTCCGAGGACGTGGGGCGGGGGAAGCCGGCCCCGGACCTGTTCCTCCACGCAGCCGAACGGATGGGCGTCGCCCCCGAGCGGTGTGTCGTGATCGAGGACAGCCCGCTCGGCGTCGAGGCGGCCCGTGCGGCCGGCATGGAGGTGTACGGGTTCACCTCGATGATGCCGGCGGACCGGCTCGTCGGGGTCACCGGGCACTTCTCCGACATGTCGCAGCTCTTGAAACTGCTCGCCTGACCGATCTACCCAGCGGTAGTCCGGGGCTCTACGCTCGCGGCCATGACGGATGCGCGGTTGCGGCACGGCAGAGCCTCCCTGGCGCTCAGCTTCCTGGTGCAGGGGGTCGCCTTCGCCCTGCTCGTGACGCGCATCCCCGCCATCCAGGACCGGTACGGGATATCCGACGGGCTGCTGCCCGCATTCCTGGCCGCGGTGCCTGTCCTGGCGGGGGTCGCCAGTGTGGCGACGGAGAAGGTGGTCGCGCGGGTACGGCCGGGGATCGTGCTCAGGTGGGCACAGCCCGTCGTGCTGCTCGCCCTCCTGGGCGTGGGTGCCGGCAGCGAGGTCTGGCAGGCGGTCGTCGCGCTCGGGGTCTTCGGGCTGGCGGTCGGGGCCCTGGACGCCTCGATGAACATGATGGGCGTCAGCCTCCAGCGGGCGTACGGGCGCAGCATCATGCTGGGCTTCCACGCCGCGTACAGCCTGGGGGGCATCGCCGGGGCGTCGATGGCCTGGGCGGGTGCGCACTGGGACCTGTCGCTGCTCGTGTCCTATCTGCCCGTGGTGGCCGTCCTGCTGCCCGCGGCTCTGATCGGCAGCAGGTGGTACGCGGAGGGCGGGGCCGGCGGGGTTCCGGAGGGGCCGGAGCCCGGGGAGGGTGGCTCCGTACCGTTCAGGCTGCTGCTGCCGCTGTGCCTGGTGATGGCGTTCGCGTACATCGGGGACTCGACGGTCTCCAACTGGAGCGCGAAGTATCTGCAGGACGTGCTGGGCAGCTCGGAGCAGCTGGCGACGGTTCCGTACAACGTCTACATGGTGACGACGCTGCTGGGGCGGGCCGTCGGGGACCTCGGGGTGCGGCGGTTCGGGGCGGTGGCCGTGGTGCGGGGCGGCAGCGTGCTGGCCGCCGTCGGTTTCGCGGTGGTGGCGGTGGCGCCCGGCGCCTGGTGGGGGATGCTCGGCTTCACGCTGCTGGGGCTGGGGCTCTGTGTGATCGTGCCGCAGACCTTCGCGGCGGCGGGGAGGATGTTCCCCGGAGCGAGTGATGTGGCCGTCGCCCGGCTGAACGTCTTCAACTACGTGGGCTTCCTCGTCGGCTCGCCCCTGGTGGGGGCGCTCGGGGACGCGTGGAGCTACCGCGGCGCGATGCTCGTGCCCATGGTGCTGGTCCTGGCGACGCTCGTGTACGCCCGGTCGTTCGGCGCGGAGCCCGCCCGATACGGTGGCGGGCATGAGCGGGCGCGCGCGGCTGATGTGGGATGAGGCAGTAACGGGATACGACTTCGGGTCCAGCCACCCGATGGATCCGGTCAGACTCGCCCTGACGATGGGACTGGTGCGGGCGTTCGGGCTGGACGGGGCGGTGGATGTCAGAGCGGCGAAGTCGGCCGGGGACTCCACGCTGCGGCTCGTGCACCGTGAGGACTACGTGGCGGCGGTCCGGGCGGCGTCCGCGGACCCGAGGGCGGCCGACCAGGAGTACGGGCTCGGGACGATCGACGATCCCGCCTTCGAGGGGATGCACGAGGCGTCCGCGCTGATCGCCGGCCTCTCGGTGGGGGCCGCGGAGGCCGTCTGGCGCCGGGAGGCCGTCCACGCCGTGAACTTCACCGGCGGGCTGCACCACGCGATGCCGGGGGCGGCGTCGGGCTTCTGCGTGTACAACGATCCGGCGCTCGCCATCGCCCGGCTGCTGGAGCTGGGTGCGGAGCGGGTGGCGTACGTCGATGTGGACGTCCATCACGGGGACGGGGTGCAGGCGGCGTTCTGGGAGGACCCCAGGGTGCTGACCGTGTCCCTCCACGAGCATCCGCGCACGCTGTTCCCGCAGACCGGCTGGCCGGAGGAGACCGGTTCCGGGGCGGGTGAGGGCGGTGCGGTGAATGTGGCGCTGCCGGCGGGCACGGGGGACGCCGGGTGGCTGCGCGCGTTCCACGCGGTGGTGCCCGAACTGCTGGAGGACTTCCGGCCGCAGGTGCTGGTGACCCAGCACGGGGCGGACACGCACTTCGAGGACCCGCTGGCCCACCTCGCGGTGTCGCTGGACGCCCAGCGGGCCGTCATGGAGGCCTGCCACGATCTCGCCCACACGTACGCCGAGGACGGGCGCTGGGTGGCGCTGGGCGGGGGAGGTTACGCGGTGGTGGACGTGGTGCCGCGTTCCTGGACCCATCTCGTGGGGATCGCCGCCCACGCCCCGGTGGCCCCGGAGTCGGTCATCCCGTCGTCGTGGCGGGACGAGGTCTATGCCCGTACACGGCAGTTGGGCCCGGCCCGGATGACGGACGGCCGTACGCCGTCGTGGAAGTCGTGGGAGGACGGGTACGACCCGGCGGACCGGCTGGACCAGGCGGTGCTGGCGACGCGGCGGTCGGCGTTCCCGCTGCGGGGGCTGCTGGCCTGAGGGAGGGCCACGGCCCCACCCGCGAGGTCGTTACGCCAACGGTGGTGCGGTATCCGGGTTCCGGCCCGGGGGTGCCCCCGGTACGGGAGCATCGGGAGGGTGTTGAGCACCGGAGCGCTGCGCGCTCATCTGCTGGCGGCCCGGCTCGCCGGGCCCGTGGCCACGCCGCGGGAGACGAGTCTGCGGAGCTATCGGCTTTTCGCGGCGAGAGACCCTCGTGTGCTGCTCGGTCTCGATCCGGACCGGGCGTGGGGTGAGCGTGACCTGCTGCGGCTGATGGCCGACAAGTGCGGGGTGTCGGACGATCCTGATCATGTGTCAGGCCCGGATTCCATCGACCCGGAGAGGACGCTGGCCGCGCTGGACGCGTTCGCGGAGCGGCTCGCGGGGGCCGCGGAGAGACGGGCTCCGGTGCTGTTCGGCACGGGGCATCCGCACCGGCTGCTGGGGTTCTACGCCGGGCTGGCAGACGCTTTGTCGGCGGCGGGGTGCGCGGTGCTCACTCCCGCGCAGGGCCGATGTGTCGACATAACGACCCGGTTCGGCGTACGCACGTACAACCTCGACTACGTACGAGGCGTCGCGCTGGTGCGCGAACCGGGCGCGCGGGCTCCCGGGAGTGCCACCGGCGCACATACCCACTCGCCGCTCCCGGTTCGGGCCGTGCTGGAGGAGGCCGTGAACGCGCGGGGGGCGTTGCCCGAGCTGGTGGTCGGGGATCACGGATGGGTCTGCGGTGCAGGTCAGCTGGGCATCGAGGCCATCGGGCTGGCGGATACGGATGACCCCGCGCTGTTCGTGGGCGAGGCGGAGGGGCGCGTGTCCGTCGCCGTTCCGGTTGATGACGGCGTGCGGTCGGACTACTACCGGCCTCTTACTCGGTATGTACTCAATCGGGCGTGTCTGTCACAGTAGGCGGCCGATCGTCTCACCTCTTCCCCACTCGCATCACCCGCCCCTAATCTGGGGAGTGAGCGCACAACGACGAAGAGTCACCGGAGGGGAAGCCGGTGCGCGTCTCGTGCGGAAGGTACAGGTGGGTCATGGCTGCTGGCAGCGAGAGGCCTCTCAACGAGGTCAAGTTTCTGACCGTGGCGGAAGTCGCCTCGGTCATGAGGGTGTCGAAGATGACCGTGTACCGCTTGGTGCACAGTGGTCATCTGCCGGCGATCAGGGTGGGAAGGTCCTTCCGGGTCCCGGAGCAAGCGGTTCACGAGTATCTCCGAGAGTCCTTCGTGGGGGTGGAGTCGGCCTGACGTCGCCCTCGGATTACGCCCCTCACTCTGTGGCGGGTAGGCTAGGCCGACGTAGGTCGTGTGGGCCCAGACGCCCCGCACCAGTGAAGAAGAAGTGAGCGAGGGTAGTCGTGGGCTCTGTTATCAAGAAGCGGCGCAAGCGGATGGCCAAGAAGAAGCACCGCAAGCTGCTCAAGCGCACGCGCGTTCAGCGTCGCAACAAGAAGTAAGCGAACGCGGTTCGTGAGTCCGAGGCCCTCCCGCCGTCCTGGCGGGAGGGCCTCGGCGCGTTTCCGGGCGGGTGTTCCGGGCCCCGGTGGTGTGCGGCGGATCCGGTGGTATTCCCGCCACAGCTTCGGTAAAGCCCGCCCGGGGTCATCACAGGGCAACATCCACCGACTACGGTGACGGCCAGGGGAAGACCCCGCTCGGTGAACGATCGACGGAAGGCGCTGATCTTGGGGAAGATCGTGCTCGTCACAGGCGCGGCCCGGCAGCTGGGGGGCCGTTTCGTGCGGCGTATCCAGCGGGATCCCGGTGTGGACCGGGTGATCGCCGTGGACGCGGTCGCGCCGGGGCATGAGCTGGGCGACGCCGAATTCGTCCTGGCGGACATCCGGCAGTCGGCCATCGCCAGGGTCCTCGCGGAGCATTCCGTCGACACGGTCGTCCATCTCGACGTGTCCGCGAAGGCGCTCGGCGCGGGCGGCCGGACGACGGTCAAGGAGACCAACGTCATCGGCACGATGCAGCTGCTCGGTGCCTGCCAGAAGTCTCCGACCGTCCAGCGGCTCGTGGTCAAGTCCAGCACCAACGTGTACGGCTCCGCCCCCCGCGACCCCGCGGTCTTCACCGAGACGACGCCCCCCAAGTCCCTGCCCAGCGGCGGTTTCGCCAAGGACGCGGTGGAGGTCGAGGGCTATGTCCGCGGCTTCGCGCGCCGCAGGCCGGACGTGGCCGTGTGCGTGCTGAGGTTCGCGAACATCCTGGGCCCCGAGCCGGACTCGCCGCTCGCCGACTACCTGGCGCTGCCGGTCCTCCCGACGGTCCTGGGGTACGACCCGCGGCTGCAGTTCGTGCATGAGGACGACGTCGTCGACGTACTGGAGATCGCGTCCCGCGAACCCAGGCGCGGGACGCTGAACAGCGGCACGTTCAACATCGCGGGCGCCGGGGTGCTGCTGCTCTCGCAGTGCTCGCGCAGGCTGGGACGGCCGACCGTGCCGGTGCTGCTGCCGGCCGTCACCTGGGTGGGATCGGCCCTCCGTACGATCGGTATGACGGATTTCTCGCCGGAGCAGATCCGGCTGCTCACGCACGGCCGGGTGGTCTCGACCGTCCAGATGCGCGAAACGCTCGGTTTCCGGCCGAGGTTCACCACAGCCGAGACGTTCGCGGAGTTCGCCCGGAGCCGGGGGCCGGGGCTGCTGCCTCCCGAGCGGGTGGGCAGGGCGGTCGGACGGCTGGCCGAGCTGCCGCTCGGCGGGGGACCGGCGGACAGGACACATTCGACTCACGGCGCCAGGTAGAGGAGCGCGACCGACGATGGCGGACGCCAAGGTCATTCCCTTCGACGACGACCGTTCGCGCTCCGGCGCGGGACGGCGCAGAGCTGCGCTGCCGGGCGCCGGGAGGGCCCAGCAGCCCGCGTCGGCCGGTCCCGCGCCCGTGAGCGCCCTGCCGGGCGGCCAGGTGCCTGAAGGGGCCGCTGAGGTCACGGGTGCCGCCTCCCAGGACGCCGGGGAGGGCCCCGGGAGCGGCTGGGACCGGCGGATCGCGGGCGGGCTCGCCTTTCTGCGGCGCCGGCTCACGGGGGATTACGAGGTCGACGAGTTCGGCTACGACAAGGAGCTGACCGACCAGGTCCTCATGTCGATGCTGCGGCCCCTCGCGGACAAGTACTTCCGGGTCGAGGTGAAGGGCATCGAGAACATCCCGTCCGACGGCGGGGCGCTCATCGTGGCCAACCACTCGGGGACGCTGCCGCTGGACGGGCTGATGCTCCAGGTCGCGGTCCACGACAACCACCCGGCCGAGCGGCATCTGCGGCTGCTGGCGGCCGACCTGGTCTTCATGCTCCCGGTCGTCAACGAGCTGGCGAGGAAGGCCGGTCACACCCTGGCGTGCGCGGAGGACGCGGAGCGGCTGCTGCAGGCCGGTGAGGTCGTCGGGGTGATGCCGGAGGGCTTCAAGGGCATCGGGAAGCCGTTCGGTGAGCGGTACAAGCTGCAGCGCTTCGGGCGGGGCGGCTTCGTGTCGACGGCGCTGCGGGCCGGGGTGCCGATCGTGCCGTGCTCGATCGTGGGCGCCGAGGAGATCTACCCGATGATCGGCAACTCGAAGACGCTGGCACGGGTCCTGGGGGTCCCGTACTTCCCGATCACGCCGACCTTTCCGTGGCTGGGACCTCTCGGCGCGGTGCCGTTGCCGACGAAGTGGACCATCCAGTTCGGGGAGCCGATCCCCACGGACGGGTATCCGCCGGAGGCCGCGGAGGACCCGATGCTGATGTTCAACCTGACGGACCAGGTGCGGGAGCAGATCCAGCACACGCTCTACAAGCTGCTGGTGCAGCGCCGGTCGGTCTTCTTCTGACGGGCGCACGCCACGCCGCAGGGCGGACGTGAGGAGGGTGCCGTCCGGTCCGGACGGCACCCTCCTCACATGCGGTGGCCCCTACGGCTCGACGTCCTCGCTGTCGATGCCCAGGCCGGGCAGCAGGCCCGGGAGCAGCGGTGGCAGGGTGACGTCGGGCGCGGGGGAGGCCCCGGGGGCACCGCCCGGGGACGACGGGGTGGTGCCGTCCGTCGGGAGGTCGTCCAGCAGGCCGTCCGAGCCGCCGCCGAGCAGACCGTCGGCGGGGGTGGAGCCGGAACCCGAGGGCTTCGGCGCGGTGCTGCTGGTGGACGCGCTGGCGTCCGGGGCCGCGGAGGAGGAAGGAGCCTTCTCCGGGGTCGTGGAGCCCCGGCCCTCCTGCGTGGCACCGGTGTGCGGCGCGTCCCCTTCGGTGCCCGGGGTGCGGGGCAGCAGGGACTTCAGCGGTGCGACTTCCTGGTCCATGGCCTCGAAGACGGAGCTGACCTTGTCGCGGATGTCGGTCAGTTGGACGGGCAGCCGGTCGCGGATGCTGCTCCAGCTCGCGCGGTGCGAGCGGGAGAAGGAGTCCAGCGTCTGGATGGGCCCGATGGCACCGTCGCGCTCGTAGGCGGTGTGGAGCAGGCGGTGGCCCTCGGTGGCGTCGTGCGTCATACCGTCGAGTGCGCGCCTGACGTCTCCGATCGACTCGTGGTCCATCTCGCCGGAGCGGGCCCGCTCCATCAGCCGGCGGGCTTCGCCGAGGCGGGTCGAGGCCTGGTCGAGATAGGCCTCACCCCGGTCGGCGTCGCCGCTGGCCATGCCGAGGCTGATGTCCTCCATGCCGCGCTTGAGCGGATAGAGGGAGTCACCCGGCAGGGCGTCGGAGCTGGCAGCGGCCACTCCGCCGAAGGCTCCCGCGGCCACACCGACGGTGAGTCCGCCGGCGGTGAGGCCCTTCGCCCAGCGGGAGCGGGGGCGCAGCTTCCGGATCGGGGAGGCCCGGTGGGCTCCCTTGTTCCGTTGTTCGGGCACTGTAGGGCCCGTGGACGCACCGCCTTCGGCGAACATGGTCTCCATGGCCGCGAGGAGCTGAGCTCGCTGCACCACTTTGACCTCGGGATCGAATTCCGGCGCCGGTAGCTCACCGAGGCCGTTCGCCAGGGCCAACAGCGTTCCGTGGTCGGCCGGTTGGGCCGGGTCCTCGGGCTGTACGGCCGCCGCACCCTGGGGGGACTGCTCCTCCAGGGCCTGGGCGAAGGCGTTCGCCCGCCGGTGTGCCGAAACGTTTGCGATCACTGGCGGCACCTCCTCTCGTCATGACGGTCGACTCCCCTGAGGGTCCGGAAGGTTGCCCACCGGAGACGATTCCACACGAACGAGCGAGTGGAAACGGTCAGGTGTGGCGACAGGGGGCCTGCATCCGGCACAACGAGTGGCGCGGCAGTTGGGTTACGGACGGCGGATGATCCGATCGGTGTGTCACGAACACGTCACGGATGGTGACGTCAGCGGGCGTCGTCCGGCAGAAGTCGCGCGAGCGTACGCACGGCTCGGTACTGCAAGGTTTTGATCGCGCCCTCGTTCTTTCCCATGACCCGGGCGGTCTCGGCGACCGAGAGACCCTGAAGGAATCTGAGGGTCACGCACTCCTGCTGCTGTGGGTTGAGCCGTCGTACGGCTTGCAGCAGTGCGGCGTTGGAGAGGGATTCCAGGACGGAGTCCTCCGGGCTCCGTGCGACCTCGTTGGCGTCGAGCATTTCGCCGGTGGTCACTTCGAGTCGGAATCGACTCGATTTGAAGTGGTCGGCGACCAGGTTCCGAGCGATCGTGACCAGCCAGGCGCCGAAATCGCGGCCCTGCCAGGTGAAGGTGGAGATGCGGCGCAGTGCGCGCAGGAACGTCTCGCTGGTGAGGTCCTCCGCTGTCGCCTTGCCTCCCACGCGGTAGTAGATGTACCGGTACACGGTGTCGCTGTACTGGTCGTACAGGCGGCCGAAGGCCTCGGCCTCACCGGCCTGCGCGCGCTCGACGAGATCCATCATGCGCGCGCTGTCGCTGTCGGCTGTCGGGCGGCGGACGGGAGCCGACGACGCGGCAGCCGCAGTGCCGCGGTTGCTGCGTCTTCCGACGGCCGCGCTGCGTTCGGCCAGCGCATAGCAAGGGCCGGCAGGTACAGGGGTGGCAAATTGGGGGACGGCGTACGCGGTGGGGACGAAGCCGCGCAAGCGGTCGAGGACCGTTGCGCGCAGCGTAGCCAGGCCCGAGGTGTCAACCCCGACGTGTGGGTACACGGGACTCCCAGAGGCAGAGCTTCCATCACGTGCAGTCGGAAAACCATCACTCGTGGTAGCGAATGACGGGTTCCTTGTGCGTCTGAGGAGAATAACGCTTCGTACAGGCAGTGCTACACCCAGTTGCTCAAATCACCGATTAGGTCGCTTTCGTAACCTCTAAGTGACGGTTCAAGTGGCACATCGTGACCGGTTATTGATCGAATAGCTTCGAGATCTGCCTACGGCGGCGACGGGTTGTGGTCGCCCGTACGTAACGCGACTGGCCGGAGCGATGGGTGTCCGTGCCGCTGTTCCGCTCCCGATTGGGCGTACGCACCCGGGCGTGCCGCCGCGGGGCCGTGCAGGGCACGGCAGGGCGAGGGCCTCCGCGGGGGAGGTCGCCGTAAGAAGGGGTCAGCGGCGGCGGCGGTGGATCGCCACGGCGGCGGCAGTGCCGCCGGCCAGCGCGCCGACGCCCGCCGCGGCGGGGATTCCGACCTTGGCCGCCTTGCGGCCGGTGCGGTAGTCGCGGAGCCGCCAGTCCAGGGAACGGGCGTGCTTGCGGAGTTTGGCGTCCGGGTTGATCGCGTACGGGTGGCCGACCAGGGACAGCATGGGGATGTCGTTGTGCGAGTCGCTGTACGCGGCGCAGCGCTCCAGGTCCAGGCCCTCGGCCGCCGCCAGGGCGCGTACGGCTTCGGCCTTCGCCGGGCCGTGCAGGGGCTCGCCGACCAGCCGGCCGGTGTAGACGCCGTCGACCGACTCGGCGACCGTGCCCAGGGCTCCGGTGAGGCCGAGGCGGCGGGCGATGATCGTGGCGGTCTCCACCGGGGCGGCGGTGACCAGCCAGACCTTCTGGCCCGCGTCGAGGTGGGCCTGGGCCAGGGCACGGGTGCCGGGCCAGATGCGGTCGGCCATGTACTCGTCGTAGATCTCCTCGCCGATGGACATCAGCTCGGAGACGCGGTGGCCCTTGACGATGGACAGGGCGCTGTCGCGGGCGTCCTGCATGTGTTCCGGGTCCTCGACGCCGGCCAGCCTGAACCAGGCCTGCTGCCAGGCGAACCTGGTGAGTTCGCGCCGCTGGAAGAACTTCCGCTTGTACAGGCCGCGGCCGAAGTGGAAGATCGCGGCGCCCTGCATCACGGTGTTGTCCAGATCGAAGAAGGCCGCCGCGCGGGTGTCCCCGGCCACCGGGAAGACGGGCTCCAGGGCCTCTTCGAGGGTGGTGGGCAGCTCTTCGGCGCCTGCCGGCAGTGCCGACTTCTGCGCGGCCTCGGCTGCGGCCTCGCCTGCGAGCACGCTGCGTGCCGTGGCGGGGCGCCTGCGGGGGGTGAGCCATCCAAGTGCGGCCATGTCGTGAGCATAGCCATTCTGTTCGGCTCTTCCCGACCTGGCGGGATGCGGCGGCGTGAACTCTCCGGGACCGGGGCGTTAAACGGGTGATTCCGCGTCCCCGGGAGGCCCGGAAGGGTCCGCCGGGGGGAGCAGAATGAAGGTATGAGTGCTCTGCTGCGTCGTACGAGGAAGAACCCCGCGGACCGGGTGGTGACCCTGGTGGGGAAGCCCGGCTGTCATCTCTGTGACGATGCCCGGCTGGTGGTGAGCGAGGTCTGTGAGGAGACCGGTGCGTCCTGGGTGGAGAAGGACATCACGCGGGACGAGGCGCTGTACAAGGAGTACTGGGAGCAGATCCCGGTGGTCCTGATCGATGACGAGCAGCACACCTTCTGGCGGGTGGATCCGGCGCGGCTGCGCACCGCACTGCGTACGTGAGGGGGCTTCCTGGGTGAAACCCGGTTAACATCATGGGCGTTTTGAGTGGTCTCGGGGGCGTGGACATGAGGAGTGTGTACCGTCTTGCCCCCTTCGGGTCTGCAACGGGCTGATGCCGTCCCGGGTTCCGGGACGGCGCAGGGAATATGCGTGACCCCGGTCACTTTGACCAGACAAAACGGACACTATCTTTGTGCACGCGTTCACAAAGACATAGCCTGCTGTCGACGGGGCGGTCATAGGACATACGGCCGCCTGCAGCCCCGCTCATCCCGCAGGAGCACCGTGGCAACTGGCCGAACTCACCGACCGGCGACCCGTAGCCGAGGCATTCCCGAGGCCACCGTCGCCCGGCTTCCGCTGTATCTCCGCGCACTGACGGCGCTCTCCGAGCGCTCGGTTCCCACGGTCTCGTCCGAGGAACTCGCCGCGGCGGCGGGAGTCAATTCCGCCAAGCTGCGCAAGGACTTCAGCTACCTGGGCTCCTACGGCACGCGTGGTGTCGGGTACGACGTCGAGTATCTCGTCTACCAGATCTCGCGAGAGCTGGGGCTCACCCAGGACTGGCCGGTCGCGATCGTCGGTATCGGTAACCTCGGCGCCGCGCTCGCCAACTACGGCGGTTTCGCCTCCCGCGGGTTCCGGGTCGCCGCGCTGATCGACGCCGACCCCGCCATGGCGGGTACGCCCGTGGCAGGGATCGCCGTCCAGCACACCGACGACCTGGACCGGATCATCAGCGACAACGGTGTGTCCATCGGTGTCATCACCACCCCGCCCGGCGCCGCCCAGCAGGTCTGCGACCGGCTCGTCGCCGCGGGTGTGACCTCCATCCTGAACTTCGCGCCGACGGTGCTCTCCGTGCCCGACGGCGTCGACGTACGCAAGGTCGATCTCTCGATCGAGCTGCAGATCCTCGCCTTCCACGAGCAGCGCAAGGCCGGCGAGGAGGCCGCTGCCGACGGCAGGGCGGGCGACGAGGACGCCGACGAGGCGCCGCCGATGCGTGCCACGCCCTCCGGCCGGAAGGGACCTGACGGGGACATGCCCGCCGTGATGCCGGCATGAGTCTCCTGGTCGTAGGGCTGAGTCACCGCAGCGCCCCCGTCTCCGTGCTGGAGCGGGCGTCCCTGGCGGTCGAGGCCCGGACGAAGCTGCTTCAGGACACCCTCGCCGCGGAGCCCGCGACCGAGGCCGCGGTCCTGGCCACCTGCAACCGCATCGAGCTGTACGCGGACGTGGACAAGTTCCACGCGGGTGTCGCCGAGCTGTCCACCCTCCTCGCGCAGCACAGCGGGGTCGGGCTGGACGAACTCACTCCCTATCTTTATGTGCACTACGAGGACCGCGCCGTCCATCACCTCTTCTCGGTGGCGTGCGGGCTGGACTCGATGGTCGTCGGCGAGGGGCAGATCCTCGGCCAGATCAAGGACGCGCTCGCGCTGGGGCAGGAGCTCCACACCGCCGGCCGGCTGTTGAACGACCTCTTCCAGCAGGCCCTGCGGGTCGGCAAGCGCGCCCACAGCGAGACGGGGATCGACCGTGCCGGGCAGTCGCTCGTCACCTTCGGTCTCGAGCAGCTGGCCGACGGTGCGGAGGTCACCCAGTGGGCGGCCGGCAAGCGCGCCCTGGTGATAGGCGCGGGCTCGATGTCCTCGCTCGCAGCCGCGACCCTGGCCCGTGCGGGCGTCGACGAGATCGTCGTCGCCAACCGGACGCGGGCGCGTGCCGACCGGCTCGTCGAGATCCTCGGCCAGGCCGGTGTCCCGACGGCGCGCGCCGTGGAGATGGACGGCGTCGCGGGTGAACTGGCACGAGCCGATGTCGTCGTCTCCTGCACGGGCGCGACCGGTCTCGTGCTGACCGCGGAGGCCGTCGCCGGTGCGCTCGGCGTCGAGTTCGACACCGCGGAGCGGGCGGCCGAGGCCCCCGCCGCCCCGGCCGACGAGCTGGACCAGCACGCCGCGTGGGTGGAGAACGGTTCCGCCACCGCTGCCGCACAGGACCGGGCCGTGCGCCGGGTGCCCGTACGTCCGGCCTCCACCGGACCCGCCCGGCTCCACCTGCTCGACCTCGCGATGCCGCGCGACATCGACGGAGCGGCCCACCGCGTCGCCGGTGTGCGCCTCGTCGACATCGAGTCGCTCGCCGAGGCGTCCGCGGACGCCCCGATGGCCGCCGATGTGGACCAGGTGCGCACCATCGTCGCCGACGAGGTCGCCGCCTTCGGAGCCGCCCAGCGCGCCGCGCACATCACCCCGACCGTCGTCGCCCTGCGCACCATGGCCGCCGATGTGGTGGCCGGCGAGATCGCGCGGCTCGACGGTCGCCTCCCCGACCTGGACGAGAAGCAGCGCGCCGAGATCACGCAGACCGTGCGCCGCGTCGTCGACAAGCTCCTGCACGCGCCCACCGTGCGGGTCAAGCAGCTCGCCAGCGAGCCCGGCGGCGCCGGGTACGCCGATGCGCTGCGGGAACTCTTCGACCTCGACCCGCAGACGGTGGCCGCCGTCTCACGGGCAGACCTGAACGACCCGAATAGAGGGCGGTCATGACCGACAACTCACCCCTGGGCGGGGAGACCACGACACCGCTCCGGCTAGGCACCCGGCGCAGCAAGCTCGCCATGGCGCAGTCCGGCATGGTTGCTGATGCGGTCCGCGAGGTGACCGGGCGTGCCGTCGAGCTCGTCGAGATCACCACGTACGGGGACGTGTCCCGGGAGCACCTGGCGCAGATCGGCGGGACGGGTGTGTTCGTCGCGGCTCTGCGCGAAGCGGTGCTCAGCGGCGAGGTGGACTTCGCCGTCCACTCGCTCAAGGACCTGCCGACGACGCAGCCCGAGGGTCTCGTGCTGGCCGCCGTGCCGGTGCGCGAGGACCCCCGCGACGCCCTGGTGGCGCGGGACGGGCTGACCTTCGAGCAGCTGCCGGCCGGCGCCCGCGTCGGCACCGGTTCGCCGCGCCGCATGGCGCAGCTCAACGCGTACGCCCGCTCGCACGGCCTCGAGATAGAGACCGTCGCGATCCGTGGCAACGTCGATACGCGCATCGGTTTTGTACGGAGCGGGGAGCTGGACGCGGTGGTTCTCGCCGCCGCCGGGCTCAGCCGCCTCGGACGCACGGACGAGGTCACCGGCTTCCTGCCGGTCGACACCGTCCTGCCCGCTCCCGGTCAGGGAGCACTGGCGATCGAATGCGCTGAAAGCAGCGCGGACCTCGCCGCAGCGCTCGCCGAGCTCGACGACCCGTACACCCGGGTCGCCGTGACCGCCGAGCGTGCCCTGCTCAACGCCCTGGAGGCCGGCTGTTCCGCACCTGTGGGTGCGCTGGCCGACCTCCTGGCCGACGGGCAGGTTGTCAACGAACTGCGCCTGCGCGGTGTCGTCGGTTCGACCGACGGCACTTCCCTGGTGCAGCTGTCCATCACCGGTCCCGTCCCCACGTCGCACGACGACGCGGCGGCCCTCGGTCGCGAGCTCGCGGCCGAGATGCTTGCCAAGGGTGCGGCCGGTCTTATGGGGGAGCGAGCACTTTGAGCCCCACCGGCCCTGTCGTATCCGACTTCCCTGTCCTGTCCTCAGGGCATGTCACCTTCCTCGGCGCCGGTCCCGGCGACCCGGGACTGCTGACTCTGCGCGCTGTCGAGGCGCTCGCGAGCGCGGACGTCCTTGTAGCCGAACCGGACGTTCTCGACGTCGTTCGCTGCCACGCACGGGCAGGGGTAAGCACGCCTGAGATGACGGTTGTTGACACGGCGTCAACACCCGCCGGAGTACCCGTCCTCAGGGATGCCGCCAATCTTGTCATGGAGGCAGCGAAGGGCGGCAGGCGGGTGGTGCGCGCCGTCACGGGCGACCCCGGCCTGGACGGCAACACGGGTGCCGAGATGCTCGCCTGCGCCGCCGCAGGTGTGCCTTTCGAGGTCGTGCCCGGCATCGCGAACGCGGTCGGTGTGCCCGCGTACGCCGGTGTTCCGCTGCGCGACGCGCAGGGCGCCGATGTCCGCTTCGTGGACGCCCGTACCGCGTCGGACCGCTGCTGGTCCGAGGTCGGGGCGAGCGACGCGACGGCCGTCGTGTCCGCGTCGCTCGACTCGGTGGCCGCGGCCGCCGGTGAGCTGGTCTCGGCGGGCCGCAAGCCCGACACCCCGCTCACGGTCACGATCGCGGGGACGACGACCCGCCAGCGGACCTGGACGGCGACCCTCGGGACGATCGCCCAGGTCCTGAAGCAGGCCAAGGTCCTCCCGTCGCCGGACGGGCACCTGCCGGTCATAGCCGTGGTCGGGGAGCGCAGCTCCGCCGCCCAGCGCGACCAGCTCGCGTGGTTCGAGTCCAAGCCGCTGTTCGGCTGGAAGGTGCTCGTGCCGCGCACGAAGGAGCAGGCGGCGTCGCTCTCCGACCAGCTGCGTTCGTACGGCGCCGTGCCGCACGAGGTCCCGACGATCGCCGTCGAGCCGCCGCGTACGCCCCAGCAGATGGAGCGCGCGGTCAAGGGTCTGGTCACGGGCCGCTACGAGTGGATCGCGTTCACCTCGGTCAACGCGGTGAAGGCCGTACGGGAGAAGTTCGAGGAGTACGGGCTCGACGCGCGTGCCTTCGCCGGGATCAAGGTCGCGGCGGTCGGCGAGCAGACCGCCGCAGCGCTGATCGACTTCGGTGTGAAGCCGGATCTCGTGCCGTCGGGTGAGCAGTCGGCCGCGGGTCTGCTGGAGGACTGGCCGCCGTACGACCCGGTCTTCGACCCGATCGACCGGGTGTTCCTGCCGCGTGCCGACATCGCCACGGAGACGCTGGTGGCCGGGCTCATCGAGCTGGGCTGGGAGGTCGACGACGTCACCGCGTACCGCACGGTCCGCGCCTCGCCGCCGCCGGCCGACACCCGGGAGGCGATCAAGGGCGGTGGCTTCGACGCGGTGCTCTTCACCTCGTCCTCGACCGTCCGCAACCTGGTCGGTATCGCGGGCAAGCCGCACAACGTCACGGTGATCGCGTGCATCGGTCCGGCCACGGCGAAGACGGCCGAGGAGCACGGCCTGCGGGTCGACGTGCTGTCCCCGGAGCCGTCGGTCCACAAGCTGGCCCAGGCGCTGGCGGACTTCGGCGCGCAGCGCCGGGACGCGGCGAAGGAGGCCGGTGACCCGGTGACCCGGCCGAGCGAACGGCGCCCGGGCGCGCGCCGTCGCCGGACGACGACCTGAGGGGTCGGAACGGATGTGCGGGCCCGGCTGCTTCCTCGCGGAGCGGCCGGGCCCGTCCTGTTCCCGGTCCGAGGGCCCGCGCGTCGCGTACGATCCCGGGCGGGACGGGGCTCGTAGCGCAGTGGTCGTCGCGCCTTCACCGCATGTAGGAGGACGCCGGTTCGAATCCGGCCGGCCCCGTCCCGTCTCCCAGGGCACGCTTTTTCCGGCTCGGGTGTCGGTAAATCGGTGATCTGTGCGGGTCTAGTCTCGAAGGATGACCGATTACGGAAACTTCCCCGGCTCGCGGCCCCGCCGGCTGCGGACGACCCCCGTCATGCGGCGCATGGTCGCCGAGACCCGGCTCGACCCGGCGAATCTGATCCTGCCCGCGTTCGTACGCGAGGGCATCGACGCCCCGGTCGCCATCTCGGCCATGCCGGGCGTGCAGCAGCACACCCTGGACACGCTGCGGAAGGCCGCCGTCGACGCGGTCACGGCCGGCGTCTCGGGGATCATGCTCTTCGGCGTCCCGCTGGACGAGAAGAAGGACGGGCGGGGCACGGCGGGGACCGACCCGGACGGCATCCTCCAGGTCGCGCTGCGCGCGGTCCGGGAAGAGGTGGGCGACGACCTGATCGTCATGTCCGACCTGTGCCTGGACGAGTTCACGGACCACGGCCACTGCGGCGTGCTGACCGGGGACGGCCGCGTCGACAACGACGCCACGCTGGAGCGGTACGCGGAGATGGCACAGGTCCAGGCCGACGCGGGGGCCCATGTGGTGGGTCCCAGCGGCATGATGGACGGCCAGGTCGGCGTGATCCGGGACGCGCTGGACCAGACCGGGTACGAGGACGTGTCGATCCTCGCCTACACCGTGAAGTACTCCTCCGCCTTCTACGGGCCGTTCCGTGAGGCGGTGGGCTCCTCGCTCCAGGGCGACCGCAAGACCTACCAGCAGGACCCGGCGAACATCCGCGAGTCGCTGCGCGAGCTGGCGCTGGACCTGGAGGAGGGCGCCGACATGGTCATGGTCAAGCCGGCCGGTCCCTACCTGGACGTCCTCGCCAAGGTCGCCGACGCGGTGGACGTACCGGTGGCGGCGTACCAGATCAGCGGCGAGTACTCCATGATCGAGGCCGCTGCCGAGAAGGGCTGGATCGACCGGGACGCGGCGATCCTGGAGAGCCTGACGGGTATCCGGCGCGCGGGTGCGCGGATGATCCTGACGTACTGGGCGACGGAGGTCGCGCAGAAGCTGGGGCGCTGATCGGGACCGGTGTCCTGGCCCGGGTGCTGAAGCATGCGGAGGCCACGGCATGAACCGGCGCTCGAAGCTCGGGCTTCGGGCGCCGGGTTTCGAGGGGCGAGCTTCGGGAGGGGCGCGGTCACTCTTCCGGGGGACGTCTGCGGGGGCGCGGGTCCGATGCTTGAGCTTCGGGACTCGGGCGCCGAGATGCGGACTTCGGGATTCGAGCGCCTTTCTTTACCCGGTAGGTAGAAGACGGTTTGGGTAAACCTCCCCGACCTCCCTGACCCGTCACGGCCAGCAAGTATGACTAATCGTGACCGACTTGCAGCGGAGCGTGGCGACTGCTTACGGGCGGAAACAGAACGACCCCGACGCGGTGCTGACAACACCAGGCCGGGGTCTCACCGCAAGATCGAAGGACCGATCCCGTGGCTATCCAGCAGACTAGCTCCGCCCTGCGTGCCCCCGCCTCCTCGCGCCCGTACCCGATGGCCAGTCCCGGCTACGGCAAGCGATCCGCGCCGGACCAACAGCCGCGTCAGGCCGACGACTTCATGCTCCTGCCGCTGCGGGAGCGGAACATCGCCGGGTTCATCGACCAGCTTCCCGAGGGCGCGGCCATGGATGTCAAAGGGCTGGCCAAGCAGTTGCCGCTCTACGGCCAGCAGGCGGTCGGCTCGGCCCTGAAAGCCCTGTCCGTCGCCGGGTACCTGCGGCGCGTGCGCTGCCTGGTGACCGGCGAGGGGGGACAAGTGCGCTGGGTCTTCCGTACGTTCTGGTCCCGCACCGCGCGCGACAACGAGTGGTGGGGTGCGTTCGTCGGTGCCGAGCGCGGACGGCCGCAGGTCGCTGAGCCTGTTGCCGTCAGCCCGGTGGCCCCCGTCGTACCGCAGCAGCGCGCTCCGGAGCCGGATCGGCCTGTGCTGGAGGGCGACTCGCCCGCGTACGCCGCCTTGGCGCAACTCGGCCGCGCTGATGCCCGGCTGGCGCTCTCCGCCGCAGACTGCGCGGTCCTGGAGCCGCTGGCCGCCGAGTGGTTCGCGCGGGGCGTGGATGCCGACTACCTCGTCCAGGCTCTCGTCGCCGGGCTTCCCGCCCGGGTCGACTCGCCGGTCGGGTTCGTCCGCCGCCGTCTCACGGACAAGATCCCGCCCCAGGTGTCCGTCTCCCCGGCGCCGCCCGCACCAGGCACGCCGGTCCGGCGGGTGATGATGGAGTGCACCAAGTGCGGTGTGCCCGGCCGCGTGGAGGCGCTGCCTGACGGCCTCTGCCGCGCCTGTCGGGAGCCGGATGAGGGGGCGCCGGAGGTCCCCGCCGACCTGCCCGCCGATCGGGACGTGCGTTCCTACGTCGCCGGGCTGCGCGATCTGCTCAAGGCCCCCTGAGAGCCTGTTCGTCCGGTCAGCTCCCGGCGGCGAAGGCGGCGAAGGCCGACCAGGCGGTGGGGGCGACGGTGAAGGTGGGGCCTTTGGGGGTCTTGGAGTCGCGGACGTGGATGGCGAAGGGGTGTGCGGCGACTTCGATGCAGGCGCCGCCTTGTTCGCTGCTGTAGCTCGACTTGCGCCAGTCGTAGGCGACTTCGAGGCAGGCCCCGCCCTCGTCGCTGCTGTAGCTGGACTTGAACCACTCAAGTGCGGTGCTCATAGCTCTCCTAGCAGCCGGTCCAGCAGGCCTTTCGTGTCCTCGATGTTCAGAGCCTGCGTTCGCAGCATCGCATATTTCTGCGCCAGGATGCTGACCTCATCCGGGTCAGCGACCAGTTGGCTGCCACGCTGGGTTTCCGTGTAGCCGAGATGTTGGTAGTCCGGTGTTTCGAGCAAAATGAACGGGCCCGCCAGCGCCGCGTGAGTCTGGCGGCCGAGGGGCATCACCTGGAGTGTGATGCCCGGCAGAGAGGTGCAAGTGCGCAGGTGGCGGAGCGTATCCGCATGCACCTCATCACCACCGAGGCGGTCCCGAAGGATGGCCTCGGAAACGATGAAGCTGATGGTCGGGGGCACGGGGCGGTACAGGATGCTTTGACGGTCGATCCGTGCCAAAACCTGCGCTTCGATCTCGTCTTTGCTGATCACCGGAACCTTGCTGCGAAACACCGCCCGCGCGTAGCTCTCCGTCTGGAGCAGCCCCGGCAGTACCTGGTTCTCGAACCAGGACAGCGCCAAAGCCTCCCGCTCCAGATCCATGTACTGCTCCGCCCAAGCCGGGATCAGGTCCACCTCCGGCATGTTGTCCACCGCCGTCTCCAGCGCCCCCTTCGTGTCCAGCAGTGCGTCCAGGCGCCGGGCCAGGTCGGGGAGCAGCGCGCGGCGGCCCTGTTCGATGGAGGCGATCGTCTCCACCTGTACGGCCGCCCGGTCCGCGAGCTGGGCCTGGGTCAGGCCCGCCGCGACGCGGAACAGGCCGACCAGCTTGCCGACGAGCTTCATGGCGGACGCGTTCCTGCGCTGCCGATTCCTGGGGTGCATACGGTGCGGCCTCCCCGCCCTGGTGCGTACTCCATGCATCGGAGGCCCGTACAACGGATCTGTACGTGCTCACCTACTGCTGAACAATAGGCACGGAGAGTGACGCTCGTCTCATGAACGAGACGATGCAACTCTCGCCGCTCCGTGAGCGCTTCTGCCGGCGTGAACGCCGCTCGGTCGCTGCGGTAAGGGAGTTCACCCGCGAGGCCGTGACCGACTGGGGGTTCGGGGCGCGGCTCGACGACGTGCTGGTGTGTGTGAGTGAGCTGGCGACCAACGCGCTGCTGCACGGTGTGCCGCCGGGGCGTGGGTATCTGGTCCGGCTGAGGCTGGAGGCGGAGGGATGCGCGCTGTCCGTGGAGGTGCACGACAGCGGGGGCGGGGTGCCTGCGGTGCGGCGGCCGGACGGTGAGTCGGGGCGTGGGCTGCTGCTCGTCGACGCGCTGGCCGATCGGTGGGGCGTGGGAGAGCGGGACCCGGGAAAGTTCGTGTGGTGCGCGTTCACGCAGGCCTGAGGGTTCAGGACACCAGGCCCTGGCGGTAGGCGTAGACGACTGCCTGCACGCGGTCGCGGAGTCCGAGCTTGGTGAGGATGCGTGAGACGAAGGTCTTGACCGTCTCCCGGCTGATCACGAGGGACGCGGCGATCTCGTTGTTGGAGAGGCCGTCCGCGATGAGACGCAGGACCTCCAGTTCGCGTGGCGTCAGGGGGGTGTCGGGGCCCTTGCCGTCCGTGGGGCGGATCCGTGCGGCGTACCTGCCCACGAGCTGGCGGGTGACGTCCGGGTCCAGGAGTGCCGCGCCCGCCGCCACGGTGCGGATGCCGTGGAGGAGTCGGTCCGGCGGGGCGTCCTTGAGGAGGAAGCCGCTCGCGCCGGCGCGCAGCGCCTCGTAGACGTACTCGTCCAGGTTGAACGTCGTCACCACGAGCACCTTGACGGGGTGGGGCACTCCGGCGCCGGCCAGCAGGCGGGTGGCGGCGATGCCGTCGAGCACCGGCATGCGGATGTCCATGACCACGACGTCCGGGCGCAGTCTCTCCGCGAGGTCGACCGCCGTCCGTCCGTCCCCGCACTCGCCGGCGACCTCCAGGTCGGGCTGCGCGTCGACGATCGTCGCCAGCCCGGTGCGGATCAGTACCTGGTCGTCGCAGATCAGGACACGGATCGGCTCGGTCACGAGGGGCTCCCGGCTGGTATGCGGACCCGGACGGTGAAGCCGCCGTCCGGCTGCCGGCCCGCGCTGAAGTCGCCGCCGAGCACGTCGACGCGCTCGCGGAGACCGGCCAGGCCCCGCCCGCTCCCGCCGGTGGGTGCGGCCTTCGAACTGGAGCGGCCCGTGCTGACCTCCACGGTGATCTCCCTTTCGCAGTGGCGCACACGGACCGAAGTGGCGCTGCCATGAGCGTACTTGAGGGCGTTCGTCAGGGACTCCTGCACCACCCGGTAGGCGACGAGGTCGGCGCTGCCGGACAACTCGGCGGGTGCGCCTTCCTCCGTGAACTCCACCGGCTGCCCAGCCCGCCGCGTCTGTTCGACGAGTGTGAGGAGCCCCCCGACGGGCGGCGGTGCGGCCTGGGTGCTGTGGTCGGGGTTGAGCAGGTCGAGCAGGTGGCGCAGGTCGGTGATGGCCCGTCGGCCGGTGTCCGTGACGGCGGTCAGGCTCTGGTCGAGGCGGTCGGGTGCGGCGGTCAGATAGCGTGCCGCCTCGGCCTGCACGACCATCGCGGTCACGTGGTGGGTCACGACGTCGTGGAGTTCGCGGGCGATGCGCGTCCGTTCGGCGGTGCGGGTTTCCTCGGCGACACGGCGGCGGTGCTCGGCCTCCACGGCCCGGGTGTTGCGCAGCCACACTCCGACGCCCCACGCGAGTGCCACGGCCAGGTAGAACGTCACGAACTCGCTCGGCGGGTCGCCCGGGCCGAGCCGGTGGAGCGCGACCGCGAGCGGGACGTACGCGGCGGAGATGGCGATCGCGGTGGTTCGCCGGTGGTGTTCGACGAGGGACGCCACGCTGATCAGCGCGATCGGCAGCGCGGTGCCCGCGAGCGTGTGGTAGCCGCGGAGCTGGTCGAGGGCGAAGCCCAGGGACACCGCCGCGAAGCAGATGACGGGCCACCGCCGGCGCCCGGCGAGCGGGAGGCACTGGAGGGCGATCGCCACGACGGCCAGGGCGTCGAAGGGACGGTTCGGCAGCCCGCCGAGCTCCGTGCCGTTGTTACGGAACCCCGGCAGGAACGACGCGGCCAGGATCAGCAGTGCCAGCGGGGCGTACCAGAGCGCGGCGTCCGGCCGGCGCCACCGTTCCGGGATCCGCGGGAGTCCGGTCATCGGGGGAGTGTAGTGGCGGCGGCGGCCTCGTCGGCGCCGCGGCGGCGGGGCACCAGGTTGCCGCGCCGGTGGGCCAGCCACAGGAACGCGCCGGTGATCAGGGCTCCGAACGCCACCGAGTACACGCTTCCTTCCGGGCCGAAGTCGCCGCCGGTGACCCATGCCGGGCCCGAGGTGACGGTGTCCAGCAGTCCCTGGGGGGTGTCGTTGCCGGAGACCTCGGTGCTGAAGATGCCGGCCGCCGCGAAGTTCCAGCCGAAGTGCAGGCCGATCGGGACCCACAGGGTGCGGGTCGCGGCGTAGGCGGCGGCGAGCATCCCGCCGGCCTCGATCGCGATGGCGACGGCGCCCCACAGGTCGGCGTTCGGGTTCAGCAGGTGCGAGGCGCCGAACAGCACCCCGGTCAGCGTCAGCGCGATCCAGGTGCCGGTGCGCTCCTCGATGATCCGGAACAGGACGCCACGGAACATCACTTCCTCGGTCACGGCGGCGGCCGCCATGAAGCCGACGAGCCCGACGGCGCCGACGGGGGAACCCAGGCCGTTGATCTCGTAGTGCGCGTTGAAGTAGATGTTCGTGATGACGGCACCGAACATCGCGACGCCGATCAACAGGCCCCGGCCGAACGCGGCCCCTGCACCCTCGCGGGCCACCTCGGTGGACGGGCGGTGCTCCGTCCTGCGCACCACCCAGCCGTAGACGAGTACGGCGGCCACGGCGGTCAGGAGCCCCAGGACGAGCTGGAGCCACGGGCTGCCCTCGACGGCGCCCACGGCCTGACCGCCGATCATGGCGACCAGCACGGCGGCCAGCAGTTGCCATATGAATCTCATGAACGCTCCTTCGACGGGTCAGCGGCCGGTGTGCCGCGGCGCCCCGAACGCTACGGATCCGGCGGTCCGCGATCGTCACCTCACGGTGGACACCTGCGCGTAGCTCGCACGGGGGACAGGCACCGCGGGGCGATCAATTCGGTTGAGGGCGTTCCCGGCCACGGGGAGGATCACCCGCATGTTCTCGCGCAGGAGTCGCCGCCCCACGTCCCCCGAACTCGCCGCGGCCTGGGAGTGCCTCGACGGGGGTGACGTACCGGGCGCGCTGCGGCGACTGCGGCAGGCCGCGTCGGCGCCGCTGGGGGAGGTCGCCACCGTGGTCGGCCGGGCCGCCGGGGCGGCCGGGTTCGACGACCTCCGGCAGGCCGCCACCGCGCTGGCCGCGCACCCCGACCGGGTGCGGCCCCTCCACGACTACGGGTACGCGTGCGTGGAACGCGGCGTGCCCTACCTGGCGATACCCGCGCTGCGGGAGGCGCTGCGCCTGGCGCCGGGTTCGTCCGGCACGCTGCGTGAGCTGGTCTCCGCGTACGAGGACGAGGGCCGGCACCGCGAGGCGGCAGACGTACTGCTCGCGCACGAGGACGGCCTCGTCGACTGGCCCGACCGCTACCTCCTGGTCTTCAACGCCGTCCTGGCCGGGGATCTGGAGCTGGCCCGCCGTCACCACGCCCGTTTGTCCGGCCCGGACGAGGACGTCTGGCTCGGTGCGCGGGACCGGCAGAACCGTGTGCTGGAGCGTGCCGCGATCGCGGGGCCGGTGAGCCCGCTGGACCACTCGGACCTCCGCGGCTGGCAGTACGTCATGGGCGGCACCGTGCTGGGCACGCTGTCCCCGCACGGTTACGACGCCGGGATGACCGGCCGGTACGCCTGGTTCCAGGACTCCCACGACCAGTGCCTCCAGGGCCTGTTGCGGCTCAAGGCGGTGCTGGAGGCCGCCGGGGCGCGGCCGGCCTCGGTGTCCCTGCTGCCGGACCGGGGGAGCAGGATCCTGGGTCTGGCGGCGGCCGAGGTGCTGGGCCTGCCGTCCGAGCCCTTCGTACCAGGACGGGAGAACACCGTCGTCATCGCCTACGACCTCGACGACACGGCGCGTGCCGCCCAGGGCCCCGATGTGGTCCGGCAGCTACTCCACCGGGTGCCGGGCCAGGTGCTGCACGAGCACGCGAGCTGCTGGACCGGCCCGCCCGGCGTCGCCGCCGACAGCGTCACGCTGCTCCACCAGTCGGTCGTGCCTCCGTGGGGGGAGACCCTTCGGATGGGCGACGACGGCGAGGCGGAGCGCGGCGAGGCCGACGGGAGACCGGACGCGGTGATCGCCGCCGACATCGTGGCTGCCGATCCGACGCCGGACGGCGGGGACGGGGAGACGCCTGCCGATCCCGTCGAGAAACTGACGGACTTCGTCTCGGCCGTGCGCGGCACCTGGCTCCGGGGGGACCGGGCAGGACTCAGGTCACCGGGCCCGGTGACCAGCGCACGCTTCCTCTGACCAGGCGCGCCTCGTCATGGGGAGATTGCGGACGGCCCAGCGCCCTCCACAGGCCCGGACCCTGTCCGCGATCTCCCGTCGACGACGCGCGAGGGCGAGAGGGCGCGGCGTCAGCGCTCTTCCGTGAGGCGTTTGAGGGTCGCGAGGTCGGCTGTCACCGCGGCCTCGTCGCGCCGGAACTCGTCGGCGCTCATGCCCGGCCGGTGGCGCAGGGTGAACACGACCTCGCACCCGGCTCCGTCGGCGATCACCCGCACCGGGTTGTGGACGGTCTCGCCCGACGGCAGGGTGACGTGGTGGTCGAGCACGCCGTAGTCGTTCCTGGGCGCGAAGTCGACCACGACCCGCCCCATGGGCGAGTCGGCGATCCAACCGCCGTCGGTCTTCTCGATCGACCTGCCCAGGCCCGCCGCCCACTCGGGCAGATTGGCCGGGTCCGACGCGTAGTCGTAGACCTCGTCTGCGGGGCGGTCGATGTGGATGCCGATGTGACGGGTTTCGGTGTCCGATGTGCTCATGGAAGCGACGCTACCCACGCGCGGGCGCCGTCGTCTTGTACGGATCGGACGCCGGAGCCCGCCGGTCGCCCAGATCAGGGCCAGTCGACCAGGGCCGTGAACGCGACGTAGGCGGTGAGGACGACGGCGGGCGCGGCCATGGAGAGGAGCACCCGGGGGGCGGCCTGTCGTTGACGCCAGGGCAGCGCCCAGCTCGCCACGAGGACGATCAGGGACAGCACGAGACCGGTGCACAGCACGGCCCACGCCGTGTCGAAGGAGTCGGTGAAGCGGTCGGCCTGTGTGCCGTCGCAGGAGTCGCACGCCATGGGGGACAGGCCCCCGAAGAACAGTGCGAGCGCCGCCGCGGGCAGGGTGAGCAGCGTGGAGATCAGCGGCCCGGCCCAGGCGTGCGGGGAGCGGGGGTTCTGAAGGTCTTCCGACATGCGTACGAGTCAACTCCGTGAGCGGGGAGTGCACATGGGCGCTCGTACTCAGGCTGCGCCTGGTCGGTGGGGCCTTGTGCTGCGGCCACGCCGGAGATCGTCCGCTGGTTCGGGGAGCTGCGAGGACGGTGACCCCTCGGCGGCCCTGCTCGATGGAGGCGATCGTCTCCAGCTGGACCATGGCACGGTCCGCCAGCTGGGCCTGGGTCAGGCCGGCCGCGATGCGGAACAGGCCGACCAGCTTGCCGACGAGCTTCATGGCGGACGCGTTCCCGCGCTGCCGCTTCCTGGGGTGCATACGGTCGAACTCCCTGCCCTCGTGCGTAGTTCACGCATGCGCGACCCGTACAGGAAATCCGTACGTGTTCACGTGGTGCACGAGGGCATGCGCAGAGAGCGACAGTCGCCGATGGGTCTGCACGTCACGGCGGCCACGCCGCCCCTGGGCACCGATAGCCTGCGTCTTCATGATGCGCGCGTGGATGTTGCCGATGGTGTTTCTGCTCTGCGGCTCAGTCGTTGCGACTGCCTTCTTCTTTCAGGGGAGCCCGGACGAAGCCGCAGTGTTCCTGCTGGGCTTCGTCCTTCTGGCGGGCGTGAACTCGCCTCTGATCTTCCCGAGGTCCATCGGGGCGGTGGAGGCGCAACGTCGCAGCGCGGTCGACGGCAGGCCGGTGATCTTCTGGCGCCCGGGATGCAAGTACTGCATGCGGCTGCGTATCCGGTTGGGCCGTAGCGCAGCCCGGTTGCACTGGGTCGATATCTGGCGCGACCCGGCCGGCGCGGCAGTGGTACGAGAGGTCAACAACGGCAACGAGACCGTGCCGACCGTCTTCGTGGCGGGCCGGCCGCACGTCAACCCTGACCATGCGTGGGTCCGCGAACAACTCTCGTCCTCCGGGAGCTGAGACAACGAACAGGCGGCGCACTCCGGCGTGGTGCCGGTGTACGCCGCCTTGGGCGGGACGAGGTGCGGGGAAGGGCCCGCGCTGTCACGCGGTTACTTCGGGTCGCGGTCGAACTGGGCCTTCGACCAGCGGTAGCCGAGGACGGTGAGGCCCAGGCACCAGGCGATGGTGATCCACCCGCTGTTGCCGATCTCGGTGCCGAGGAGGAGTCCTCGCAGGGTCTCGATGGCCGGGGTGAAGGGCTGGTACTCGGCGATCGGCTGGAACCAGCCGGGCATCGATTCGACGGGCGTGAAGGCGCTGGAGATGAGCGGCAGGAGGATCAGCGGCATGGCGTTGTTGCTGGCCGCCTCGGCGTTGGGGCTGCCCATGCCCATCCCGACCGCGATCCAGGTGAAGGCCAGGGAGACCAGAGCCAGCAGTCCGAACGCCGCCAGCCATTCCAGGACGGTGGCGTCCGTGGAGCGGAAGCCCATGGCGACGCCGACGGCGCCGACGAGGACCACGCTCATGATCGCCTGCAGGACGCTGCCGGCGACGTGTCCGAAGAGCACGGAGCCTCGGTGGATGGCCATGGTGCGGAAGCGGGCGATGATGCCCTCGGTCATGTCCCCCGAGACGGAGACGGCGGTGCCCACCACGGTGGAGCCGATCGTCATCAGCAGGATGCCGGGGACGATGTAGGCGATGTAGTCGGAGCGGTCGCCGCCCCCGATGCCCGTGCTCATGGTGTCTCCGAAGATGTAGACGAAGAGCAGGAGCAGCATGACCGGGGTGAGCAGCAGGTTCAGGGTGAGCGACGGGTAGCGCCTCGCGTGCAGCAGGTTGCGGCGCAGCATGGTGGACGAGTCGCGTACGGCGAGGGAGAGGGAGCTCATCGGACGTTCTCCTTGGGCTGGTCGGGGATGGTGGTGCTGCTGGTGAGGGCGAAGAAGACGTCGTCGAGGTCGGGGGTGTGGACGGTGAGTTCGTCCGCCTCGATGCCGGCCGCGTCCAGCCGGTCGAGGACGGAGCGCAGTTCGCGCTGGCTTCCGTCACTGGGGATCTGGAGGGTCAGCGCCTCGTCGTCCCGGCTGACCTCGCGCAGGCTGGAGGCGGCGGAGCGGTAGGCGGCCGGGTCGGTGAAGCGGAGCCGGATGTGTCCGCCGGGGACGATCCGCTTGAGTTCGTCGGCGCTGCCCTCGGCGGCGATTCTGCCGTCGTGGAGTACGGCGATGCGGTCGGCGAGTTCGTCGGCCTCCTCCAGGTACTGGGTGGTGAGGAAGACGGTGACGCCGTCGGAGACGAGTTCGCGGATGATGCCCCACATGTTGTGGCGGCTGCGGGGGTCGAGACCGGTGGTCGGTTCGTCGAGGAAGATGATCCTCGGCCCGCCGACCAGCGTCATGGCGATGTCCAGCCGGCGCTTCATCCCGCCGGAGTAGGTGGAGGCGGGCTTCTTCGCGGCCTCGACCAGGTCGAAGCGCTCCAGGAGTTCGGCGGCGGTGCGCCTGCCCTCGGCCTTGGAGAGGTGGTGCAGGTCGGCCATGAGAAGCATGTTCTCCTCGCCGGTGATCAGACCGTCCACGGCGGAGAACTGGCCCGTGACACCGATCGCGGCCCGTACCGCCTGCGGGTCGGTCGCCATGTCGTGGCCGCCGATGTGGATGTCGCCGCTGCCCGGGCCGGCGCCGATCAGGGTGGAGAGGATCTTGACGGCGGTGGTCTTGCCCGCGCCGTTCGGGCCGAGCAGGGAGAAGATCGTTCCTTCGGGGACGGCCAGGTCGACGCCGTCGAGCACGACCTTGTCACCGTAGGACTTGCGCAGCCCGTTCGCTGCGATGGCCAACTTCGTCATGATGGTTGCCCTTTCAGAGGCTGCGGGCGGTGATGTCGCCGTAGGCGGTGGTGGCGTGGATGGCGAGGCCGGCGGTGGCGCCGTCGGTGTTGCGGAGTGTGTTGAGGATGCGGCCGTAGGTGGTGCCGGCGTCGAGGGAGGCGGAGACTCCGCGGGCGGCGCCGACGGTGATCTCGCCCTGCTGGGTGCGTAGTTCGACGGTGCCGTGAAGGGCTTCGGTGATGTTGATGTCGCCCTTGTGGGTGCTGATCTGCGCGGGTCCGCCCAGGCGGCCGAGGGTGATGTCGCCGTCGAGGAGGGTGAGGTGGGCGCTGGCGGTCTCGTCGAGCTTGACGGTGCCCTGGGCGCCGTCGAAGGTGACGTCGCCGAGTCGTCCGACGCCGCGGATGTCGGCGGCGGCGGTCCTGGCCTCGATGTGGGAGCCGGTGGGCAGTTGGATGGTCACTTCGAGTGATCCGGAGCTGCCGAGGACGGAGTTCTTCGCGGGCGGGGCCTCGATCCGCAGGATGCCGTCGCTGTAGTCGACCGTGGTGCGTTCGGCGGCTTTCAGGTCGCGGCTCCTGGTGGTGTCCGCGGGGAGGACCTCGACCGTGGTGTCGTTCCGGTCCGCGGCGATGATCCGGATGCGGCCGGCGGGGATGTCCACGAGGGCGGAGACCGTGGTGGGGGTGTCGAACTTCTGCATCGTGAGCTCCTTCATCCGTGGTGCGTGGCCTGTGGGCCTCGCTGTTTCCGATGAGTGAAACGCTACGTTGCGTTCATGGTGTTGGCAACAAGCTCGTTGCGCCCTAACCCTGATATTGCAGGTGAGAGGAGGTATTTCGTTGCAATGGTCTTGAGTCTAATGCAACAGGAATGTGCTGGTGCGTTGCAATGAATTGGTGGTGAACGCTATGCTGGGGCTTCACGGACCACAGAGGAGAGATCACGATGCCCGGAGGCAGGCTCACCCAGCAGGAACGCCAGCAGATCGCGCTGGGACTGGCCGACGGCCTCCCCTATGCGGAGATCGCGAGAAGCCTCGACCGTCCGACCTCGACGGTCACGCGCGAGGTGATGCGCAACGGTGGGCCCACCGCCTACCGCGCCGATCTCGCCCACCGCGCCACCGAACACCGCCAGCACCGCCGCAAGCAGGCCGGGCCGCGGGGTTCGAAGGCGACCCCGCAGGCCCACGGACGCGACGCCGAGGCCGTGCACGAGTTCGAGGAGGTGTTCACCACCGTCCTCATTCAGTCGGGCATGCCCAAGATGATGTCCCGCGTCCTGACCTGCCTCACCATCACCGACTCGGGCAGCCTCACGGCGGCCGAACTCGTCGAGCGTCTCCAGGTCAGCCCGGCGTCCGTCTCCAAGGCCATCGCGTACCTGGAGGACCAGTCGTTCATCCGGCGGGAGCGGGACGAACGCCGTCGCGACCGCTACGTCGTCGACGACGACATCTGGTACCAGTCGATGATCGCCAGCGCACGCGCCACCGACCGGGTCATCGAGACCGCCCGGCAGGGCGTCGGGATCCTGGTCCCCGGGACCCCGGCCGCCGCGCGCCTCGAAGGCGTCGCCCGTTTCCTCGACTTCGTCTCCGAGAACACCACCCGCGCCGCGAACCAGGCCCGCGAGGTTCTCCACACGAAATCCGGGACGGCCCCCGAGGCGCCGCGGGACTGAGTGGACTCCGCCTGCGCCCGGTCAGCGGACGGAGGCGTCGAGTCCGTCGACCACGATGGCCTGGCCGTCGCGGAGAGTCCGATGGGCGATGCCCTGGGCGCGGTAGCGGTCGGCCACGGTGCCGAGGATCTCCGTCTCGGGGTGCCCGGGGGAGTCGATGTGGGGCACCACGACGTAGTCGAGAAGGGCCAGCCCGTCCCAGCGGGCCTGGTCGCCGTACGCGGCGCCCACCGCCTCCGGGGGGTCGCACTCCTCCAGGCCCCGCAGATCGGGGGCCAGGACGCAGGCGCCGGCACTGTAGCCCGCGTAGACGAAGGCGTCCTGCCGCAGCAGGTCCACCAGGGCCCGGTCGGCCCCGCTGCGGGCCATGGCCTGGCGCAGGACGAACACGTTGCCGCCGCGGACCCAGACCATGGGGAACCGGGCGAGGGCGGCCGTGACCTGCGCCGCGGGTTGCCCGAAGAAGGTACGCAGGTCGAGCTCGACCGGCCGCAGCCCGAGCTCGGAAAGCGCTCCCAGCTCCCGCTCGACCGCCGCTTCGCGCTCGCGGTCCGGCAGCGCGTCGACCGCGTTGGCTATCACTGCCACCGTGACGTCGGAGGCGGGCGGCCGGTGCAGCAGCGCAAGCATCTGCTCCGGGTGGTCCCCTGTCCGGAAGGACGAAAGATACATACGCATCTGTGGACCGTAGCGGTCCGGGAGATCCTGACACGGCCGAACGGGCGGGCCACCGATCCCCCCGGTGCCACGCCCGTCGCCGAAGTCAGTACCTGAACGGTCAGTACATGAGGGCGTCGTCCATCTCGGTCTGCCAGTAGGTGACGGTCAGCGTGCTGTCGACGTACACGTCCTTGGACAGCGGGACGCCCACCATGTCGCCGGCGGACTCCGATTCCGCGTCCAGGAAGCCCACGGCCAGGTCCTTGGTGGAGTAGCCGCCCGTGCCGCTGCCGTCGGCGGACGAGGTCATGACCCCGGCGTAGGCGGACTGGCCGGGCGCGACGGTGACGACGGCCTGCGGCTTGCTGTCCTCGACGACCGGGGGGACCGACTGCGCCTCGCCGAAGCGCAGGACCGGGTAGTAGAAGGCGTTGCACGCCTTCGAGCCGGTGTTGGTCACGGTGAGCAGCATGTGGTTGACGGGGCGCTGGACGCTGGTGATCGTCAGCTTGGTGTTCTCGCCGGTGCACGTGGGCAGGGACGCGCCGCTGTCGCTGTCCGCGTCGCTGCCCTGCTGCTTCGGTGCGGAGGAACCGGAATCCTCGACCGTGCCCGAAGCGGAGCCGGAAGTGCCGGAGTTGCCTGCCGTCTTCGCGTCCGTGTCCGCCGCCGGGGCCGCCGAGGTGCCGGCGGCGGGCTTCAGGGAGGCCGAGCCGGCGGAGTCGTCCGCGGCGGCCGGGCTGCCGCTCTGGCAGGCCGTCAGGGACAGGGCCGCTACCAGGGCCGCGGTGCCCAGGACGGAGGTGCGGGCGGCACGGCGGAAGTGAAGGTTACGCATGGGTGGTTCTCCCCGTTCGAAGGTGGCATGTGCCCGGGGCGCCGTTTGGCGCCCTGATGTGCGGGCGGGTCTACTGGTCGGTGACGCGTGATCAGAGGTTCCGCAGGAGTGCGATGACGACTGCGATGCAGACGATCAGCACTGCTGCGGCGACTGCGTCGGTCACGCTGAGCGCAGGTCGAGCAGGCATGGCGGCTCCCGGGACGGACGAGGGTGGGATGTGCGGATCGTGGGGAACGCCGCGGTGTGTCCACATCTTGTCCAGCCCCGGATCTCCGCTGCAACGGCCGGCGGGGCATGTGGGACGCTGGAACGTTCGCACGCACTCCGACCTGCGCGGACACCACGTCCCTGGAACGCGCTCCGGGAACGCACGGAAGGGGAACGGTCGAGGTGGGCACAGAGATCCAGGACTTCGCGGCGCTGCTCAGGGAGCTGAAGGAGAGGTCCGGGCTCAGTTACGGGGCGCTCGCCCGGAAGCTGCACATGAGCACCTCGACCGTGCACCGGTACTGCAACGGTGACGCCGTACCCCACGACTACGCGCCCGTCGAACGCTTCGCGCGGGTGTGCCGGGCTTCATCCGACGAGTTGATGGCCCTTCACCGGAAGTGGATCCTCGCCGACGAGGCGAAGCGGCGGGGGCCTCGGAGGCCTCAGGCGGCCGGGACCGCCGACGTGTCCCCCGACGAGCCCGACGAGCCCGACGAGCCCGACGAGCCCCACGCGTCCGCTGCCGTGCTCGCGGAGTCCGGGCCCGACGCGTCCGGGCCGACGGTGCCCGGGCCCGCACCGACCGACGGCGCCGCCCTCCAGGCTGAAGCGGAACTCCCGTCGCGAACCGAAGCGGAATCCGTGGCGGAGGACGTGACACCCCAGGGGTCGCGCCCCGGCGTCCCCGCTCCGCGTCGCCGCACCAGCAGGAAGCTGCGTGTCCTGTTCACCGCGGTGGCGGTCGTGGCGCTCACGGTTTCCGCCGCCCTCACCGTCCGTGGCCTCGGAAGTGACGAGCCCTCGGACGACGGGCGGGCGGACGTGGGGCTCAGCCTCCCGCCGGTCGTGCCGACCGGCAGGGCGAGCGGGAGCGAGAAACCGAGCAGGAGCGGCAGCCCGTCCGCCGATCCCAGCCGAACCGCCTCCTCTCCGGCCGCCGGGAAGAGCGCCACGCCCTCGCCGTCCTCGCGCCGGCCGGAGAGCGGTGGTGGCGTACCCGTGCACGCGACCATCAGTTCGTACAACTGGGAATCACCCTGCGGGCAGTACTACTTGTTCGACCAGGCGCCCGACGACCTGCCGCCGGCGCCCCCGCCCCAGGACACCCGTGGCTGGGCGCGGGTCCTCGACGGTGTGGACGGGGGTGACATGAAGCTCGAACTCACCCTCCAGGGGACGTCCGGTGAGGCGGTCGTGCTGAACGGGCTGCACGTGCGGGTGCTGGGGCGCAACGCACCGCTCGCCTGGGGTGCGTACTCGATGGGGAACGGCTGTGGAGGTGGCATCACGCCACAGACCTTCGACATCGACCTGGACGACAGCCGGCCGCGCACGAAGCCCGTCGCGGGCGAGGACGCGGGCGTGGTCGTCCCCGCGAAGGACTTCCCCTACCGGGTGAGCTCCACCGACGTCGAGGTCTTCCACCTCGACGCGCACGTGGAGGGGCACGACGTCACCTGGTACCTGGAGCTGGAGTGGACCAGCGGCGGCAGGAGGGGGATGCTGCGCATCGACGACGGGGGCAAGCCCTTCCGTACGAGCAGCCTCACGGCCCGGCCGTCGTACTACTACCGCTCGGACACGGCGCAGTGGGTCCCGGAGGAGTGGGGGCCGGAGGGGCAGTGACGGCCGGGCAATGGCGCTTCCCGGCCGTCGGCTCAGCGGCTCAGGACGGTCTCCTGCTCCATGCGTGACAGCTTCTCGGGATTGCGCACGGCGTAGAGCCCGGTGATGAGGCCGTCCTCGACGCGTACCGTCACCACGGTGTCGAGCGCGCCGCCGAGCCTGACGACCAGCGCCGGGCAGGCATTGACGTGTGCCGTCCGCAGCGACAGCGCGGTGGCCCTGCCGAGCCCGCCGATCAGCAGCCGGGCCACCTTGTCGGCCCCCACGACGGGGCGGAGGACGGCCTGCTTGACCCCTCCGCCGTCCCCGAGGAGGACGGCGTCCGGGGCGAGGACGTCGAGGAGGCCCTGTAGATCGCCCGTTTCCACGGCGCGCCTGAACGCGTCGAGCGCGCCCCGGGTCTCGGCGGGGGAGACGGTCCCTCGCGGACGGCGCGCCGCGACGTGGGACCGTGCCCGGTGGGCGGTCTGGCGGACCGCGGCGGGGCTCTTGCCCACGGCTTCGGCGATCTCCTCGTAGTCGAGTGCGAACACCTCGCGCAGCACGAACACCGCCCGTTCGGCCGGTGTGAGCGTCTCCATCACCAGCAGCATCGCCATCGAGACGCTGTCGGCCAGCTCGACGTCGTCCGCCACGTCGGGCGTGGTGAGCAGCGGCTCGGGCAGCCAGGTGCCGACGTAGGACTCCTTGCGGCGGCCGAGCGTACGCAGCCGGCTCAGCGCCTGCCGCGTGGCGATCCGGACGAGGTACGCCCGGGGGTCCCGGACCGTGCCGAGGTCGACGTCCGCCCACCGCAGCCAGGTCTCCTGGAGGGCGTCCTCCGCGTCGGCGGCGGAGCCGAGCATCTCGTAGGCGACGGTGAACAGCAGGTTGCGGTGGGCGACGAACGTCTCGGTCGCGGGGTCGGGGCGTCCCTCACCGGCGAGCTGTCCGGCCGTGTCCCCGCTGGGTGCTCGTTCGCTCTCCACCGGCTGCTCCTGCCTGTTCGCTGACGACGGTGCCACGCGCACAAGACGCCGCCGGCCACCACTCCGTGACATCGGCGGGCGGTGATACAGGTCACAGGGGTGTCCCGTCACAGGGGGCGTGTCGGCGGCATCTCGTGTTCGTCCGAGTGCACGACCACGAGTGAGGACGACGTCATGGACGCACGGTTCAACCTTTTCGAGAACGAGATCGGTATGAAGTTCGCCAAGCGGTTCGCCGGCACGGGTCTGGTGGTCCAGCAGTCGACGCTTCCGAAGGCCACGCAGGAGCTGGTGTCGCTGCGCGTCAGCCAGATCAACGGCTGCGGGCACTGCATCGACATGCACGTGAAGGAGGCGGAGGCCGCCGGGGAGACCGCGGTCCGGCTCCATCTCGTCGCCGCCTGGCGCGAGTCCACCGTGTTCACCGAGGCCGAGCAGGCGGCGCTGGCGCTCGCCGAGGAGGGCACGCGGCTCGCCGACGCCCAGCCGGGTGTGTCCGACGAGACCTGGGCCCAGGTGCGCAAGCACTACGACGACGACCAGGTCGCCGCGCTGATCTCCCTGGTCGCCCTGATGAACGCGGCCAACCGGCTCGCCGTGATCACGCACCAGAAGGGCGGCTCCTACGAGGCCGGAGCCTTCGCCGCCGCGTTCGGCTGACCTCGCCGCCGCGTTCGGCTGACCGGCGGAACGCGCACGGGCCCGGCCGGGATCGGGTGATCCGGCCGGGCCCGTGCGGCAGCCGAAGGGTCAGAGGCGCTCGGGCGTCCTGATGCCGAGCAGCTTCATGCCCTGGTGCAGGGTGCGGGCGGTGAGCTCCACGAGGAACAGCCGGTTCTCGACGACCTCCGGGGCGTTCTCGTCGCTGAGCACCTGGCACTGGTCGTAGAACGTGGTGAGGTGCGAGGCCAGCTGGTACAGATACGCGGCCAGCTTGTGCGGCTCGTACCCCTCGGCGACCTCGTCCAGGACCGCGCCGAACTGGTCCAGGTGCAGGCCCAGCGCGCGCTCGGCCGGGGCCAGGTCCAGCTCCGGGTGCGCGGCGGGCTTCGCGTCGCCCGCCTTGCGCAGGATGGAGCGGATCCGGGCGTAGGCGTACTGGAGGTACACCGACGTGTCGCCGTTGAGCGACACCATCTGGTCCAGGTCGAACTTGTAGTCCCGCACGGCGGAGGTCGACAGGTCGGCGTACTTCACGGCGCCGACGCCGACGTACCGGCCGTTCTCGACGATCTCGTCCTCGGACAGGCCGATCTTCTCGGCCTTCTCCCGGACCACCGCGGTGGCACGCTCGACGGCCTCGTCGAGGAGGTCCTCCAGCCGGACGGTGGTGCCCTCACGGGTCTTGAACGGCTTGCCGTCCTTGCCGAGGACCGTGCCGAAGGCCAGCTGGTGGGCCTTGACGTCGTCGTTCAGCCAGCCGGCGCGGCGGGCCGTCTCGAAGACCATCTTGAAGTGCAGGGACTGCCGGGCGTCCACGACGTAGAGGAGGGTGTCGGCCTTGAGGTCCTGCACCCGGTCGCGGATCGCGGAGAGGTCGGTCGCCGCGTAGCCGTAGCCGCCGTTGGTCTTCTTCACGATCAGCGGGACCTGATTGCCGTCGGGGCCCTTCACGTCGTCGAAGAACACGCACAGGGCGCCCTCGGAGCGGACGGCGACGCCCGTCTCCTCCAGGATCCGGCAGGTCTCCTCGAGCATGTCGTTGTAACCGGACTCGCCGACGATGTCGGGGTCGTCGATCTCCATGTCGAGCTTGTTGAAGACCGAGTAGAAGTAGATCTTCGACTCGTCGACGAAGCGCTGCCAGTGCGCCAGCGTCTCCGGGTCGCCGGCCTGGAGGGCCACCACCCGGTCACGGGAGCGCGCCTTGAACTCCTCGTCGGAGTCGAAGAGGACCCGCGACGCCTTGTAGACCCGGTTCAGCGACGACATCGCCGCCTCGCCGTCGGCCTTGTCACCCTCGTGCTTCAGCTCGTCCGGGTGCTCGAAGAGGTACTGGATGAGCATGCCGAACTGGGTGCCCCAGTCGCCGATGTGGTGGCGCCGGACGACGTTCTCGCCGGTGAACTCCAGGATCTGGACCATCGCGTCACCGATGACCGCCGACCGCAGGTGGCCGACGTGCATCTCCTTGGCCACGTTCGGCTGGGCGTAGTCGATCACGGTCGTGCCGGGGGCGGTCTTCAGCGGGACGCCGAGCCGGTCGCCGTCGGCGGCCCGTGCGGCGAGCGTGCCGATGATCGCCCGGTCGGTGAGCGTGACGTTGAGGAAGCCGGGGCCGGACACCTCGATGTCCTTGATCAGCTCACCCGCCGGGAGAGCCGCGGTGACCTTGGAGGCCAGCTCACGCGGGTTGCCCTTGAGCTTCTTGGCGAGCGCCAGGATCCCGTTGGCCTGGAAGTCGGCCCGGTCGCTTCGGCGCAGCAGCGGGTCCGCGGTGCCGGCATCCGGCAGTGCTGCCGTCAGGGCGTCCGCCAGCTGCTGCTGGAGCGTGGAAGCGAGGGAAGGGACCGAAGCCATGAGCCGGCTGCCGTTTCGGTAGAGGACAAAGGATCAATCCAGTATCCCACGGGGTGCAAAGCCGTTTTCGCGCTGCGGGCGGTACCTGGGAGAATGGGTGTGCCCCTGATGGGGGTCGCCCCTACGAGTCCTACACGAGAGAAGGACGTGCCGACCGTGGCTTCGAGTCAGAGCAGCACCGAGACCGACTGGGTCTCCCGCTTCGCGGACGATGTCATCGCCGAATCGGAGCGACGTGCGCCTGGCAAACCGGTCGTCGTCGCGTCCGGTCTCTCCCCGTCGGGCCCGATCCACCTGGGCAACCTCCGTGAGGTCATGACCCCGCACCTGGTCGCCGACGAGATCCGCCGCCGCGGATACACCGTGCGCCACCTGATCTCGTGGGACGACTACGACCGCTACCGCAAGGTGCCGAACGGCGTCGAGGGCGTCGACGACTCCTGGCAGGAGCACATCGGCAAGCCGCTGACCTCCGTACCCGCCCCGGCCGGGTCCGCGTACCCGAACTGGGCCGAGCACTTCAAGGCCGCGATGACCGCGGCGCTGGACGAGCTCGGCGTGGAGTACGACGGCATCAGCCAGACCGAGCAGTACACCGCGGGCACCTACCGCGAGCAGGTCCTGCACGCGATGAAGCACCGGGCCGGCATCGACGCCGTCCTGGACCGCTACCGCACCAAGAAGGACGGCGCGGCGGGCGGCAAGGGCAAGAAGCCGCAGCAGAAGAAGGTCGACGAGGCCGAGCTGGAGGCCGCCGAGGGCTCCGGCGCGGCGGACGAGGACGACGGCAGCTCCGGTTCGGCGGGCTACTTCCCGTACAAGCCGTACTGCGGCAACTGCGAGAAGGACCTCACCGTCGTCACGTCCTACGACGACGACACGACCGAGCTGAACTACACCTGCTCGGCCTGTGGCTTCGCCGAGACGGTCCGGCTCAACGAGTTCAACCGCGGCAAGCTGGTCTGGAAGGTCGACTGGCCGATGCGCTGGGCCTACGAGGGTGTGATCTTCGAGCCCAGCGGCGTGGACCACTCCTCGCCGGGCTCCTCCTTCGTCGTCGGCGGCCAGATCGTGCGCGAGGTCTTCGACGGCGTCCAGCCGATCGGGCCGATGTACGCGTTCGTCGGGATCTCCGGCATGGCGAAGATGTCCTCCAGCAAGGGCGGCGTGCCGACCCCGGCCGACGCGCTGAAGATCATGGAGGCGCCCCTGCTGCGCTGGCTGTACGCGCGCCGCAGGCCGAACCAGTCGTTCAAGATCGCCTTCGACCAGGAGATCCAGCGGCTGTACGACGAGTGGGACTCGCTGGCCCGCAAGGTGGCCGACGGCACGGTGCTGCCCGCCGACGCCGCCGCCTACGCCCGGGCCGTCGGCACGGCCGCCGGGGAGCTGCCCAGCACCCCCCGCCCGCTGCCCTACCGCACCCTTGCCTCGGTCGCCGACATCACCGCCGGGGCGGAGGACCAGACGCTGCGCATCCTCAGCGAGCTCGACCCGGAGAACCCGCTGACCTCGCTCGACGAGGCACGGCCCCGGCTCGACCGCGCCGAGAACTGGATCACCACTCAGGTGCCGGCCGAGGCCCGCACCATCGTCCGTGACGAGCCGGACAAGGAGCTGCTGGGCTCGCTGGACGACCAGGGCCGTGAGTCGCTGCGGCTGCTGCTGGAAGGGCTCGACTCGCACTGGTCGCTGGACGGCCTGACCACGCTGGTCTACGGGGTGCCGAAGGTGCTGGAGGGCCTGGCACCGGACGCCAAGCCGACCCCCGAGCTGAAGGTCGCCCAGCGCTCCTTCTTCGCGCTGCTGTACCGGCTGCTCGTCGGCCGGGACACCGGGCCGCGCCTGCCCACGCTCCTCCTCGCGGTCGGGGCGGACCGGGTGCGGACGCTGCTCGGCGCGTAGCACCACGGATGTGAGGACGGGCGGCCCGCTCAGCGGGCCGCCCGTCCTCTTGTGTCCGCCTCCTACGCGATGTGGTCGGCGGCCATCTCGTTGTCGAAGCGCTGCTTGAAACCGGGCAGCAGCCGGCGGAGCAGGGCGGCGCTGCGCGGGTGGTGGACGTCGTGGACGTCCGACAGCGTTATGTCGAGCACCTCGGCACTCGGGTGGGTCTGGTGCTGGTGGGTGTACTCGGCGTACGCCTCGTACGCGAGCTTGCTGAACTGGGCCTCGGTCTCGGCCCATTCGGCCGGGTCGGCTTCCTGGGTCACGGCCTGCTCCGGCTCCAGATGCTGCGGGTGTCCCGGGTCCGCGTCCGGGTCCGCTTCCGGTGAGCGGGGGTGCGGGAACGCGCCGATCGTGCCCACGTTGCCGAGCGGGCGGGTCCGGTTCCCGGCGCCCGAGGGAATCATCACCGGGGCGGGCTCCATACCGTCGTCGTACTCCGGGTCGTACGCGCCCTCGTACGCCTCGTCCAGGACCCTGGAGGTCGCGAACCAGGGGCTGTCGTGCGAGCCGGGGTCCTCGTGGGGGTACTGCTGCTGGTCGGCCGGGTCGTACCGGTCCCGCTGCGGATACGGCTGTTGCTGTTCTTCCTGCGGCTGAGGCTGCGGGACGTACGGGAGTTGGGGGTGCTGCTGCTCGGTCTCCACGGCTTCCGGGGCCGGTGGCAGCAGGGCCGGCTCGATGCCCGCGGCGGCGAGGCCGGCCGGGGCGGTCTCGGCGAGCGGGACGCCGTACTTCGCCAGGCGCAGGGGCATCATCGACTCGACGGGTGCCTTGCGCCGCCAGTTGCGGCCGAAGCGGGCCTGGAGACGGGCCTGGTAGATCAGCCGGTCCTGTTCGAGCTTGATGACCTGCTCGTAACTGCGCAGCTCCCACAGCTTCATCCGGCGCCACAGCTTGAAGGTGGGGACGGGGGAGAGCAGCCAGCGGGTGAGGCGGACGCCCTCCATGTGCTTGTCGGCCGTGATGTCCGCGATCCGGCCCACCGCGTGCCGCGCGGCCTCGACGGCGACCACGAACAGGACGGGGATCACCGCGTGCATGCCGGTGCCCAGCGGGTCGGGCCAGGCGGCGGCGCCGTTGAAGGCGATCGTCGCCGCGGTCAGCAGCCAGGCGGTCTGACGCAGCAGCGGGAAGGGGATGCGCATCCACGTCAGCAGCAGGTCCAGCGCGAGCAGGACGCAGATGCCCGCGTCGATGCCGATCGGGAAGACGAGCGAGAACTTCCCGAAGCCCTTCTCCTCCGCGAGTTCGCGCACGGCGGCGTACGAGCCCGCGAAGCCGATCGCGGCGATGAGCACGGCCCCGGCGACGACGACCCCGATGAGCACGCGGTGTGTGCGTGTCAGCTGCATGGCGGCCACCCGCGAATCCCCTCCCGACTTCGATGAACCGGTTCCACTTCGGCACCCGGCGCGGGCACAGCCTGGCACATGCCGGCCGGGCGTGTTGCGTGGGGAGGGGCCGAAGCCCGGTACTCGCGGGAGTACCGGGCTTCGTCAAGGTGCCTCTGGACAGGGAAGTCGAAGCCCCGGCCGGGCTCAGGTCACGACTTGTCGACGGCCTTGGAGGACGGCTTCGCGGACGACTTGGCGGGCGACTTCGCGGAGGCCTTCTCCGACGACTTGGACGACGGGGAGGACGATGTCTTGGCGGAGGGGGAGGCGGAGGACTTCCCCTCCCCGGCGTCGGCGCCGACCGCGGCGACGGCCTCCTCGGCCGCCTTCTGGGCGTCCTTGAGGATGTCGGCGGCGGAGGGCGTCTTGGCGCCCGCGAACCCGGCACCGTTGTAGGTGACGCTGACGACGACGTTCCCCGTACGGGCCAGGATCGTCGCGTACTCGAAGTCCTCGCTCGACTTGTTCAGGCCGTACGTGACGGAGGTGGCCTGCTCACCGAGGCCGGTGACGGGCTTGGCCGCGGCCTTCTCGGCGCCCTCGGTCGCCTGCGCCTTGGAGACCTGCTTCGTGTAGTCGTCCGTCGCGCGCTTGGCTCCGCTGCCCAGGGACTGGTCCGAGTCGAAGCGGGTGAAGCCGACGTCGAGCCAGCGGTACTGCGAGCCCTTGACGCCGTTGTCGTCCAGGCCGTTCCAGGAGCAGCTGCCACGGCTCGCGGTGTCGCTGGACTTGCCCGGGGTGCCGCCCTTGGTCTTGGCCTTCGGAACCAGGTCCTCGATCGTCTTCTTCCCGATCGAGTCGCAGGCGTCGGGCAGCGTGGTGAACTTGGCGGGCTCGACGGTGGGCTCGGCCTTCTTCGCGCTCGGGGACGCCGAGGAGGCGGAGCCCTTCGCGTCGTCGGAGTCCGACGAGCAGCCGGCGACGACGAGCATCACCGGAACGGCGGCGCAGGCGAGTATGCGGGAGAGTCGCGGGGCTGATCGGTGCATGGTTCCTTCACTCGGACGGCACGGCGGTCTCGGTCGTGCGGGTGGTCGGTCGGTACGCCGGTCGCTGCGTCGGTCGCTACGTCGGGCGGTGTGTATCGAGGTAGGTCGGTCGGTACGTCGGTCGGGGGCCACGGTACGACGGACGGCGACCGGATGCCGCCCCCGGCCGGGGCCCCAGGGATGTGCCCGGAGCTCCGGGCGGAGGCCGCCGGGACCCGGTCAGTCGCTGAGGGCCTCGTCCAGTTTCCGGGCCAGGGCCTGGGCCTTCTCCTGCAGTTCCCTGCTGTCGGGGACCTCGGTGACGCGGGTCGGCTGCTCGGTGTAGTGGACGGTCACGATGACGTTCGATGTGCGGAATACCACGCTCACGGTGCGGTGCTGTGCGGTGGAACCGGTCCGGGTGAGAGCGTCGTCCAGGAACGCGGCGTCGCCGAGTTCGTCGAGCAGCCGCGGCCGGAGGTCCTCGTCGGGGTCGGCGCCGGTGGTGCTGCCGGACGGGTCGGCGGAAGGCGACGCGGACGACGAGCCGCCCGGGGAGCCGGACGGTGTACCGCCGGCCGACGCGGAGGCCGAACCGCTGGGCGTCTCGCTGGGGGTGGCTCCCGCCGAGGTGGTGGGGAGGTCGGCGGCGTCCTGCTTCTTCGTGTACACGTCCCTGGCGCGGTCGTCGTCGCTGACCGCGGGGTCGTACGACACGACGCGCTCGAAGTCGATGGACAGATCCCGGGAGGCGTCCGGGGCGTCCGACTTCCAGCGGCAGCCGACCTTGCGGTCGGTGTCGTAGGTGACGGCGGCCGTGCCCTCGTACACCTTCTCCTGCTGCTCCTCGGGCAGTCCGGCGGCGCCCGGCAGCAGGTCCTTGAGGGTGGGGAGCGGTACGGCCCGGCAGGATTCGGGCAGCGTCCGGTACTTCCCGGGAGGCGCGGCCGTGACCGTCGGGCTGCCGGGCTTGCTGTCGGCGGCGGGGTCGTCGGCGTCGGAGCCGGCGCTGCAGCCGGCGACGAGCGCCACGAGAAGCGCGACGCCGGGTACGTACGCCATGTGTCGCACGGTCCCAGGCTCCCTTCGGTACGAAAACGGGTTGCCGCTCGATAGCGGCCGATGGACACAATGTGTATCGCACGCGCCGCTGTGAATGCCGGTCGGCCGACCTGTATGCCGACCTGGGTACCGGTTTTGCGCTTTCAGTCTTTTTCGGGGGAATCGAGGAGTTATGTCGTATGTAGAGGTACCGGGTGCGCAGGTTCCGATCCGCATGTGGGCGGATCCGGCGTCGGTCGAGGACGGCGCGATGCAGCAGCTGCGGAACGTCTCCACACTGCCCTGGATCAAGGGCCTCGCGGTCATGCCGGACGTCCACTTCGGCAAGGGCGCGACCGTCGGCTCGGTGATCGCGATGCACGGCGCGGTCTGCCCGGCCGCGGTGGGCGTGGACATCGGCTGCGGGATGTCGGCGGTGAAGACGTCGCTCACGGCCAACGACCTGCCGGGAGACCTCTCGCGACTGCGGTCGAAGATCGAGCAGGCGATCCCGGTCGGCCGGGGGATGCACGACGACACGGTGGACCCGGGCAAGCTCCACGGCTTCCCGACGAGCGGCTGGGACGACTTCTGGTCGCGGTTCGACGGGATCGCCGAGGCGGTCAAATTCCGCCAGGAGCGCGCCACGAAGCAGATGGGAACGCTCGGAAGTGGAAATCACTTCATCGAGTTCTGTCTCGACGAGTCCGGGTCGGTGTGGCTGATGCTGCACTCCGGCTCCCGGAACATCGGCAAGGAGCTCGCCGACTTCCACATCGGGCAGGCCCAGAAGCTTCCGCACAACCAGGGCCTCGTCGACCGCGACCTGGCGGTCTTCATCGCGGAGACCCCGCAGATGGCGGCTTACCGCAACGATCTGTTCTGGGCGCAGGAGTACGCCAAGTACAACCGCGCGATCATGATGGGCCTCTTCCAGGACGTGGTCCGGAAGGAATTCAAGAAGGCCAGGGTCACGTTCGAGCCGGTCATCTCCTGCCACCACAACTACGTGGCGGAGGAGCGGTACGAAGGCATGGATCTGCTGGTCACCCGGAAGGGTGCGATCCGCGCGGGCTCGGGGGAGTTCGGGATCATCCCCGGCTCCATGGGGACCGGCTCGTACATCGTGAAGGGGCTCGGGAACGCGAAGTCGTTCAACTCCGCCTCGCACGGAGCGGGCCGGCGGATGAGCAGGAACGCCGCCAAGCGGAAGTTCTCCACGCAGGACCTCGAGGACCAGACCCGGGGTGTGGAGTGCCGCAAGGACTCCGGTGTGGTGGACGAGATCCCGGCGGCGTACAAGCCGATCGAGCAGGTCATCGACCAGCAGCGCGACCTGGTCGAGGTCGTGGCGAAGCTCAAGCAGGTCGTCTGCGTGAAGGGCTGAGACGGGGCCGGCCGTGCGCCGGCCCCGTCCAGCCGGGCCGAGAGGTGTTCACAGGGTGCGGTGCACCTTGGAGTTGGAGGCCTGGGCGCGGGGGCGGACCACCAGCAGGTCGATGTTGACGTGGCTGGGGCGGGTGACGGCCCAGGTGATCGTGTCGGCCACGTCGTCGGCGGTGAGCGGGGCGTCGACGCCCGCGTAGACCTTGGCGGCCTTCTCGGTGTCGCCGCGGAAGCGGGTGGTGGCGAACTCGTCGGTCTTGACCATGCCGGGAGCGATCTCGATCACCCGGACCGGGGTGCCGACGATCTCCAGCCGGAGGGTCTCCGCCAGCACGTGCTCGCCGTGCTTGGCCGCGACGTAACCGCCACCGCCCTCGTACGTGGAGAGACCGGCCGTCGAGGAGAGGATCACGACGGTGCCGTCGCCGCTCGCGGTGAGGGCGGGGAGCAGGGCCTGGGTGACGTTGAGCGTGCCGATGACGTTGGTCTCGTACATCTGGCGCCAGTCGGCGGGGTCGCCCGTGGCGACGGGGTCGGCGCCCAGCGCTCCGCCGGCGTTGTTGATCAGGACGGCCAGGGAGCGGAACGCGGTGGCGAACTCGTCGACCGCGGCGCGGTCGGTGACGTCCAGGGCGTAGGCCGTCGCCTGGTGGCCCGCGTCGGTGAGCTCGGCGGCCAGCGCCTCTATGCGGTCCTTGCGGCGTGCGGTGAGCACCACGCGGAATCCGGCGGCGGCCAACTGCCTGGCGGTCGCGGCGCCGATGCCGCTGCTCGCGCCGGTGATGACGGCGATGGGGGTGGCGGCCATGGGAACTCCTCGGGCAGCTGATCGATACGGGGCCAGGATAGGCGCGAGCCCCCGGCCCGGGTTCAGTGGTTCGCGGGTGCCGTGGTTTGCCGGTGCAGTGGTTCGCGGGTTCAGTGGTTGCGAGGTGCGTACATGATCAACGCCATGCCGGCCAGACAGATCAGCGCGCCGGTCACGTCCCAGCGGTCCGGGCGGTACCCGTCGGCGACCATGCCCCAGGCGATCGAGCCGGCGACGAACACCCCGCCGTACGCCGCGAGGATCCGGCCGAAGTCGCCGTCGGGCTGGAGCGTGGCCACGAAACCGTAGGCGCCGAGGGCGATGACACCCGCGCCGATCCAGATCCAGCCGCGGTGCTCACGCACGCCCTGCCAGACGAGCCAGGCTCCCCCGATCTCGAAGAGCGCGGCCACGACGAAGAGGGTGACGGAACGGGCGACGAGCATGGGGCCAGCGTGTCACGCGGGGGCCGAGGCCGTGTGCGTGGAGCCCGGCCGGCGGCGTCGAGGGCGGGCGGTGGGTGAACCGTGGGGCCGGACCGTGGGGGTGGGCCGTGCGAGTGGGGCGGGCGCGGCGAACGAGTCCGCACATAGGGGTGATTAGCGGTCCATCGGTATGTTCGGCGGATGCGAGTGACGCGTAGAGCGGTACTGGACGTGCCCGCCGTGACGGCGATGGTGGCGGCTGTGGTGCTGGGGCCGGGGCTCTCCGCCGTGGCCGAGCCGGCGGCGCGCGGGATCGCGCCGGAGGCGGACGTGTCCCACCACGGTCGTGTCTCTCTCCAGGAGGAGTGGATCGGGATCCAGCTGCGGACCGGGAACCGGGGGCCGTCGCCGCTCGACGACGTGACCGTGCGGCTGCGCTTCTCCGCGCCGCTCGCGCCCTGGCAGAAGCTGCCCCGAGGCTGCCTGCGCGGCGACGACCGGACGGTGCTGTGCGGGACCGGTCCGCTGCGTGCGGGAGCGGAGGCGAGGCGCACCGCCCTCGGCCTGCGCCTCGCGAGCCGGCCGGCCGAGGTCGTGGTGCGGGTGGACACCCTGTGGAACGGCGGCGCGAGCGACCGGAACCGGCGGAACGACACGCATCAGGTGCTGGCCCTTTCCACGGGTGACGCCTACGCCTTCTGAGGCGGGGGCGGGGCGGTGCCGTCCTTGGCCGTTCATCGGCCGAGGGCCCGTCGCAGGGCGTCGGGGCCGGGATGCCCGCCCGCCCAGGCGATGTATCCGTCGGGGCGCACGAGCAGGGTGGTGGCGCGGTCGCCCGCCCAGTGGGCGTGGACGAGCGGGGCCGGTCCGCTCGGAGGGGCGGGGGCGTCGCGCGGTGTGACCAGGACGAAGGAGCCGTCGCGCAGGAGCTCCAGGAGACGGCCTTCGGCGAGCCGCAGGTCGGGCGCGCGGGTGCCCGCGAGACGGTGGCTGCCCTTCGGTGCGCCGTAGGAGATCCCGACTCCGGAGATCCTTCCGACGACCTTGTCCGTGGCCGGGCGGGCGACGGAGAGGGCGCTGGTCAGGGCGGTCCGCAGGAACCGCTGCAACGGGGTCCTGGCCATGGCCAGACGGATGATCGCACCGCTGGCGCGCAGGACCTGGGAGCCGACCGGGTGCCGCTCCGCGTGGTAGCTGTCGAGCAGTGCCTCCGGGTCGGTGGCGTGCCCGCGAAGGACGGCCGCGAGCTTCCAGGAGAGGTTCGCGGCGTCCTGGAGGCCGGTGTTCATGCCCTGGCCGCCCGCCGGTGAATGGACGTGGGCGGCGTCGCCCGCGAGGAAGACCCGGCCTGTGCGGTAGGCGGGCACCTGGCGCTCGTCGCTGTGGAAGCGCGAGATCCAGCGGGCGTCGTGCATCCCGTGGTCGGTGCCGAGCGCCGTACGCGTGATCTCACGCAGTTCGTCGAGCTCCACGGGGTCGCTGTCGTCGGCCTGGTGGGTGCGGTCCCAGCCCATGACGCGATACCAGCCGTCGCCGAAGGGAGCGATGAAGGCGAAGGCGTCGCCCGAGCCGTTGACCGTGAGCACCCCGGAGGGGGCCTCGGTGAGCCGGACATCGGCCAGGACGATGGACCTGATCACGGCCTCACCGGGGAAGGGCAGGCCGAGGGCCCGGCGAACCGAGCTGCGCACCCCGTCGGTGCCCACGAGATAACGGGCCTCGACGGTGGAGCCGGTGCCGTCGGCGTCGCGTATCTCGGCGGTGACCGTGTCCCCGGCGGCGGGGCGGCTCAGGCCGAGCAGCTCCGTCCCGTACCGGAGATCCACACCCGCCTTGAGGGCGCGCTCCCTCAGCAGGTGTTCCACCTCGTACTGCGGGGTGATGAGGAGGAAGGGGAAGCGGGACCGGAGCCGGGTGAGGTCGAGGGAGAGCCGGCCGAAGAGCCGCATCCGGCTGAGCCGCGTGCCGGTCGCGACCAGTGCGTCGGCGAGGCCTCGCGCGTCGAGCAGCTCCAGCGTGCGGGCGTGCACGGCGAAGGCGCGGGTCGGATTGTCCGTCTCCCGCGGGCGGCGCTCGACGAGGGTGACCTCCAGTCCCTGGGCGGCGAGGTCGCCCGCCAGGAGCAGGCCGGTGGGGCCCGCGCCCACGACGACCACATCGGTGGTGCTGGAGCGGCTGGATCCGGTGCTGGACGTGCCGGTCATGGCGGCCTCCGTATGCCAAGTGCCAACGCTTGTTGGTCAACGCTTGTTGGCAACGGTAGAGCGGGCGCGGATGGATTGTCAACGCATGTTGGCCTACAGTTGTTGGCATGACAGTGCCCGCCCCCTCCCCACGCCGCTCGGACGCCACCAAGGCGGCGATCCTCGAAGCGGCCCGTGAGCGGTTCGCCGCTGACGGGTACGAGCGAGCCACCATCAGGGCCATCGCCCGCGACGCGCGCATCGACCCGTCGATGGTGATGCGCTACTTCGGCTCCAAGGAGGGGCTGTTCGCCGCCGCCTCCGCGTTCGACCTGCGGCTGCCCGCCCTGGGCGGTCTGCCCGGCAAGCACGTCGGCGCGGTCCTCGTCGGGCACTTCCTGGACCGCTGGGAGCAGGACGACGTGCTGACGGGCCTGCTGAGGGTCGGCGTCACCAACGAAGCGGGGGCCGAGCGGATGCGCGCGGTCTTCACCGAGCAGCTGGGGCCTGTCACCGAGGGTGTCTGCCCCGATCCCGCCGACGCCCCCCGGCGTGCGGCGCTCGTGGCCTCGCAGATCCTGGGCATGGCTCTCGCCCGGTACGTCCTGCGGTTCGAGCCCGCCGTCGCGATGTCCCGGGACGAGGTCGTCGCCTGGCTCGCGCCCACGGTCCAGCGCTATCTGACGGCCGAGCAGCCCTGAGGGCCGTGCCCGCTCAGGCCGACGGCGCCTGGCTCCCCGCCCCGCCGAATTCGCGCACGGCGTCCGTCACGATGGCTTCCAGGCGGGCGTGGTGGGCGCCCCGCCAGTACACCCGGCCGCAGGCGGCGCACTCCGCGAACACGTCGTAGCCCGCCTGCGTGCCCTTCTCCAGCCGGGAGCTCACGGAGTCCTTGTCGGCCGCCTCGAGCTGTCCGTTGCAGGCGGTACAGCGGGTCCACGGCGCCAGTGCGGGGGCGAAGCGGCCCAGGACGTCGCGGAGCTGCTCCTCGGGCCGGTCGCTGTAGACGTACGCCCCCGCCCAGATCTCCCTGCGCCGGAGCAGGCCCCGGTCGCGGGAGAGCATGACGCGCCGCTGCTCGGCCGAGAGGGTGGCGAGCGCCGGGTCGCCGATGTCCTCGCTCTCGTACGCGGCGTCCACGCCCAGGAGACGCAACCGCCGGGCGAGCGTGCCGAGATGGACGTCGAGAAGGAAGCGCAGCGGGGCGCCCGGGACCTGCTGGGGGCGTCGCACCGCCCGCACCTCCACCAGTTCGCCGGCTCCGGGGATGTGGGACACGGAGACGGGGCGGCCGTCGACGAGGAGCTGTCCGGCCTCGGTGAGCGGGACGCCGAGGGACTCCACGACATGTCCGAGGGTCGACGAGCCGTCCGTGGTGACGGCCGTGCGGCCGAGGCGGCGGTCGTGGGCGACGAAGAGCCGCAGTTCCGGGGCTACTTCGAGGGTGATCTCAGGTCCGTTCACCTGGTCAGGATGCCATCGTGCGAGGCGCGGCGGCGAGAGCTTTCTCCGGCCCGTCCGGCCCGCGCTCAGCGCTGGGCGAAGGCCGTCGGGGGGACGCCGACCGTGGCCGTGAAGTCCCTGACCAGGTGCGCCTGGTCGCTGTAGCCGAGATCGGCGGCGAGCTCCGCCCAGTCGGGCTCCGGGTCCGTCCCGGCGCGTTGCAGCGCCTCGTGGATGCGGTGACGGAGGATGACCCACTTGGGCCCGACCCCCACACAGGCGGAGAACAGCCGCTGCAACGAGCGGACGGAGAGGTCCGCCGCGCCGGCGAGGGCGTCGACCCGCAGCAGCGAGCGGTCCGTGCGTACGAGTTCGGCGAGCTCCGTGGCGAGCTCCGCCTGAGGATCCGGTGCGGGCAGGAGCGACAGCATGTACGCGTCCAGCGCCGCGACCCGGGCGTCCTCGTCGGCCGGACCGAGCACCGCCCGCGCCGTCGCGGAGGCGAGCGGCCCGTGCTCCGGGGTGGCCAGCGCCTCGTCGGCGGGGACCCGGCGTCCGGTCCACTCCGACACGGGCCGGTGCGGGGCGAACGGCCGGAAGGCTCCCGGCCGGAACTTCACGCCGCACACCCGTCCCCTGCCTTCCAGCCGTCGGCTGAACAGGCCCTGCACGATGCCGTAGACCTCGGCGGAGTCCGCAGGCTCCGCCTCGCCGCCCGGCTCCGTCCGCTGGAAGACCAGGTGGACACTCGGGTGCGGCACGACGTGCGAGGTGTACGGCTCGGGGAGGTCCCAGTCGATCAGCCAGTAGTGCTCCAGGTGGGGACGCAGCGCGGGTGCGGGGTCGCGGAGGCGGAAATGCACGCGGGTGAACAGGTCAGGGGCGTCGACGATGCCCCGCGTCTCACGTCCGGGTCCGGCCATGGCGGGATCCTATGGGCCGTCGCTGTCGTGTTTCTTCAATACGTCGTGGCTTGCGGGGTGCATCGTCGGATGGGCTGTCGCTGTCGTGTTTCTTCAATACGTCGTGGCCTGCGGGGTGCATCGTCGGAGACATGAAGACGATCAGTGAACTCCTCGAGAAGGCAGCCGCGCGGGCGGTCCCCGTCGTGCGGGGAATCCCCGACGGACGGCTGGCCGACGGCACGCCGTGCAGCGAGTACGACGTCCGGGCCCTGCTGAACCATCTCTTCCTCGTGATCGACAACTTCCGGATCCTGGCGGCCAAGGGAACTCCCGACTTCAGCGGCACCGAGGACGTCGTCACGGGGGACTGGCGCGGCCGGTTCGACGACGAGACGGCGCAGCTGGTGAAGGCCTGGGCCGAGCCGGGTGCGGAGGAAGGAGAGGCCGGAGGCATGTCGATGCCCGCCAGAACGGTGGGGCTCATGGTGCTGGGGGACCTGACCGTGCACGCCTGGGACCTGGCCCGGGCAACGGGCCAGGACTTCGTGCCGGACCCGGCAGTGGTGACGGGGCTGGAGCCGGGACTGGCGGCGATGGCCCCGCAGGCGCGGGAGATGAAGGTGTTCGGCGAGCCGTTTCCCCTGGCGCCCGGAGCTACCGCTTTCGAGCGGGTGCTGGCCGTGACGGGCCGCGATCCCGGCTGGCGTCCGGCCGGCCGCTGACGGCCGTGGCGCTCCCGGCCGGGCGGGGGCCGGCCGGGTCGGCGTAGAGCCTGCCGAGGCCGGCGTACGCGCTGTCCACGACGGCCTCGGCGCGGGCCAGCACGTCGCGCGCCGCGAGACGGGCGGCCCGGCGGGTGTACGGCGGCGGAGCCTGCCGGCGCTGTCGCCGGCAGTCGCAGACGGCGTACACCCCGCTCGCGAAGACCACTGCCGGGACGGTCAGGGTCAGCAGCAGGTCATCCATGCAGGGGCCTCCTCGGGGTCGTGCTTCTTCCATCGGCAGACCCCGCGGTGCGGCTGAAGATCACTCTTCGGCCATTGAATGGCCGAAGGGCGCCCTCCGCGCCCCGATGGCGGCGTCACCGCCCGGGCATCCCGGGGGAACGGCCCTCAGGGGTCACGCGTCCGGTTGCCCGCTCCGGTCCAGGCGTATGCGCAGGGCCAGGGCGAACTCCTCGGCCCGCGCGAGCTGGACCCGCAATTTGTCGACCTGCTCGGACGCGGCCCGTTCGTAGGCGCTGACCCGTTCCAGGAGTTCGCGCCGCTCACCCGCGGCCAGTTCCCCGTCCTCGTCGAGCCGGGTGACGACTTCCAGCAGGCCCCGCATCTCGTCCAGGGTGAACCCGAGGGGCTTCATCCGGCGGATGACCATCAGCCGGGCCACATCGGTCTCGGTGTACAGCCGGAACCCGCCACGGGAGCGGGCGGAGGGAGCCACGAGCCCGGAGTCCTCGTAGTGCCGGATCGTGCGCAGCGACAGCTCGGTGCGCGCGGCGACCTCGCCGATCTGCATGTGCTCGTTGCTCACGGTGTCCACGTGCCCTCTCGACTCCCGCCGTGACCACGGGAGGACGGCGTTCCGCTCTCTACCCTAACGTTAGGGTAGAGTTGCTCGGCGCCGGCTGTCCGGGGCCGACGACGCCCCCGGCGCGGTCCGGGCCGAGCGATCAGGGCCCGGCACCTGGTGGGTGCGTCATGGCCGCTCGACGCGCTCCCGGCGGCAGCCGCGCGTGGTCCGCACCCGTGCTTCCGTCTGCCGACGTGGACGATCCGCGGGATGCCGTCCGGCCTCCGCACCCCCCCCCGCACACCCCGGTCCGCCGGGCATGCCCGAGCAACGACAGGTCACGCTCCCTTGCCCTCATCCGTACTGTCCCCGGCCCGTCTGCGCGGGTTCCGGCCCTCCTGGCTGTCCCCGAAGGTCTTCCGCACGGAGGTCCTGGCCGGCCTCGTGGTGGGGCTGGCGCTGATTCCCGAGGCGATCTCGTTCTCGATCATCGCCGGGGTCGACCCGGCGGTCGGCCTGTTCGCCGCGTTCACGATGGCCGTCGTCATCTCGGTCGTCGGCGGCAGGCCCGCGATGATCTCCGCGGCGACGGGCGCGGTCGCGCTCGTGATCGCCCCGCTCAACAGGGAGCACGGATTCGGTTACCTGATCGCGGGAGTCATCCTGGGCGGGGTCTTCCAGGTCGTCCTCGGCGCGCTCGGTGTCGCCAGGCTGATGCGGTTCGTGCCCCGGAGCGTGATGGTCGGCTTCGTCAACGCGCTGGCGATCCTGGTCTTCATGGGCCAGGTCCCCGAACTGAGCGATGTCCCCTGGCCGGTGTACCCACTGGTCGTCGGCGGGCTGGTCCTGATGGTGCTCTTCCCGAGGATCACCAGGGCGGTACCGGCCCCGCTGGTCTCCATCGTCATCCTGACCGCGATCACCGTCGCCGCGGGCATCGCCGTGCCGACGGTCGGCGACAAGGGGGAGCTGCCCTCGTCCCTGCCGGTTCCCGGCCTGCCGGACGTGCCCTTCACCCTCGACACGCTGACCACCGTCGCCCCCTACGCGCTGGCCATGGCGCTCGTGGGCCTGATGGAGTCGCTGATGACGGCCAAGCTGGTCGACGAGATCACCGACACCCACTCCAGCAAGACCCGCGAATCGATCGGTCAGGGCGTCGCCAACATCGTGACCGGCTTCCTGGGCGGCATGGGCGGCTGCGCCATGATCGGCCAGACCATGATCAACGTGAAGGTCTCCGGCGCCCGCACCCGGCTGTCCACGTTCCTCGCGGGTGTCTTCCTCATGGTGCTGTGCATCGCGTTCGGACCGCTCGTCTCGCACATCCCCATGGCCGCCCTCGTCGCGGTCATGGTCATGGTGTGCTTCGCCACCTTCGACTGGCACTCCGTCGCGCCCGGGACCCTGAAGAGGATGCCCGCCGGAGAGATCGCGGTCATGGTGATCACGGTGGTCTGCGTGGTCGCCACCGAGAACCTCGCCGTCGGCGTGGTCGTCGGCTCGGTCACCGCCATGGTCATCTTCGCCAGGAGGGTCGCCCACCTGGCCGATGTGACGTCCGTCACCGACCAGGACGGCGGCCGGGTCGTCCACTCCGTCTTCGGCGAGCTCTTCTTCGCCTCGTCCAACGACCTCGTCGGACGGTTCGACTACGCCGCCGATCCCGAGTCGGTCGTCATCGACCTGAGCGCGGCACACATCTGGGACGCCTCGGCGGTCGCGACGCTGGACGCCATCACCACGAAGTACGAACAGCGCGGGAAGAGCGTGGAGATCATCGGCCTCGATGAGCGGAGCGCCGGTCTCCACGGCTTGCTCAGCGGCCGTCTGGGCGGGGGCGGCTGAGCCCGCGCGGACGCGGTGACGGCCGTACGGAAGGCCCCCGCACGGCCCGGTCCCGAGGGGGCCGCGCGAAATGTGCCCCTCTCGTGAAGCTATCCGGTATGGACGGTGTGCGCGCCCCTCTGTGCTCATGCCCACGCAGGGAGGTGGGTTGCCATCGGCTCCTCCGCTGGGCAATGGTTGCCGATGGGAAAGTGATTTCGTCCAGTTGGAAGGTGGTGCGACTCGCCGCAGGCGGGTCCCCCCTCATGGCACCTCTGAAGGAACCCATCGCGACAAGAACTCAGCAGGATCCAGCGTCCGATTCCGATCTGTGGGGCCACGCCCCGTACGCCGTGGTCGTCGTCGACACGGCCGGAACAGTCGTCGACCTCAACCCGGCCGCCGAGACGCTCCTCGGGGGAGCGCCTCGGGGCACCGCACTGACCGAGGCGGTGCCGGCCTGGCTGGCACGCGCCCACCAGGCGGCGACCGGCCCCGCCCGCCGTACGGCCGGTGACGACCCGGCCTCCGGCCCGCGCCGCACCCCCTTCCGAGGACGGATCGGTGCGCGGAGCTTCGACGCGCACCCCGCCCCCAGCCACAACGGCGACACGGTGTGGTGGCTGGCCGACACCACCGACAGGCAGCTCGCCGAGGAGGAACTGGCCGCGGAGCGCGCGCGCACCACCTTTCTGGCCGAGGCGTCGAACGTGCTCCTGGCCTCCTTGAACGCCGACCGCTGCATGAGGGTCACCGCCCAGCTCGCCTCCCGCCACCTCGCCGATGCCGCCGTCGTCATCGGGCCCGCCGTCGGGCGGAAGCTGCCCCTGGCGTACGCCGTCGGGGGCGGCCCGGCGGAGCGCGGCACGGTGACGGCGGACCCGGCAGAGGTCCCCGGCCTGAGCGAGGCACTGCAGGGCTTCCCGCCCGTACCCTCCCGGTGGATCGACCCCGCCTCACTGCCGGCGTGGCTCCTCCCGGAGGAGTTCACCGGCACCGTCGGGTCGGCCGCCGTCACCCCCCTCCCGGGCCACGGGGTCCCGGCAGGCGTCCTCGTCCTGCTGCGCGGTACGGGGGCCACCGAGTTCGACGAGAGCGAAGAGGTCTTCGCCCGGCTGTTCGCGGCGCGGGCCGGAGCGGCGCTGTCCGCCGCGCGGCTGTACGCGGAACAGAGCGACATAACCCGGACCCTGATGCGGGATCTCCTGCCTCCCGAGCTGAACCGGGTGAACGGGGTCGAGTTCGCCGGTGGCTACCGGCCCTCCGCCGACCGGGAGCGGGTGGGCGGCGATTTCTACGACGTACACCCGGGCAGCACGCCCGCCGACGCGTCCCTGGCGGTCCTCGGCGACGTGTGCGGCAAGGGACTGGACGCGGCCGTACTCACCGGCAAGATCCGCAACACGCTCCAGGCGCTCACGCCGATGGCCGGTGACCACGAGCAGATGCTGCGACTCCTCAACGGGGCGCTCCTCAACTCGCACCACACCCGCTTCGCGACCCTGGTGCTGGCTTCGGTCCGGCGTGAGGAGAACCGGGTGCGGCTGCGCCTCACATCGGCGGGTCATCCCGCCCCCCTGGTGATCCGCAACGACGGCCGTGTCGAGGAGATCCACACCCGGGGGACGCTGGTCGGGGCGCTGCCCCACATCGAGGTCCGCACCGTGGAGACCGACCTCCTGCCGGGCGAGACGTGTCTGCTCTACACCGACGGTGTGACCGAGGCGCGCGGCGGGCCCCTCGGCGACGAACTCTTCGGCGAGGAGCGGCTGATGCGTGCCCTGGCGGAGTGCGGGGGCATGCCGGGCGCGGCCGTGGTCGAGCGCGTCCAGGTGCTCGCGTCCGAGTGGCTGCACGACGGCCGGCACGACGACATGGCGCTCGTCGCGATCACCGCCCCGCTGACCACCCATCTCAGCGCGGTGGACGGCCACACCCGGGGCAGGTACACGGCATGAGCACACACACGCTTGCCGCGCCCCGGCTGCGCGGCCTTCAGGACCGGTTCTGGGCCGCGGTGACCGGCCGGGACGAACACGCCGCCGCCTCGGTGATCCTCACCGCCCTGGACGACGGGATCGACGCGGAGACCGCGCTGCTGGACGTCATCGCCCCCGTGCAGACGAGGGTCGGGAACGAATGGGCCGCCAACCGCCTCAGCGTGGCGCAGGAGCACGCGGCGAGCGCCATCGCCGAACGGGTCATCGCCGCCCTCGCCCACCACCCGGCCGTCCGCACCACACCAAGGCTGGGCCGGGTCACCGTGGCCTGTGTGGACCAGGAATGGCACGTGCTGCCGGCCCGTCTGCTGGCCGAGGTCCTCACGCTGCGCGGGTGGCAGGTCGACTTCCTCGGGGCCCAGGTGCCCACGCCCCATCTGATCGGGCACCTGCACACCAACGGTGCGGACGTGGTCGCGTTGTCCTCCTCGATCCCCACCCGGCTGCCCACCGCGCACGCGGCGATCACCGCCTGCCAGGCCGTGGGAGTGCCCGTGCTGGCGGGCGGGTCGGCTTTCGGGGCCGACGGGCGGCACGCGCGCCGGCTGGGCGCCGACGCCTGGGAGCCGGACGCGCGCTCCGCGGCGCGCCGTATCGGGGACGGCATCGCGGTGCCGTCCGCCGGCAGGCAGCAGATCGACGATCTGCCGCACCTCGGCGACCAGGAGTACACCCTCGTCGTGCGCAGCCGGCCGCAGCTCGTGAGGGAGGTGCTGGCACAGCTCGAGACCCGCTTCCCCGCCGCGGCCGCCTACACGGAGCAGCAGCGCGAGCACACGGCGCAGGACATCGCCCACATCGTCGACCACCTGGGCGTGGCCCTCTACATGGACGACGACAGGCTCTTCACCGACTTCCTGGCGTGGACCGCGGGCATCCTGGAGGCACGGCGGGTCCCGGCGGTGTCCTTGAAACCGGTCCTCGACGTCCTGGGGACGGAGCTCAAGGACTTTCCGCGGTCCACCCGGATGCTCGGCCGGGCGCGCACCGTCCTGGACGCCTTCCTGACGACCGCCGGCCACGACCCCGGAGCCCTCGGATGACCGAACTTCCCTGTCCGCCGTTCACCGTGGGGGTCGAGGCCGTCCAGGGTGCCGTACGGCTGCGTCTCGCCGGTGACCTGGACTACGACACGAGCGACCTGCTCGTGGAACGAGCGCAGGAATGCCTCGCCGACGGTCCCGGCCCGCGGGACCTGTTCCTCGACTGCTCCGGGCTGCGGCTGTGCGACTCGACGGGTGTCTCCAGCCTCCTGCTGATCCACCGGGGCACGACGTCCCGCGGTGTGGCGCTGCACCTGGAGAACCCGCCCGACTTCCTCCGCAGGATGCTGGACATCACCGGGACGGCGCGGCTCTTCGTCCTCGACGGAGCCGACCGGCGGACCGGGCAGGAAGGCACGCCGCCCGCCCCGTCCGGCTGACGGCTCACGCGACGACGTGCCGGCCGGCGGCGGTCACCGAGCGGTCGGCGGTGCGGCGAGGGCCGCGTCGAGCGTCGGATAGCTCCGGAGCACCCGGTCCACGCCCGCGGTCCGCAGGAGCCGCGTCAGGACCGTGCCCGGTGCGGCGATGCGCAACTCCGTCCGCTGGTGCACCTCGATGAGGAGACTGAGGAACGAGGAGTCCGCGAAGGTGACCGCGGACGCTTCCAGGACGACGACCTCGTGCCCGCCCGCGGCCTGCCACATAGCGATGAAGAGCGGATCGATGCTGTCGGAGTCGAGATCGCCCTGAGCCCGGACGACCCAGTAACCGTTGATCTCGCCTTCGGCCGCCACCACGGGCAGGCCGGCCGACGCGGAGTTGTCGAGGTGCTCGCGGGCCATGCGGGGATTATGCCAATTGCCGCATGGCCACCGGTGCCGAGCCCCGCCCCGCCGTGATGTCCGCTCAGGTGAGGGCGACCAGCGCGACGATGTGCTTGCCGTCGGGGAGATACGTGACGGACACCCGCTTCGCCAGGCGGTGCACCAGGGGCCAGCCGTAGCCACCGACCGGGGCGACGGACGGATCGCGCTCCGTGGTCACCGGCGGTTGCGTGCTGGCGTCGCTGACGGTGAGCAGGAGGCCCTCGTCCGTGATCTCCGTCGTGAATCCGGTGAGCCCGCCGCCGTGCCTGACGGCGTTGGTGACGAGCTCCGACGTCACCAGCAGCGCGTCGGCCACCACGACATCGGCAGGCCCTTCGCCGCCCAGCCCGCAGAACCGCTCCTGGAGGAGCCGGACGACGGCGTCGCGAGCGGCGGCCGCGTTCCGCGGCACGCCGGGCGTACGACCCGTACCCACCGGCTCCTCCGGAGCAGACGAACTGACGGCCTCATCCGGCCCCTCGGCCCGATGCCTGCCGTCCTCAAGCACTTCTCGTTCCCCGTCCATTACCTTCTGCGCCTGCCCGGAGGGCCTCCGGTCACACTCCCGGCCTGGGGACCGGCCGCCGTACGGCGCTCCCCGCGGGCGCTCAGCATGTCAGCGCCGCGTCCACCGTGTCGGCGAACGTGAAGACTCCGCTGGTCCCCGACACCTCGAAGAGCCTGCGCACGCCCGTGCCGAGCGGTCCGGCCAGGACCAGTGGCACCCCCGCCTCGGCATGGCGGTGCTGTGCGTTCAGCAAGGCGTGGAGCGCCGCGGAGTCCGCGAACTCCAGCCCGGACAGATCGGCCACGGTCAGCCGCCCACCGCTCCCAGCAGCCTCGTCCAGCGCCTCTACCAGCCCGGAAGGACCCGACCACCCGTCCAGGGTTCCCCGGACACGGATCAGGACGACACCGTCGTCCGTGGCTTCCACGACCACGTGCAGTTCATCCGCCGTCATGGGTCACATATTCCTACACCGGAGGAGAGACGTGGGAGGGGGGCAGCCCTCCCGGGCCACCGCTTCCTCCGGGACCTTCGCCGCGGGGAGACCGGATGGACGGGAGAACCGGCCGCCGCGTCAGGGCCAGACCAGGCAGTACGCCTGGTGGCCCGCGTCGTGCAGCCGGTGGGAGAAGTCCTGCCACTCGTGGAGCAGTTGATAGACGTTGAACGCGTCGCGCGGGCCGCCGCGGTCCGGGACCGTGGACCAGATGAAGGCCGCCGCGCCGACCGATTCCTCACCGACGTCCCGCAGCGGGTCGACCACCGTCATGGGCAGCTTGACCACGGCGTAGTCGGGATGGAGCACGACCAGCTCCAGCGGGGGCACCTTGTTCAGGGGTATGCCCTGTATGCCGGTGAGGACCATGGCCGCCACCGTCTCGGGCTTGATCTTGCTGAACATGCCGCCCATGCCCAGCTCGTCGCCGCCCAGTTCCTCGGGACGCATGGAGATGGGCACGCGTGCGGCGGTGGCCCCGTCAGGGGCACCGAAGTACTTGTAGGTCACCCCCACCCGTCCACTGCTCCTGCTCCCCGAACCGTCGGCTCCGCCCGCCTGGACGTCCCGTACGCGCTCGGCCTCGCGCTCGCCCTTACGCCGGTGCCGCCCTCGCCGGGCAGGCTCGGGCCCCAGGTCGTCGGTCCCTTCGCCCACTCCGCCACCGCGATGCATATCTCATCCACCCGACTACTTCTTAGGAGACACAGCCCCGCCGCGCAACCCGATCATCGTCAGTGACCTCCCCCACGGGCGTGCGGTGAAACACCTGTCCGCAAGACCGTCGACGCCTCTGACACCATGGCATGTGTGAGCTTTCCCTATGACGCCCCAGTTTCGCAGACGCGAGGAGACTGACGCCCTTTCGTTGTACGAGCCTCATACGGGGAGAGCGCGCTCCCTGCTCACCGGCGGCCGGGAATTCCGGCCAGGCCCCCCGAAACCGAATCGCAGATCAGGACCAAAGTGGCGTATTCATACGAAGCCCCAGTTTCGCAGACGCTTTTCGACCGCGCGTCCCTCGTGACGCCCGGCGGCGTGAACTCTCCCGTGCGTGCCTTCCGGGCCGTGGGCGGTACGCCCCGGTTCATGGTGTCCGGTACGGGTCCGTACCTCACCGACGCCGACGGCCGTGAGTATGTCGACCTCGTGTGTTCGTGGGGGCCGATGATCCTCGGCCACGCGCACCCGGAAGTCATCGCGGCCGTCCAGGACGCGGTGGCCCGGGGTACCTCCTTCGGTACGCCGGGGGAGGGCGAGGTCGCCCTCGCCGAGGAGATCGTGGCCCGGATCGAGCCCGTGGAGCAGGTGCGGCTGGTGTCGTCCGGCACCGAGGCGACCATGTCCGCGATCCGGCTCGCCCGTGGATTCACCGGGCGCGCCAAGGTCGTGAAGTTCGCCGGTTGCTACCACGGGCACGTCGACGCGCTGCTGGCCTCGGCCGGCTCCGGGGTCGCCACCTTCGGTCTTCCCGACACGCCCGGCGTGACCGGCGCCCAGGCGGGCGACACGATCGTGCTGCCGTACAACGACCTGGAGGCCGTGCGCGCCGCGTTCGCCGCGCAGCCGGGTGAGATCGCCTGCGTGATCACCGAGGCGTCGCCGGGCAACATGGGCGTCGTGCCGCCGCGGGACGGTTTCAACGCCGGGCTGAAGGAGATCTGCGCGGCCAACGGCGCGCTGTACATCTCCGACGAGGTGATGACCGGATTCCGTACGTCCAAGGCCGGCTGGTACGGCATCGACGGGGTGCGGCCCGACCTCATGACCTTCGGCAAGGTCATGGGCGGCGGCTTCCCGGCCGCGGCCTTCGGCGGCCGTGCCGACGTCATGGCGCACCTGGCCCCGGCGGGCCCCGTCTACCAGGCGGGCACCCTCTCCGGGAACCCGGTCGCCACCGCCGCCGGCCTCGCGCAGCTGCGACTGCTGGACGACGCGGCGTACGCGAAGGTCGACGCGGTCTCCGCGGAGCTCCGCTCCCTGGTCGGCGAGGCGTTCACCAAGGAGGGCGTCGCGCACACGGTGTCGGCGGCGAGCAACATGTTCTCCGTCTTCTTCACCGACGGGCCCGTCCACGACTACGAGGACGCGAAGAAGCAGGAAGCTTTCCGCTTCACCGCGTTCTTCCACTCGATGCTGGAGCAGGGCGTCTACCTGCCGCCGTCCGCCTTCGAGTCCTGGTTCGTCTCCACCGCCCACGACGCGCGGGCGCTCGAACGGATCGCCGCGGCGCTGCCCGCCGCCGCCCGTGCCGCATCGGAGGCCACCGCATGAGCGGGAACAGCGCGAAGGACATCACCGTCGTCCACCTGATGCGCCACGGTGAGGTGCACAACCCGGACGGCGTGCTCTACGGGCGACGCGCCGGCTACAGCCTGTCCGAGCTCGGCCGCAAGATGGCCGACCGGGTCGCCGAGCACCTGGAGAAGCGCGACATCACGTATGTCGTGGCCTCCCCGCTGGAGCGCGCCCAGGAGACGGCCACGCCGATCGCCAAGTCGCACAGTGTGGACCTGGCGACCGACGGGCGTCTCATCGAGGCCGCCAACGTCTTCGAGGGCAAGACCTTCGGGGTCGGCGACGGCGCGCTGCGCAAGCCCGAGAACTGGAAGCACCTCACCAACCCCTTCAAGCCGTCCTGGGGTGAGCCGTACATCGAGCAGGTCGTACGGATGATGGGGGCCCTGGACGCGGCGCGTGACGCCGCCCGGGGGCACGAGGCGGTCTGCGTCAGCCACCAGCTGCCGATCTGGATCGTGCGGAGCTTCGTGGAGCGGCGCAGGCTGTGGCACGACCCGCGCAAGCGGCAGTGCACCCTGGCCTCGCTGACGACCTTCACGTACCAGGGCGACGAGATCGTGTCGGTCGGATACACCGAGCCCGCGCGGGACCTGGTGCCGGCGCATCTCCTCGCGGGTGCGAAGCCGGTCAAGGGGAAGTCCAAGGCGTTCGGAGCTTAGGGCCTCCCGTTCGGATCATGCCGGGCTCGCGGGGCGCGCTTTCCCCGCCGTTCTGCATGCCGTGTGCAGCACTTGTAAGGGTCCGCCCACGTAACAACTTTTGTGATTATCGGTGGAACCGTCGTGTTGGTTTCCTCATCTAAGCCATCGCCAGTTTGTATGGCCTTGAGGTAATACGACCGCAGATGGGGACGCTATGCGTGAAATCAACCGAAGGGGCCTGCTCGGGGCAGGGCTCGGAGCCGCAGCCGCACTGTCGATGGCCGGCTGCGGCTCCCAGGGATCGCCGGACAGCCGGGCGGATCCCGAGAAGAGTTCCCACGGCGGCAAAGGGACGCACGGGAATGGCGGGGGCGCCCCCGGAAAACAGGTGAGGCTGATCGGTGACGGTTCCACCGCGGACACCGGAAAGCAGCCGAATCAGCCCGCCGCCCCCGTCCCGCTCGAACCGGGTCAGAAACCGCCGCAGTTCGTGATCTTCTCCTGGGACGGAGCGGGCGAGGTCGGCAACGGGCTCTTCCCGCGCTTTCTCGAACTCGCCAAGGAACACGACGCGGCGATGACCTTCTTCCTCTCCGGGCTCTATGTGCTGCCCGAGTCGAAGAAGTCCCTCTACCGCCCGCCCAACAACCCCCGGGGCGCCTCCGACATCGGCTATCTCACCGATGACCACGTCAAGCAGACCCTGAAGTACGTCCGCCAGGCCTGGCTCGACGGCCACGAGATCGGCACCCATTTCAACGGGCATTTCTGCGGCGGTTCCGGATCGGTGGGCAACTGGACACCCGCTCAATGGCAGAGCGAGATCGATCAGGCGGTGTCGTTCGTCACCGAATGGCGGACCAACTCCGGGTGGGAGGATGTCGAACCGCTGCCCTTCGACTACCGGAAGGAACTGGTCGGGGGCCGTACGCCCTGTCTGCTCGGCCAGGACAATCTCCTCCCCACCGCGAAGCGGCTCGGCTGGCGTTACGACGCGAGCTCGCCGGGCGGCAGCCAGATGTGGCCCGAGAAGCGCCAGGGCGTCTGGGACCTTCCGCTTCAGGGCATTCCCTTTCCCGGCCACACCTTCGAAGTCCTCTCCATGGACTACAACATCCTCGCCAACCAGTCGAAGAATTCGACCAACGGCATGCCCTCCCGCTATCCGGGATGGCGCACCCAGGCCACCGACGCGTATATCGCCGGATTCGACCGCGCCTACGAGACGAACCGGGCGCCCTTCTATGTCGGAAACCACTTCGAGGAGTGGAACGGCGGCATCTACATGGACGCCGTGGAGGACGCGCTCAAACACATCGCGGGCAAGCCGGATGTGCGTCTCGTCTCCTTCCGGCAGTACGTCGACTGGCTCGACGCACAGGATCCGGCGGTGCTCGCGAAGCTCCGTACGCTCCAGGTGGGACAGGCCCCCGAAGGCGGCTGGAACACCTTCTTTAAACAGGCCTGACAAGGGGCTTTACGGTCACCGAGGGGGGTGCCCAAGATCCCCGGAACTGCCATGCGAAACTTTTCACATGAGCTCTGGCCGCGTACCCCGACGCCGCTTCACCCTGCTCGCCGCAACCGCGGTGGCCGGTGCCCTGACCCTGTCCGCATGCAGTGGTGACGGCGCCAAGGCGGGCGGTGGCGGCAACACGAATTTCGTCACCGGCAGCGGAGGGATCTCCACCGTCGCCAAGGGCGAACGCACCGACGCGCCGAAGCTGGACGGTACGACCCTGGACGGCAAGGACCTCGCCGTCGCCGACTACAAGGGCAAGATCGTCGTCCTGAACTTCTGGGGATCCTGGTGCGGCCCGTGCCGCGCCGAGGCCAAGCACTTCGAGAAGGTGGCGAAGGCGACCGCGGACCAGGGCGTCCAGTTCGTCGGCGTCAACACCAGGGACCCGCAGAAGTCCCTCGCGGTCAGCTTCGAACAGGACTTCGGAGTCACCTACCCGAGCATCTACGACCCGACCGGGAAGCTGCTCCTGCGCTTCCCGAAGGGCACGCTGAACCCGCAGGCCATCCCGTCGACCGTGGTCATCGACCGGGACGGGAAGCTCGCCGCCCGCTCGCTCGCCGCGCTCGACGCCACGAAACTGCGCGAGATGATCGACCCGCTGGTCGCGGAGAAGTGACTCCGGTGCTCGAACTGGCCGCGGTCACCGGCGGAAACGAGACGGTCCTCAGCGGGGCCCTCGTAGTGGCGCTGCCCATCGCCCTGCTCGGCGGTCTCGTCTCCTTCTTCTCACCGTGCGTCCTGCCGCTGGTGCCCGGCTACCTCAGCTACGTCACCGGGGTCAGCGGCGCCGACCTGGCCGAGCGGCGGCGCGGCAGGACCGTCGCCGGGGCCTCGCTCTTCGTGCTCGGCTTCACCGTCGTGTTCGTGTCCGGCGGCGCGCTCTTCGGCTTCTTCGGCCAGACGCTCCAGGAGTACAGCGGGACGCTCTCCAAGGTCCTCGGCGTACTGATGATCCTCATGGGGATCTTCTTCATGGGCCTCATGCCCTGGATGACGCAGCGCGAGTTCCGCATCCACAAGCGACCGGTGACCGGCCTGGCGGGGGCACCGCTGCTCGGCGCCCTCTTCGGGATCGGCTGGACGCCGTGCCTCGGCCCGACACTCGCCTCCGTCAACGCGCTCGCGTTCGAGCAGGCGACGGCCGGCCGAGGGGCGGTGCTGTCCGTGGCGTACTGTCTCGGACTCGGCGTCCCCTTCGTCCTGGCCGCGGTCGCCTTCCGCCGGGCACTCGGCGCGTTCGGCTGGGTCAAGCGCCACTACGCGTGGGTCATGCGGATCGGCGGCGGCATGATGATCGTGACCGGAGTGCTCCTGCTGACGGGCGCGTGGGACGTGCTCATCCAGGAGATGCAGGTCTGGTCCAACGGCTTCACTGTGGGGATCTGAGTCCATGAGCAACACGAACACCACGGACGAGCGCGACCTCGGCAAGGCCGGGGAGCAGCTCTCCACCGCCCCGCGCGAAGAGTCCGTCTCCTCCGTACCGGCCATGGGCGTCATCGGCTGGGCCCGATGGTTCTGGCGCCAGCTCACCTCGATGCGGGTGGCGCTGATCCTGCTCTTCCTGCTGTCGCTCGGCGCGATCCCCGGCTCACTGATCCCGCAGAACAGCGTGGACGAGCTGAAGGTGCAGACCTTCAAGGAAGCCCACACCACCGTCACGCCGATCTACGAGAAGCTCCAGTTCTTCGACGTCTACAGCTCGGTGTGGTTCTCCGCGATCTACATCCTGCTGTTCGTCTCCCTGATCGGCTGCATCGTCCCGCGCACCGGCCAGTTCGTCGGCCAGCTGCGCGGCCGACCGCCCGGCGCCCCGAAGAAGCTGACCCGGCTGCCCGCCTACACCACCTGGCGCACCGACGCCGACCCCGAGCAGGTCCGTGAGGCCGCCCTCTCCATCCTGCGCAAGCGGCGCTTCCGCTCGCACGCGGTGGGCGACGCGGTGGCAGCGGAGAAGGGTTATCTCCGCGAGACCGGGAACCTGCTCTTCCACATCGCGCTGATCGTCATGCTCGTCGCCTTCGCCGGCGGGCAGCTCTTCAAGTCCGAGGGCGGCAAGCTGATCGTGGAGGGTGACGGCTTCGCCAACACGATCACCCAGTACGACGACTTCAAGTCCGGCTCGCTCTTCGACACCGACGACCTCACCCCCTTCAGCTTCGACCTGGAGGACTTCGTCGGCACGTACGAGCGGAGCGGCCCGCAGCGCGGCACGCCCAGGACCTACGAGGCCCGCGTGACGTACGCCGAGGGCGCCGACGGTGAGCCGAAGAAGAAGGTCATCGAGGTCAACAAGCCGCTCGTCGTCGACGGCACGAAGGTCTACCTGAACGCCCACGGCTACGCCCCTGTCATCTCCGTCAAGGACGGCAAGGGCAAGGAGGTCTACAGGTCCGCCGTGCCCCTGCTGCCCATCGACAACAACGTCACCTCGACCGGCGCGGTCAAGGTGATGGACGGCTACAAGGGGACCGACGGCAAGAAGACCCAGCTGGGCTTCCAGGCGTTCTTCGTACCGACGTTCGCGGGTGACGGCAAGGGCACGATGTTCTCGCAGTACCCCGGGCTCGACTATCCGGTCCTCGCGCTCAACGGCTACCACGGCAGCCTCGGGGTCGACTCCGGACTGCCGCAGAACGTCTACCAGCTCGACACGTCCAAGATGAAGGAATTCAAGGACAGCAACGGGGACAAGCTCAAGAAGCGGCTGCGTCCCGGCGAGACCATGAAGCTGCCCGACGGTGCGGGCTCGGTCACCTTCGAGAGCGTCGAGGAGTGGGCCAGCTTCCAGATCTCGCGCCAGCCCGCCAGCGGCTGGGCGCTCACCGGCGCCGTCGCCGCCATCATCGGGCTCGCCGGTTCGCTCTTCATCCAGCGCCGCCGCGTCTGGGTGCGGGCGGTCCGGGGCGCGGACGGCGTCACCGTCGTCGAGATGGCGGGCCTCGGCCGCAGCGAGTCCGCGAAGCTTCCCGAGGAGCTGGCCGATCTCGCGGTCGCGCTCAACACCGTGGCGCCCACCGCGCCCGATCTCGAACCCGAGACCGAACAACCCTCCGAAGAACCTGCCGAAGGGGCTGAGAAGTGAATCTCGCCGCCGCAACCAACGAGAATCTGGCGAATATCAGCAACACGCTGATCTATTCCTCGATGGCCGTCTACACCCTGGCCTTCTTCGCGCACATCGCGGAGTGGGTGTTCGGCAGCCGTAGCAAGGTGGGCCGCACGGCCGCCGCGCTGAGCGAGTCGGCCACCGCCGATTCCACGGTGAAGGTGCAGGTCGCGCAGAAGGGCGGCTCCACCGCCGTACTGGAACGCCCCACGATCGTCACGCGCTCGGCCGCGGGGACCCGTGACGTCCCGGACGGCCCCGGGGCAGCGGGCGGCACCTTCAAGGGCGACCTGTGGGGGCGGATCGCGGTCTCCCTGACGGTCGTCGCCTTCGCCGTCCAGGCGGGCGGAGTCGTCGCGCGCGCCCTGTCGGTGCAGCGGGCCCCCTGGGGCAACATGTACGAGTTCTCGATCACCTTCTCCACCGTGGCCGTCGGCGCCTACCTGACCCTCCTCGCGCTGCGGAAGAACGTCCGCTGGATCGGCCTGATCCTGGTCACCGTCGTCCTGCTGGACCTCGGCATCGCGACCACCACGCTCTACACCGACAGTGACCAGCTCGTGCCCGCGCTGCACTCCTACTGGCTGTGGATCCACGTCTCCACCGCGATCATCTGCGGTGCGGTCTTCTTCCTCGGCGCCGTCGGCACGCTGCTCTACCTGTTCCGCGACAGCTACGAGAACAAGGTCGCCAACGGCGGCACGCCCGGGACGTTCGCGACGTCCGTGATGGAGCGGCTCCCCGCCGCGAGGACCCTGGACACCTTCTCGTACCGCATCAACGCCGCCGTCTTCCCGCTGTGGACGTTCACGATCATCGCGGGCGCGATCTGGGCGGGCGACGCCTGGGGCCGCTACTGGGGCTGGGACCCCAAGGAGGTCTGGTCCTTCATCACCTGGGTCGCGTACGCCGCCTACCTGCACGCCCGCGCGACGGCCGGCTGGAAGGGCCGCAAGGCCGCCTACCTGGCGCTCGTCGCCTTCGGCTGCTGGCTCTTCAACTACTACGGCGTGAACATCTTCGTCACCGGCAAGCACTCCTACGCCGGAGTCTGACCGGCACATGCCGCGAGGGCGCGACCGCACCGAAGCGGGTCGCGCCCTCGCGGCATGTACGGGCTTCAGCCGAGCGGGGTGTCCAGGACCGCCTTGCGGTGGCTGAACGTCTCCAGGGAGTACCGGCCGTGGTAGTTGCCCATGCCGCTCTCGCCGACCCCGCCGAACGGCAGGTCCGAGACGGTCAGATGGGCCAGCGGCAGGCCGACGCCGACCCCGCCCGAGGAGGTCTCGGCCAGCAGCCGCTCCCGTACGGCCGGGGACTCGGTGAAGGCGTACAGCGCCAGGGGCTTGTCCCGGTCGTTGATGAAATCGATGGCCTCGTCGAGGCCGTCCACGGTGAGGACCGGCAGCACCGGGCCGAAGATCTCCTCCCGCATCACGGGGGAGTCCGGCGCGACATCGGCCAGCACGGTCGGGGCGATGTACTTCGTGTCCCGGTCGTGGGCGCCGCCCGTCACCGCACGGCCGGAGCCCAGGAGGCCCACCAGCCGGTCGAAGTGGCGCTCGTTGACGATCCTGCCGTACTCCGGGCTGGTGGACGCGTCCTGCCCGAACAGCCCCTCGACCGCAGCCGCCAGGGCCTCCGTCAGGGCGGGCGCGGTCTCCGGGTCGGTCAGCACGTAGTCGGGCGCGACGCACGTCTGGCCGGCGTTGAGGAACTTCCCGGAGGCCAGCCGGGCGGCCACCGTCTTCAGGTCCGTGTCGCGGTCGACGAACACGGGCGACTTGCCGCCCAGTTCGAGCGTCACCGGTGTGAGGTGCTTCGCCGCGGCGGCCATCACGATGCGGCCGACCGTGCCGTTGCCCGTGTAGAAGATGTGGTCGAAGCGTTCGGCGAGCAGCGCGGTGGTCTCCGTGACCCCGCCCTCCACCACGGTGACCGTGTCGGAGTCCAGATACTCCGGCAGCAGCCGGGCCAGGGCGGCGGAGGTGGCGGGCGCCAGCTCGCTGGGCTTCGCCACGACGGTGTTGCCCGCGGCGAGCGCGCCGGCGACCGGTGCGAGCAGCAGCTGCACCGGGTAGTTCCAGGGCGCGATGACGAGGACGACGCCGAGAGGGTCCTGCACGGTGTGGGCGGTGGCCCCGGCGAGGACGGCCGGTACGGGTGCGGGCTCGGGCTCCAGCCAGCCGGCCAGGCGCTCCAGGGTGTGGTCGATCTCGCGGACCGTGAAGTCGATCTCGGTCCGGTAGGCCTCCTTGCGGCTCTTGCCGAGGTCGGCCCGGAGCGCCTCGGCCAGTTCGTCACCGCGCTCGGTGAGCAGGGCGCGCAGCCGCGTCAGCCGGTCCGTGCGCCAGGTGAGGTCCCTGGTGCGGCCGGTGCGGAAGGCCGTACGAAGCCGGGCCACGACGTCGGCCGGGGCCTCCCGCGCGGTCTCGGCGGCGCTCACAGGGCGGCCAGGATCTCGCGGGCCAGCTGTTCGGAGGAGGCCGGGTTCTGGCCGGTGTGCAGGTTGCGGTCGTGCACGGTGTGCACCGACCACGCCTCGGCGGCGGTGTAGTCGGCGCCGAGCTCGACGAGGCGGTCCTCCAGCAGCCAGGGCGCCTTGTCGGCCAGGCCGGCCTGCGTCTCCTCGGTGTTGCTGAAGCCGGTCATGCGGTAGCCGGCGAACGGCCAGCTGCCGTCCTCGCGGCGCGCGGGCAGCAGGGCCGCGGGGGCGTGGCACAGGACGGCGACCTGGGTGCCGGAGTCCAGGGCCGAGGTGAGCAGCCGTCCGGACGCCTCGTCGACCGCCAGGTCCTCCATGGGGCCGTGGCCGCCGGGGTAGAAGACGACGTCGTACGACGTGGGCACGACGTCCTCGAGCCGGGCGGGGATGCGGAGCGTCTCGTCGATGGCGGCGAGGTAGGAGGCCACGGCGTCGGCCTGGTCCTGGCCGCCGTTGTACTCGGCGGTGAGGCTGACGCTGTCCACGGTCGGTGCGACCCCGCCGGGGGTGGCGATGGTGATGTCGAATCCGGCCTGGGCGAAGACGCGGTGGGGGGCGGCGAGCTCCTCCGCCCAGAAGCCGGTGGGGTGGGCGGTGCCGTCGTTGAGTGTCCAGTGGTCGGCACCGGTGAGGACGAAGAGTACGGAGGACATGGGGTGCTCCCTACGAGACGCGAGACGCGTGAAACATGAAGCTTGATATGCTCAAGCAATACCCTTCATGTAACGGGTCAAAGTTGAGCATGTCAAATGAATGCGGGTGCGTGGCGGACAGCGTCCGGGCCTCCGGACCCCACGCACCGATCGAAGGATGACCGACCATGACGACGGAACCGGCACCCCGCGCCGTCCCTACTCCGGACGAACTGCTCGAACCCCTCGCAGTCGTCGTCCGTGGCCACCACGACGACCTCACCGCCGTCGCCGGCCGCCACGGTCTCAGCACCTCGCAGGCCCGGGCGCTGATCGCCCTCAACGAACCCATGCCCATGAGCGCGCTGGCCACTCATCTGGTGTGCGACGCGTCCAACGCGACCGGGCTCATCGGACGTATGGAGGCCCGAGGCCTGGTGACGCGCGCCCCGGCGCCGGGTGACCGCCGCTCCAAGGTGGCCTCCCGCACGGCGGAGGGCACCGAGCTGGCGCACCGCATCCGCGCCGAGATGCGCGTGGTGCACGGCGCGCTGGAGGCCCTCACCCCCGAGGAGCGCACGGCGCTGCTGCCCCTGCTCGACCGGCTGGGGCGGCTCCTGTCCTCATGAGGTCATGAGCTCATGAACCCGCGGGGACGGGGTTCATGAGGTGGCGGGCGGAGCCGAGTCGTCGGGACCGGCGCCGCCCTCACGGCGCTTCAGCTCCTCCTCGCGGCGGCGCAGGTCGGCCTCCCGCTCGTCGAGGCTCGCCTCGTCGCCCCTGCTCCCGGTGTTCAGCGGCCTCTCGTCCTTCAGCGACTTGAGGAAGTCCGGGTTGTCGTCGGGCGCCACCCACGTGGTGCGGCGGCCGCGGTGCCATTCGGAGGGCGTGCGGCCCCCGGCGGGCGCGTGGCGCGGCTTGCCCGCGGCCAGCCAGACGATCGGCCCGACGATCCAGAACAGCAGGATGATGAAGACCCAGGCGATCTTCGGCAGGTGCTTCGCCTCGTCCTCCGGGGTGTTCAGGCAGTCGATGAACGCGTAGATCGTCAGTGCCAGCGGCAGGAGATAGATCAAGGCCCTGAGCATGGTGGAAGGTCCCCCGAGGTGAGGTGGGGAGGCGCACGGACCGCCCCCGGTGACGGGCCCAGGGTAGCGGGTGTCCGATACTTGGCCTTATGGCTTACGACGATCTTCGCTCCCTGCTCCGGGCTCTGGAGCGCGAGGGCGATCTCAAGCGCATCAAGGCCGAGGTCGACCCGTACCTGGAGGTCGGCGAGATCGTCGACCGGGTGAACAAGGCGGGCGGGCCCGCGCTGCTGTTCGAGAACGTCAAGGGGGCGTCCATGCCCCTGGCCATGAACGTCTTCGGGACGGACCGGCGGCTGCTCAAGGCACTCGGGCTGAAGTCCTACGCCGAGATCAGCGACAAGATCGGCGGACTCCTCAAACCGGAACTGCCGCAGGGCTTCGTCGGGATCCGCGAGGCCTTCGGGAAGCTCGGCTCGGTGACCCACCTGCCGCCGAAGAAGGTGAAGTCCGACAGCGCCCCCGTCCAGGAGGTCGTCCTCACCGGCGACGACGTGGACCTGGAGCAGCTGCCCGCGCTCTTCACGTGGCCCGAGGACGGCGGCTCCTTCTTCAACCTGGGCCTCACCCACACCAAGGACCCCGAGACGGGGATCCGCAACCTCGGGCTCTACCGGCTCCAGCGCCACGACAAGCGCACCATCGGGATGCACTGGCAGATCCACAAGGACAGCCGCAACCACTACCAGGTCGCCGCCAGGCGCGGTGAGAAGCTGCCCGTCGCCATCGCGTTCGGCGCGCCGCCCGCGGTCACGTACGCCTCCACGGCACCGCTGCCCGGGGACATCGACGAGTACCTCTTCGCCGGCTTCGTCCAGGGCAAGCGGATCGAGATGGTCGACTGCAAGACCGTCCCGCTCCAGGTCCCGGCGCAGGCCGAGGTCGTCATCGAAGGGTGGCTGGAGCCGGGCGAGATGCTGCCCGAGGGGCCGTTCGGCGACCACACGGGCTTCTACACACCCCAGGAGCCCTTCCCCGCTCTGAAGATCGACTGTGTGACGATGCGGAAGCGCCCGCTGCTGCAGTCCATCGTCGTGGGCCGGCCGCCCACGGAGGACGGCCCGCTGGGCCGGGCCACCGAGCGGTTCTTCCTGCCCCTGCTCAAGATCATCGTTCCGGACATCGTGGACTACCACCTGCCGGAGTCGGGCGGCTTCCACAACTGCGCGATCGTCTCGATCGACAAGAAGTACCCGAAGCACGCCCAGAAGGTGATGAGCGCCGTCTGGGGTGCGCACATGATGTCGCTGACCAAGCTGATCGTGGTCGTGGACTCCGACTGCGACGTCCACGACCTGCACGAGGTCTCCTGGCGGGCGCTGGGCAACACCGACTACGCCCGCGACCTCACCGTCGTCGAGGGCCCGGTCGATCATCTCGACCATGCCTCCTACCAGCAGTTCTGGGGCGGGAAGGCGGGGATCGACGCGACGAGGAAATGGCCCGAGGAGGGCTACACCCGGGACGGCGGCTGGCCGGCCATGGTCGAGTCCGATCCGGATACGGCGGCGAAGGTCGACCGTCGATGGAAGGAGTACGGACTGTGACCGCCTCCGCCGCCGCTGTGCCGCAGCCCCGCAGCAAGCCCCGCGCGTTCCTGCGGCTGGTGATGATCGAGCACTCGGTCTTCGCGCTGCCCTTCGCCTACATCGCCGCGCTGACCGCGATGTTCCAGCTGGACGGCACGTTCCACTGGGGCACGCTGCTGCTCGTGACCGTCGCGATGGTCGGGCTGCGTACGTTCGCGATGGCCGCCAACCGGATCATCGACCGGGAGATCGACGCCCGTAACCCGCGCACGGAGGGCCGGGAGCTGGTGACCGGCGCCGTCACGGTGAGGTCCGCGTGGACCGGGGCGATCGTGGCCGTCGTCGTCTTCCTGGGCGCCGCCGCCCTGCTGAACCCCCTCTGCCTGGCGCTGGCCCCGGTCGCCGTCGTGCCGATGGTCGTCTATCCGTACGGCAAGCGGTTCACGAACTTCCCGCACGCGATCCTGGGGATCGCCCAGGCCATGGGTCCGATCGGCGCCTGGCTGGCGGTGACCGGGAGCTGGTCGTGGGACGCGGTGATCCTCGGGCTTGCCGTCGGCATCTGGATCGGCGGCTTCGACCTGATCTTCGCCTGCCAGGACGTGCAGGCGGACCGGGCCCACGGAGTGCTCTCCTTCCCCGCCCGTTTCGGGATCCCGGCCGCCCTCTGGGGCGCACGGGTCTGCCATGTGGTGACGACCGGGCTGCTGGTGTGGTTCGGACTGGCGACGGACGCGGAGATCTTCTACTGGATCGGCATGGTGGTCGTCGCCGTGGCCTTCGTGTACGAGCACCGGGTCGTGCGGCCGCACGACCTGTCCCGGCTGAACCGGGCCTTCTTCTCGGTCAACGGCTTCATCGGGATCGCGCTCTTCGCGTGCGCGCTGCTCGATCTGCTGGTGCGGGGCCTCACGCCCTGACCCTCATACCGTGATGTAGCCCCTGGGCTCCTGCGGGCGGCGGGGTCGGCGGAAGAGGAACGCCGACGCCACCCCGCCTATGAGGCCGAAGAGGTGGCCCTGCCAGCTGATGCCGGAGTCCGTCGGCAGCACGCCCCAGAGCAGGGAGCCGTAGACCGCGGCGATGACCACGCCGACGACGATGTCCAGCGGGCGCCTGTCCACGAAGCCGCGGACCAGCAGATAGCCGAAGAGGCCGAAGACCACGCCGGACGCGCCGAGCGTCACGGTGTTCGGCGGCGCGGTGAGCCAGACGCCGACGCCGGCCGTCAGGATCACGACGAGCACCACGGCGGCGAGCCTGCGTATCCCGCCGAGCGCGGTGATGAAGCCGAGGACCAGCAGCGGGACGCTGTTGGACGCCACGTGCTCCCAGCCGCTGTGCAGGAACGCGGACGGCACGACGTCGGCCAGCTCGGCCGGCTCGCGCGGGCTGACGCCGTAGGTGTCGAGGGAATTGCCCGTCGCCATGTCGATGCCCTCCAGCAGCCACAGCAGCGCGACCCAGGCCAGCATGACCGCGCCGGCCGTGACGGCCCGTGCGGTGGCGGTGGTGCGTGTTCCCGCCATGGTCACCCCCTGTCCGTGGCCCTTCCCTCATCCGTTGCAACGTCCGGAGCCCCTGGCTCAGTTCCTGGGGCGGGGTGCCGGATAGGCTCGGCGGTGTGACAGCCGGGACTTCGATGAGTCAGCAGGAGCGCAGGCCTTGGATTGTCGGGGTATCGGGCGCATCGGGCACGCCGTTCGCGGCCTCGGTGCTGCGCGGACTGCTGGCGGCCGGGGAGAGCGTCGATCTGGTGGTCAGCCGCGCCTCACGGCTGACGCTCCTGGACGAGACGGGGATCGCCTTCCGCGACGCCCACTGGCGGGAGGACCTGCGGAGCTGGCTGGCGCGGGGCGCGGACGGCAAGCCGGACACCTTCCGGCCGGACATCGACGGCGTACGCCACTGGGCGGCCGGCGACCTGGCGGCCGGGCCGTCCTCGGGGTCGTATCCGGCGAAGGGGATGCTGATCGTCCCGGCGTCGACGGCGTGCGTGGCCGGAGTGGCGCTCGGGCTCTCGAAGGATCTGCTCCAGCGGGCCGCGAGCGTGACCCTCAAGGAGCGGCGCAAGCTGGTCGTGGCGGTGCGCGAGACGCCGCTCGGCGGCCAGACGCTCAAGCAGATGGTCGCGCTCGACGAGGCGGGCGCCGTGGTGCTGCCCGCCTCTCCGGCGTTCTACGCGGGAGCGACGCACATCCAGGACCTGGTGGACTTCGTCGCCGGGCGGGTGCTGGACGCGGCGGGGGTGCCGCACCAGCTGTACCGCCGGTGGGAGGGGGAGCTCGGTGGCGCCTCCCGGAGCTGAACCGGTGGGGTCAGCGCTTCTTCCCGCTGACGCGCGGAGCGCGGGTGCGGTCGACGCGGTGGGCGGCGGCGGGCTGGTGGGCACGCGAGCGGTTGGCCAGGTCCTGCAGCTCGCGCATCCGGGCGTAGGCCATCTCGATCGAGTACACGGTGAAGTTCACTCCTGAAGATTCGAAAGCTTTTCTCGGATAATGAAGAAGATTTACAGGGGCTGACCCTGTTGCGCCTTAGATTCTACACGTAAGCTCGCGGTACTGCTGAACAATGGAAGGTTTCAGTCACATGGACGCGGTGGACAGGCAGCTCATCCAGGCCCTCAGAGAGAACGGCAGGGCCTCGTATGCCGAGCTGGGACGGCTCGTCGGGCTCTCCGGGCCCAGCGTCACCGACCGCATCAACCGGCTGGAAACCGCCGGGGTCATCACCGGTTACCGCGCCACCGTCGACGCCGCGTCGCTCGGGCTCGGCGTCACCGCGCTGATCGGCATCTCGCTCTCCGACGCCGCGGACCACGAGGACGTGGCGCACCGGCTGAAGGACCTGGCCGAGATCGAGGACTGCTGGTTCATCGCGGGCGACGACTCCTTCATGCTCAAGGTGCGCGTCGGTGACGTGGACGGCCTGGAGAAGACCATCCGTCGTCTCAGCGGCACCCGGGGGGTCTCCCGGACCCGTACGACGGTCGTGCTCTCCACCAAGTGGGAGAACCGGGTCGGGGAGCTCCCCGAGGAGGAGTGACGCCGAGCGGTGACGGGGGTGCCTCCGCCCGGAGGGCGGGGGAGTACCGTGGGCTGCCGGAACGGCTGCAGAGAGACATGGGAGGCGCCCTAGTGGACGCGGGACTCAAGCGCGAGCTGGAGGAGAAGGTCCGGGCCGGCGAGCGGCTGACCCGCGAGGACGGGATCGCGCTCTACGAGTCCGACGACCTGGCATGGCTCGGCGGGCTGGCGCACGAGGTGCGTACGAGGAAGAACGGCGACGTCGTCCACTTCAACGTCAACCGTCACCTCAACATGACCAACGTGTGCACCGCGTCCTGCGCGTACTGCTCGTTCCAGCGCAAGCCGGGCGAGAAGGACGCGTACACGATGCGGATCGAGGAGGCCGTCCGCCTCGCCAAGGCGATGCAGGGCGAGAACCTCACCGAGCTGCACATCGTCAACGGGCTGCACCCCACCCTGCCGTGGCGCTACTACCCGCGCTCGCTCAGCGCGCTCAAGGAGGCCCTGCCGGAGGTCGCGCTCAAGGCGTTCACGGCGACGGAGATCCACCACTTCGAGACGATCTCGGGGCTCTCGGCCTCCGAGATCCTCGACGAGCTGATCGAGGCCGGTCTGGAGTCGCTGACCGGCGGCGGCGCGGAGATCTTCGACTGGGAGGTCCGCCAGCACATCGTCGACCACAACACCCACTGGGAGGACTGGTCGCGCATCCACCGTCTCGCGCACGAGAAGGGTCTCAAGACCCCGGCGACGATGCTGTACGGGCACATCGAGGAGCCCCGTCACCGCGTCGACCACGTGCTGCGGCTGCGTGAGATGCAGGACGAGACCGGCGGCTTCCAGGTCTTCATCCCGCTGCGCTACCAGCACGACTTCGTGGACATGAAGGACGGCAAGGTCCGCAACACCCTCCAGGCGCGGACGTCGATGGCGACCGGCGCGGAGGCGCTCAAGACCTTCGCGGTCTCGCGGCTGCTCTTCGACAACGTCCCGCACGTCAAGGTCTTCTGGGTCATGCACGGCGTGCAGACCGCGCAGCTCGCGCTCCAGCACGGTGCGGACGACATGGACGGCTCCGTCGTCGAGTACAAGATCACGCACGACGCGGACGACTACGGCACGCCGAACAAGCTCGGCCGCGAGGACCTGCTGGACCTCATCCGGGACGCGGGCTTCCGGCCCGTGGAGCGAAACACCCGGTACGAGATCCTGCGCGAGTACCCGGGCCCGGAGGCCGGCCGGCGCGAGACGCCGCAGCCGATGCGCGTCTGAGGCCCGACGCCCGCCAGGCGCCCCGCGCCCGTAGCGGGTGTCCCGCTGTACGAAAGCCCCGGCCTGCCGTCCCCCGGCCGGGGCTTTCCCGCGTGGTGGACGCGGGTTGAAGACCACTCCTGGTAATAGTTAATCTGCACGTATGGCACTTACATTTGAAGTGGACCCCGCATTCGACCGGGCCCTGCGGGACGGCATCGCCGCGCTCTGGGCCGACGTCAGCAACGCCGGCGGAGCCGTCGGCTTCGTGCCGCCCGTCACCGACGAGGAGGTCCGGCCGGAGCTGGTCAAGCACCTCGCCGGAATGGCCGAGGGCCGTACCCACCTGGTCGTCGGGCGCGACGAGGACGGCGCGGTGGCCGCCACCGCCTTCCTCACCCACAACACCCACCGGCTCATGCGGCACTGGATCGGCGCCTACACGGTGATGGTCCACCCGCGCCACCAGGGCAAGGGGTACGGGCGCGCGCTGATGGCGGCCACGGCCGACGCCGCCCTGGCGCTCGACGGGATCGACGCCATCCGACTCACCTGCCGGGGCGGGACCGGTGCCGACCGCTTCTACGAGTCCTGCGGATACAAGGAGGTGGGCCGGGTCCCGAACGCCATCCGGGTCTCCGAGGACGACTACCGCGACGACGTCATCATGCTGCTCCCGCTCTTCCGCTGAGGAGCGTCCGTACCGTCCTGTGGCAACCCTGCGAACTGATCGAATTCGGGGCATGCTTCACTGGTCGGGCAGGACCCAGACTGCACGACCGCAGGAACGTCGGACGTAGAGAGAAGGCCAGCCGTGTCCGCTGCCAAGCCGAGCGCAACGATCCGGTACACCGCCATGCGCCTGCTGATTTTCGTCGGCTGCTTCTTCGTCGCCGGTGTCGCGGTCCACTTCGGCGTGCTCCCCGCCGGCGTCGGCGGTTCCAACGTCGTCTGGGTCATCCTCCTCGGCCTGCTGCTCTCCGCGCCCCTCAGCTTCATCCTGCTGCGCAAGCAGCGCGACGAGATGTCCGAGCAGCTCATCTCGACGGTCGACCGGACCAAGGCCAGGCTCGAGGCGAACCGCACCCGCGAGGACAGCGTCACCCGGTAGGCCCCGCGTAAGGTACCTCACACCACACGCCGTACGGACGAAACCCCGGACCGGAGCAGCCGCTCCCGTACCGGGGTTTCCGTGTGCCCGGGGCGGGCGCGGCCGAGATGATCAAGAAGCGTACCTTTGAGCTTCTCAAAGTTGCAGTGTTAACGTATTCGACATGATTACCGCAGCGCGCACCCATCACGCTCTGAGCGTCCCGCTCGTGGCGCGCCTGCACGTCGATCTCTGCCGCTGTATGTCCGCGGTCTGTTGCCGCAACGTCTGAACCGGCATCATGCAGCGGCGCCGCCCCTGACGCGGGCGCCGCACCCCCGTCCCCCTGTTCGACCGCACGACCGTACGTCTCCCCCTCGTACGTCCCGATGCGTCACATCTGGAGTGTGTCCGTGTCCGCGAATCCCGCGCCCACCGCCGAGACCGAAGCCGGCAAGCCGTCCGGCTCCGGCTTCCGCCTGCCCAGAATCCCGTTCTGGATACAGATAGTCGCCGGCCTCGTCCTCGGTGTCCTGCTCGGCTGGATCACCCGCAGCTACGAGATCGGCTGGCTCTACACCACGCTCGACCAGGTCGGCCACATCTTCGTCCAGCTGCTGAAGCTGGCCGTCGCGCCCCTCGTCTTCTTCGCGATCCTGGTGTCGATCACCAACCTGCGCAAGGTCAACAACGCCGCCCGGCTGGCCACCCGCACCCTGCTCTGGTTCATGATCACGTCGCTGATCGCGGTCGCCATCGGCCTCGCGATCGGTCTGATCACCAACCCGGGCTCCGGTACCGGCCTCACCCCGAAGGACGGCGCCAAGCCTGAGAGCGCGGGCTCCTGGCTGGACTTCCTCACCGGCATCATCCCGACGGACGTCATCACGCCGTTCACCGAGCTGAACGTCCTCCAGATCGTCTTCATGGCCGCCGTCGCCGGTATCGCCGCGCTCCAGCTCGGCGAGAAGGCCAAGCCGATCCTCTCCCTCAGCGAGTCGATCCTGGAGCTCCTCCAGAAGGCCCTGTGGTGGGTCATCCGCCTCGCCCCGATCGGCACCGTCGGCCTCATCGGCTACGCCATCGCCGACTACGGCTGGGACCTGATCGGCAAGTACGCCACGTTCACCGCCGACGTCTACATCGGCTGCGCCCTGGTGATGTTCGGCGTCTACCCGCTGCTGCTCGCCACGGTCGCCAAGGTCAGCCCGCTGCAGTTCTTCAAGGGCGCCTGGCCCGCGATCCAGCTGGCCTTCGTCTCCCGCTCCTCGGTCGGCACCATGCCGGTCACCCAGCAGGTCACGGAGCGCCTCGGAGTCCCGAAGGAGTACGCCTCCTTCGCCGTGCCCTTCGGCGCCACGACCAAGATGGACGGCTGCGCCGCGATCTACCCGGCGCTGGCGGCGATCTTCATCGCGCAGATCTTCGACGTCCAGCTGGGCATCGGTGACTACATCCTGATCGCGTTCGTCTCGGTCATCGGCTCGGCGGCCACCGCCGGCCTCACCGGGGCCACGGTCATGCTGACCCTCACCCTGTCGACGCTGGGCCTCCCGCTGGAGGGCGTGGGCCTGCTCCTCGCCATCGACCCGATCCTGGACATGATGCGCACCGCCACGAACGTGGCGGGACAGGCTCTGGTCCCGGTGATCGTCGCGGCCCGCGAGAAGATCCTCGACCACGACGCGTACAACTCGGCGTCGGCCTCCCCGGTCGAGGAGCCCGAGGCGCACGAGGTGGAGCCGAAGGGCGTTCCCGTCACGGCCTGACCTCCCCGCGCACCAGCGCCCCCGGACCTCGGTGTCCGGGGGCGCTGCTGTGTGCGGCGAGGGACGTCAGGAGTGCTGGAAGACGACCTCGGGGTTGGCGGAGGTGGGGCCGTCCAGCAGGGGCCGGTGCCGGTCCCGCAGGTGCTGGTCGAGGAAGGCGCTGACGTAGTCCCGGGTGATCCCGACCTGGCGCTCGGTGGAGAGCGTGACCGTGGGGTCCAGCGTCACGCCCATCCGGTCCTCCAGGACGGGCACGTCCGTGAAGCTGGAGTGGCCGGAGCCCTCGACGCCGAGCCAGCGCTTCCAGCCGTCCAGCCGCCGATAGCCCTCGTCCCAGGACTCGTCCTCGCCGCCGGGGGCGTGGAAGGACGTGGTGCCCAGCACCATGAAGGGGCGCTCGCCGAGGCCGGACGCGGGGACCTGCTCGAAGAAGCTTCCGTCCATGTTGATCCCGGCGTCGACACGGGGATCGACGCGCATCGTGGAGGCCGCGGCGCTGCCGCCGATGGAATGGCCGACGGCGCCGATCCGGCGCCGGTCGATCGAGCTGGAGTTCTCCCAGGCGGGGCGGGGCCCGGTCAGCCGGTCGAGTACGAAGGAGAGGTCGGCGGCCCGTCCGGTGGAGACGGCCTTCAGCACTTCCCGTTCCGCCTCCTCGTCCGGTGCCGCCAGGGCCGCGTCACAGGCCGCGCACGGAAGGACCCCTCCGCCGGGAAAGGCCGTCCCCATGGACTCGTAGGCATGATCGACGCTCGCCACCACGTAACCGCGGCTCGCAAGGTCCTCCGCGAGCGAGGTCATCGTCGCCCGGGGGTTGCCGAAGCCGGGGGAGAGCAGGACCAGGGGGAAGCGCCCATGGGCTGCCCGTGCGCCGGTGCGGGCGTGGGTGGCGAGCGAGCTGACCTTGGCAGGGGCGTCGTCCTCCAGCCCGAGGCCCGCGAGCACGGCCTCGGCCTCCCTCGTGCTCATGTACGGAGCGGTGGCGCCCGGTCGCCCGGGGCGGGCGGGGTAGTACAGGGACACCATCAGCTCGCGGTCCCCGGCCTCGGGCACCCAGGGGTCGGTGCGCTCGTGGTCGGTGAGGTGCAGGACCTCGGTGCCGACGGCGTACGGGCCGGTCGGGCGGGGCAGTTCGTCGACGGTGGCGGGCGCGCCCCGACCGGGCGCGGGGCCGGATAAGGCCTGGGCGGAGGCGACGGGCGTGGCCAGCAGGAGCGTGGCTGCGAGGGCGGCGACGGCCGTCCGTCTGCGGAGTCTCATCGTCATGCCAGGGACACTAGGCGGCGGGCCCGGGCGGAATCATCCGGCCGCGGGCTGACTCCATGGGCTACCACAGGTGTACGCGGAGCTACCTCTGAGGTATGCCGACGACTACCGGCCATCGTGGCCGGGCCGCGCTCCGTCCGTACGACGGCGGGCAGGGCCGCGCCGTAGTCTTACCGAGGAGTAGCGCAGTGGGGGCGGGAGGGACGTCTGACGTGAGTGCAGTGAAGAGCAAACGGATGCCGCGCGCGGTGCGTGAGCAGCAGATGATGGACGCGGCCGTGCGGACCTTCGCGCAGCGCGGGTACCGGGCCGCCTCGATGGACGAGATCGCGGAACTGGCCGGTGTGTCCAAGCCCTTGGTCTATCTGTATCTGAATTCCAAGGAGGAGCTCTTCACCGCGTGTATCCGCCGCGAGTCGAAAGCGCTGGTGGAGGCCGTGCAGGCGGCGGTGGAGCCGGGGATACCGGCCGACCGGCAACTCTGGTCGGGACTGCGGGGGTTCTTCACGCACACCGCGGAGAACCCGGACGGCTGGGCGGTCCTCCACCAGCAGGCGAGCTCGCACGGCGAGCCGTTCGTCAGCGAGGTGGGGGCGCTGCGTGAGGAGATCGTTGCGTTCGTGACGGGTCTGATCGGCGCGGCGGCACGTGAGGCCCACAGCGATCCCGCGCTGCCCGACCGGGATGTGGCCGGGCTCGCGCAGGCGCTGGTGGGGGCGGCGGAGGCGCTCGCCGGGTGGGCGAACGCCACTCCCGGCGTCTCGGCCAAGGAGGCCGCCTCCACCCTGATGAACTTCTCGTGGGCGGGCCTGGAGAACCTCATGCACGGGCGTGGCTGGCAGTCCAGGGGGGACTGAGCAAAAGCCTCTCAGCCCTCCCGGACCACGCTGCCGGCGAGGTGGACGCGACCGCCGCCGCGGACCTGGAAGGCGGTGCCGTCGGCGGCGTACGTGACGGTGGAGGGCAGCAGTACGGGCGCCCTGAAGTCCGCCCGCACGGACCGGATCCGGCCCGGCCCGCGTGAGCCGCTCCCGCCCTCGGCCTCCGCCAGGCAGCGGGCGACGGTCCACATGCCGTGCGCGATGTGCCGGGGGAAGCCGAAAAGCCGTGCTGTCACGGGGTGGAGGTGGATGGGGTTCCGGTCACCGGAAGCGGCCCCGTACCGCCGCCCGAGGTCGGTGGGCAGCCGCCATTCGGCCACGGCGGGCAGCTCCGGGGCCGAGGAGGCGTGGGAAGGGGGCGGGGGCGCCTCCGCTCCGGTCGCGTGCCGGGACAGGTAGCCGCTGCGTGATTCCCAGACGAGTGCGCCGGCGAGCCGCGCCTCGGTGACCATCGTGACCTCCGTGCCGCGCCGGTGGGGCGTCAGTCCATCGGCGTACACGGTGAGTTCGAGCTCGTCCGTCGGCTGAAGCGCCCGGTGTGCGGTGATCTCGATCCAGGTGTGGACCAGTCCGAGCACCGGCAGGGGGAAGTCGCGCCCCGTCATCAGCCGCATGGCCAGGGGGAAGCCCAGGACATGGGGGTAGGTGAGCGGCAGCGGGCCGGATTCGGCGAAGCCGCAGACCCTGCTGTACGCGGCGAGGGGGCCGGGGGCGATGCGCCCGGGCGGGATCAGCTCACGGGCCGGGGGCAGGGTGGCGCCGGGGCGCCCGGCGCGCTTGAAGGGTGAGGTGACGGCGCCGCGGACGAGCGACAGGCTCAGGCTGGTCATGGCGTCATGCCCCCAGCAGGCTCTGGCCGCAGACCCGTACGACCTGGCCGTTGACCGCTCCGGAGGCGGGCTGGGCGAACCAGGCGGTGGTCTCCGCCACGTCGACCGGAAGACCGCCCTGGGAAAGGGAGTTCATCCGGCGGCCGGCCTCCCGGATGAAGAGGGGAACGGCGGCCGTCATCTTCGTCTCGATGAAGCCCGGCGCGACGGCGTTGACGGTGATGCCGTGCTCGGCGGCGGCGCGCGGGGCCAGGGAGCGGACCAGGCCGATGATTCCGGCCTTGCTGGCCGCGTAGTTGGTCTGGCCGTTGTTGCCAGCGATCCCGGCGATGGACGCGGTGGCGACGATCCGGCCGCCGCGGCGCAGGGTGCCCGACCCGATGAGGGCGTCCGTGGTGCGCAGGACGCTGTCGAGGTTGACGTCGATGACGGAGGCCCAGCGGTCGGCCGGCATGTTGGCGAGCCTGCGGTCCCGGGTGATGCCCGCGTTGTGGACGAGGACGTCGAGGCCGTCGGGGACGGCGGCGGCGATCAGTTCGGCGGCGTCCGGCGCGGTGATGTCCAGCGGCAGGGCGGTGGCGCCGAGGCGGTCCGCGGTGCGGACGAGCTCCTCCCGGGCCTGCGGGACGTCCAGGCAGATCACCTGGGCGCCGTCCCGGGCGAGGACGGAGGCGACGGACGCGCCGATGCCGCGCGCCGACCCGGTGACCAGGGCGGTGCGCCCGGACAGCGGCGCCGCCCAGTCAGCGACCTCGCCGGGCGCGTCGGCGGTGAGTTCGACGACCTGGCCGCTGACGTAGGCGGAGCGGGGGGAGAGCAGGAAGCGGAGGGTGGATTCGGCGGAGGCGGCGCCCGCCCCGGGCGCGAGCCGCACCAGCTGCGCCGTGGCGCCCCGGCCGATCTCCTTGCCGAGGGAGCGTACGAACCCTTCGAGGGCCTGCTGCGCCGCCGCCTGGTGGTGGTCGTCGGGGGACGGCGTGGTGCCGAGGACGACGACGCGGCCGCCGCCTGCCAGCGACCGGACGACGGGGTGGAGGGCGGCGTGTACGCCGGCGAGCCCGGCGGCCGTGGTGACGCCGGTGGCGTCCAGGACGACGGCGGCCGGGCGTTCGGCCCGGTCGGTGACCTTCAGGCCGGTCGAGGCGAGTACCGGACCGAGCGTGCCGGAGTGGGCGGAGTCGCCTGCGGTGAGGTGGAGCAACGGCCCGTCGAGGGAGGGGGTTTCCAGTGTCCAGCGGCGCAGCGGGGCGGGCTGGGGCAGGCCGAGCCTGCGGGTCAGGAAGCGGCCGGGTGCCGTGCCGGTGAAGTGCAGATAGCGGTCGGCCATTGTCTGGACTCCTGCTCGGTCGTAGATTTACTCCAGAGTAAGGTTACTCAAGGGTCAGGAGTTGTCGAGATGAGCTGGTCGAGTTGATTCCCCTCGCACTTCCGCAGCCGCGCCGGGTCGCGGTCATCGGTGGCAGTCGTATCCCGTTCGCGCGCTCCGACGGCCCGTACGCGCAGGCGTCGAACCAGGACATGCTGACAGCCGCGCTGGACGGACTCGTCGAGCGCTTCGGCCTGCGAGGGCAGCAGGTCGGGGAGTTCGTCGCCGGCGCGGTCCTCAAGCACAGCCGGGACTTCAACCTGGCCCGTGAGACCGTCCTGGGCTCCGCCCTGGACCCGCGCACACCCGCGTACGACATCCAGCAGGCGTGCGGCACCGGATTGCAGGCCGTCGTCGCAGCGGCCAACAAGATCGCGCTCGGGGCGGTCGACTCGGCGGTCGCCGGAGGCGCGGACACCACGAGCGACGCGCCCCTCGGGGTCAACGACCGGTTGCGCAGAATTCTGCTGGAGGCGCGCCGCGCCAGGACGACGGGCGCCAGGATCAAGGCGCTCGCCGCCGTCCGTCCCGGGCACCTCGTCCCGGACATCCCGCGCAACGCCGAGCCCCGCACCGGTCTTTCGATGGGCGAGCACGCGGCGGTCACCGCCCGGAAGTGGGGGGTGACCCGGGAGGACCAGGACCTGCTGGCCGCCACCAGCCACCAGCGGCTCGCCGCGGCGTACGAACGCGGCTTCCTGGACGACCTCGTCGTCCCGTATCTCGGTCTGGACCGCGACCAGAACCTGCGCCCCGGCTCCACGGTGGAGAAACTCGCCGCGCTGAAACCGGTGTTCGGCGCCGGTCACCCCGACGCCACGATGACCGCGGGCAATTCGACCCCGCTCACCGACGGCGCGGCCACCGTGCTGCTGGCGAGCGAGGAGTGGGCCGAGACGCACGGCTTCGAGCCGCTGGCATATCTGTCGCTGTACGAGACGGCCGCCGTGGACTACGTGAACGGCGAGGACGGACTGCTGATGGCACCCGCGTACGCCGTGCCGCGCATGCTGGAGCGCGCCGGGCTCACCATGGAGGACTTCGACCTCTTCGAGATCCACGAGGCCTTCGCCTCCCAGGTGCTCGCCACCCTGGCCTCCTGGGAGGAGCAGGGGCTCGCGCCCGTCGACAGGGAGAAGCTGAATGTGGTCGGATCGTCCCTCGCCACCGGCCACCCCTTCGCGGCGACCGGCGCCCGGATCGTGGCGACCCTGGCCAAGCTCCTCGCGGAGCGGGATGTGCCCGGCCGGGGCCTGATCTCGATCTGCGCGGCGGGCGGCCAGGGGGTCACCGCCGTCCTGGAACGCCCCTGAACCGCGGTCCCCCTCAGCCGCCATCCGTACGAGAACGACCCCGCGCACCCAGCAGCCGCCTCGGCGCCGGACCCCAGGGACGGGGCCCGGCGCCGGACCACACGTCGAGGAGCCGCTCGTGACCACGCCCGCCCCCGCCGCCGTACCCACCACGCCCACCGTCCCGGTCCTGGTCGAGCCGACCAAGGTCAGGGCGGCCGACGGCTCCGTACGGGAGGTCTCCGTGCCGCCGCTCGCGCCGGCCGTGCGACGCGGCTCGCTCGCCGAGATCCCCTTCGACAACGCCCGGGAGGCTCCGGCCGAGGCGGTCCTCAGCCGCAAGCAGGCCGACGGCGGCTGGCAGGACGTGACCGCCGCCGAGTTCGCGGCCGAGGTCCTGGCCGTCGCCAAGGGCCTGATGGCGGAGGGGCTCCAGAGCGGTGACCGGGTCGCGATCATGGCCCGTACGACCTACGAGTGGACGCTGCTCGACTTCGCCTCCTGGGCGGCCGGGCTGGTCACCGTGCCCATCTACCCCACCTCGTCCGCCTTCCAGACGCGCTGGATCCTCCAGGACTCCGGGGCCGTCGCCTGTGCCGTGGAGACGAAGGAGCAGGGCCGGCTGGTCAGCCAGGAGCGGCAGCAGCTCGGGGACCTCGCCCATCTGTGGCAGTTCGACACGGGCGCGATCGGCCGGCTGAAGACCCTCGGCAAGGACGTACCCGACGCGGCCGTCACCGCCCGCCGGAGCGCCCTGGAACCGGACAGCCCCGCCACCCTCATCTACACCTCCGGCACCACGGGCCGGCCCAAGGGCTGCGTCCTGAGCCACGGGAACTTCTTCGCCGAGGTCGACAACGCCATCGAGCTGCTCCACCCGGTCTTCAAGTCGGTCTCCAAGTACCCGGCGTCCACTCTCCTGTTCCTCCCCCTCTCGCATGTCTTCGGCCGGATGGTCGCGATCGGCTGCATGCGCGCGCGGGTGCGGCTCGGGCACGCGCCGTCCATCCGGACCGAGGACCTGCTCGCGGACCTGGCAGGATTCAAGCCGTCGTTCCTGCTGGCCATCCCGTACGTCCTGGAGAAGGTCTTCAACACCGGCCGGGCCACCGCCGAGAAGATGGGCCGCGCCTCGTCCTTCGACCGTGCGGCCCGGATCGCTCGGCGCTACGGCGAGGCGGTCGAGGCCGCCGAGCACGGCACGGGCCCCGGCCCCGGTCTGGGGCTCCGCGCCGCCCGCGCCCTCTACGACCCGCTGGTCTACCGGCGCATCCGGGCCGCGCTGGGCGGCCACGTCCGGTACGCGATCTGCGGCGGCTCCCCGCTGGGGCGCAGGCTCGCCGCGTTCTACGCGGGGGCCGGCATGCAGATCTTCGAGGGCTACGGCCTGACCGAGACCACCGCCGCCGCCACGGTCACCCCGCCGCTCAAGCCCCGCCTGGGCACGGTGGGATGGCCGCTGCCGGGCACCGCCGTGCGGATCGCGGACGACGGCGAGGTGCTGCTCAGCGGGGGCCAGGTCTTCCGGGGCTACTGGGACACCGAGCGCGGTGAGGCCACGCCGCATCTGGAGGACGGCTGGTTCGCGACGGGCGACCTGGGAGCACTGGACGAGGACGGCTACCTCACGATCACCGGCCGCAAGAAGGACATCATCATCACGTCCGGCGGGAAGAACGTCACCCCCGCCCCGCTGGAGGACTGGCTGCGGGCCCATCCCCTGGTCAGTCAGTGCATGGTCGTGGGCGACAACAGGTCGTTCATCAGCGCCCTGATCACCCTGGAACCGGACGGCCTCGCGCACTGGCGCCGGATGCGGAAGAAGGAGGACGTCCCCCTGCGCGAGCTCGTCGAGGACGAGGAGCTGCGCGCCGCACTGCAGCGCGCGGTGGACGAGGCCAACCGGCTGGTCTCGCGCGCCGAGTCCATCCGCAAGTTCACGGTCCTGCCGAAGGACTTCACCGAGGAGAGCGGACACCTCACCCCGTCGCTGAAGCTGAAGCGCGACGCGATCATCCGGGACTTCGACGCGGAGATCGAGGAGCTGTACCGCAAGGGGTAGCGGGGCCGCCTCGCTCCGCCGGGTGACGCTTCCGGGGGCGGCCGGACGGTATAGCTGTGCTGATCCCACGGACAGGAACACCCGCGGAGCGGAGGAATCATGGCGGTGCTCAAGGGCAGGACGGCTGTCGTCACCGGCGGTTCGCGAGGCATCGGGCGGGCCGTCGTCCTGCGCCTCGCGCGGGACGGGGCGGACGTGGTCTTCAACTACGCGCGGAACGAGGAGGCCGCGGACGAGGTCGTGCGGCCGGCGGAGCGGGAGGAAGGCACCGCCACCGCTCTCCGGCTGGACCTCGCCGCGCCCGGTGCCGCCGAGGAGCTGCTGGAGGCCGCGCGCGGGCGCTTCGGCGGCCTGGACATCCTGGTGAACAACGCCGCCACGCTCACCGCCGTCGTGCCCCTGGCCGAGACGGAGGAGGCCGACTTCGACCGGGTCATGGCCGTGAACGCCAAGTCGGTGTTCCTCGCGATCCGTTACGCGGCCAGGCACATGCGCGACGGCGGGAGCATCGTGAGCGTGTCCACGCTGAACACCGTCCTCCCCGCCCCCGGGAACGCCCCGTACGCCGCGAGCAAGGGCGCCCTCGAACAGCTCACCCTGGTCGCTTCGCGCGAGCTGGGGGCCCGGGGCATCACGGTCAACACCGTCTCGCCCGGGGCCACCGACACCGACCTCCTGAGGTCGGCCAACACACCCCAGGGCCTGGAGAGGGCGGTCGCGATGACCTCGCTGGGACGCCTGGGGCAGCCGGAGGACGTGGCGGACGTCATCGCCTTCCTCGCCGGCCCGGACGGGCGCTGGGTCACCGGACAGAACATCCGCGCCAACGGGGGCGTCCTCTAGGGCCCGGGCAGGCGACGGACAAATTTTGAATCACCACAAAATGGACGGGGGTGCGATTCCCGTACGCCCGCTCGCCCTCTCCAGGGCCAGTGAATGCAAGGCCGTGTTCACCTGAGGCTTTCGATGTGTGGGCTCAAGTCCCGCTGGTGCGTTGGTAATCAAGGGTGAGACGTCGGAGTCTCATCCTCCGGATATGGAAATCGCAGCGCATAGCGTCCTCTCCATGACTGAGCTGGACGCGCGGCCACAGGCCGGAGACACGGTACGGGGAAGCGCCCCGGCCGACGGCGGCGTACGCGAGAAGGGGCTCGGCGGGAACTCGGTCGGCCTGATGGGCAGCGCCGTGCTCGGCATCTCGACCGTCGCCCCGGTGTACTGCCTGACCTCCACCCTCGGCTCCACCGCCGGTGAGGTCGGCGTGCAGATGCCCGCCGTTTTCCTGGCCGGGTTCCTCCCGATGCTGCTGGTCGCCTTCGCCTACCGCGAGCTCAACAAGGCCGTGCCGGACTGCGGCACCTCGTTCACCTGGACGGTGAAGGCCTTCGGGCCGCGCCTGGGCTGGATGTGCGGCTGGGGGCTGGTGATCGCCACGATCATCGTCCTGTCGAACCTCGCGGGCGTCGCCACCTCCTACTTCTGGCTGCTCGCCGGCGAGATCACCGGCAGCGGGGAGGTCGCCGCCCTGGACGACAGCAAGCCCGTCCACATCCTCACGTGCCTCCTCCTGATCGCCGTGGCCACGGCGATCAGCTACCGGGGGATGACGGCCACCAAGGGCCTCCAGTACACCCTCGTCGCCCTCCAGCTCGTGGTCCTCGCGGTGTTCGTCGCGATGGCCGTGCGGAAGGCGGCCGACGGCGACTTCGCCGCGACCTCGACGGCCTTCTCCTGGTCCTGGCTGAACCCGTTCGCCGTCCAGTCCTTCGGTGCCTTCACTGCAGGGCTCTCCCTCTCCATCTTCATGTTCTGGGGCTGGGACACCTGTCTCACCGCCAACGAGGAGACCACCGGCAGCGAGAAGACCCCCGGCCGCGCCGCACTCATCGCGATGGTCGTCCTGGTCGGCTCCTACCTCGCCACCGGCATCGCCGCCCAGATGGCCGTCGGCACCGGCGGCTCGGGGCTGGGTCTCGCGAACCCGGACACCTCCGACAACGTCTTCGCCGCCCTGGCCGGCCCCGTCATGGGCCCCGGTCTCGGCATCCTGCTCTTCGTCGCCGTGCTGGCCTCGGCCGCCGCGAGCCTCCAGACCACCTTCATCCCGGTGGCGCGCACGGTCCTGGCGATGGCGGCGTACGAGGCCCTGCCCGCCTCCTACGCCAGGGTCCACCCGCGCTTCCGTACCCCCGGCAGGGCCACGGTCGTCGCGGGTGTCGCGACCGGGGTGTTCTACACGGTGATGACCCTGGTCAGCGAGCACGTCCTGGTCGACACGATCTACGCGCTCGGCCTGATGATCTGCTTCTACTACGCGCTCACGGCCTTCGCCTGCGCCTGGTACTTCCGCGCCGATCTCACCCGGTCCGCCCGCGACCTCGTCTTCAAGGGCCTGTTCCCGGTCGTCGGCGGCATCCTGCTCACGGCGGTCTTCGGCAAGACCCTGTACGACATGTGGGACCCGGCGTACGGCTCGGGGTCCTCCGTGTTCGGCGTCGGCTCCGTCTTCGTCATCGGTGTCGGGCTGCTGCTGCTCGGTGTGGTGCTGATGGAGGCCATGCGGCGCCGGGGCCCGGCGTTCTTCCGCGGCGAGGTGCTGACGAAGGAGACCCCTGCGCTGGTCGTGCGGGACTGAATCGCCTCGCGAGGCTCCGATTCACCCGCCGCACGGCATACGTTGGGACCGTCACGGACGACGACGGAGGTGCCTCGCATGCGGATCGCCACAACGATCTTCCTCACCGACGAGACGATCACGCCGGTCCGGCTCGCTCGCGAGCTGGAACAGCGGGGGTTCGCCGGGCTGTATCTGCCCGAGCACACCCACATCCCCGTGAGCCGGGAGACCCCGTATCCGGCGGGCGGTGAACTGCCGCCCGAGTACGGCCGCACCCTCGACCCCTTCGTCGCCCTGGGGCAGGCGGCCGCCGTCACCGAACGGCTGGCACTCGGCACCGGCATCACGCTGATCGCCCAGCACGACCCCATCGACCTGGCGAAGCAGGCCGCCACGCTCGACCACCTCTCCGGCGGCAGGTTCACGCTCGGCGTCGGCTTCGGCTGGAACGTGGAGGAAGCCGCCGACCACGGCGTGGAGTGGTCGACCCGGCGCGCCCTCGGCAGCGAGCGGCTGGCCCTGATGCGCGCCCTCTGGGCGGACGAACCTACCGCGTACGAGGGTGAGTTCGGCTCGGTCCGGGCGAGCCACGCCTACCCGAAGCCGGTGCAGGCGCCGCGCGGCCCGGTGAACGGCCCGCGCACCCTCATCGGCGGGGCGGCGGGACCGAAGCTGTTCGCGCGGATCGCCCAGGACGCGGACGGCTGGCTGCCCATCGGCGGGCGCGGGCTGTCGGAGTCCGTGCCGAAGCTGCGCGCGGCCTGGGAGGAGGCCGGCCGCGACCCGGAGCAGCTCCAGGTGGTGCCCTACGCCGTCCGGCCCTCCCCGGGAAAGCTGGCGTACTACGCGGATCTCGGTGTGGACGAGGTCGTCCTGCAACTGCCCCCGGCGGGGGAGGCGGAGGTGCTGCGCGCCCTGGACGCGTACGCCGCCCATCTGTGAGGACCGGTGGCCCGGAAGCCGTCGGCCGTGACCTCCCGTGCAACCATCGACGCTAAAATCGCATCTATCACCTCCGGACATCGATGGTGCGGCCCGTGTGCGTGTGTGCTCGGCTGCCTGGGAGCGGGAGCACGATGAACAGGCCGTTGCGGCACATAGCGATTTTCTGCGGGCTGCTGATGCTGGCCCTGCTGATACGGACCAACTGGCTCCAGTACGCGCAGAGCGAGGAGCTGGCCACCCACGAGCACAACCGCCGGGTCAAGATCACCCAGTTCGCCACCCCGCGTGGGGACATCATCGTGGGCGGCAAGGCGATCACGGGGTCGAAGGAGGTCGAGGGGACCGACTTCAAGTACCAGCGGACGTTCAAGCAGGGCGCGATGTACGCCCCCGTCACCGGCTACGCCTCCCAGGCGCAGGGCATGTCCCTCCTGGAGAACACGTACGACAGCATCCTCAGCGGCCAGGACGAGCGCTTCGCCTTCCGGCACGCCAAGGACATCCTCACCGGTGAGGAGCGGCGCGGTGGCGATGTGATCACCACCATCGACCCGGAGGCGCAGGAGGCGGCCTACAAGGGCCTGACCGACCTGGACGCCCGGGGCGCCGTCGTCGCCCTCGAACCGTCGACCGGCAAGGTCCTCGCCCTGGTCTCGACACCCTCGTACGACCCCTCGGTCTTCGCCGGCAACTCCTTCAAGGAGGGCGACAAGTTCCAGGCCCTGGTCGACGACAAGGGCAAGCCGCTGGCCAACCGGCCGCTTCGCGAGACCTTCCCGCCCGGCTCCACCTTCAAGATCCTCACGGCTGCCGCCGCCCTGGAGCACGGCGTCGTCACGGACGTCGACGCCCGTACCGACGCGGTCTCGCCCTACCCGCTGCCGCTGTCGTCGAGCAAGATCAGCAGCGAGGCCGGCGACGCGGTCTGCAACAAGGCATCGATGAAGACGGCCATGCAGTACTCCTGCAACAACGTCTTCCTGGACGCCGCCCTCAAGGTGGGCGACAAGGGGATGCGCGAGACGGCCGAGAAGTTCGGCTTCAACGCGGACGTCTACTCGGAGGCCTTCGGCGACATGCTCGCCACCAAGAGCCTCTACCCCGAGAAGCTCGACAAGCCCGGCACCGCCCTCACCGGCATGGGCCAGGGCAGCCTCACGAGCACCCCGATGCAGATGGCGATGGTCACGGCGGCCCTCGCCAACGACGGCAAGCTGATGCAGCCGTACATCGTCGACAAGCTGCAGGGGCCGGACCTGTCCATCCTGGAGGAGCACAGCCCGCAGCAGAAGAGCGAGGCGGTCTCCGAGGAGACGGCGAAGAAGGTCCAGGAAATGATGGAGTTCACCGCCAAGGAGGGCAGTGCGAAGCGTGCCCTGATCGACGGGGTGACGGTGGGCGGCAAGACGGGTACGGCCCAGCGGGGTGACGACGTCAGCAAGGAGGTGCCGTACGGCTGGTTCGTGTCGTACGGCAAGAACGCCGACGGCCGGTCCGTCGCGGTGGCGGTCTTCATCGACCCGACGGCGATGGACATCTCCCGCTCGGACATCTCCGGCGGCGGCCTGGGCGGCCCGATCGCGAAGGACGTCATGAAGGCGGTCCTCGCGAAGTAACCCGGACCTCCCTGGCATCAGCGGCCCCCGCCCGGCGAGACCGGACGGGGGCCGCGGTCATCCACGGGCCGCTCCGGCGGATCCGCGGGCGTCGGCGCGAGGGGCGGGACGGGGAGCACGGGCTCCGCGCCCTCCGCACGGCCTCCGGCCAGCCGGAAGGTCACGACGGCGGTGAGGCCCGCCAGGAGGCCCCAGGTCAGGGCGGCGGGGACGTGACCGCCGAGAGCGCCGGTCAGGTACTGCCGGCCCCACCGCGGGCCCGAGTCCGCTCCGACCACCGCGAACTGGAACAGCTGGGCCGCCAGCAGCCCGACGACCGTCGCGCAGACCCCGCCGGCCGCCATCGCCGGCACGGTGGCCCGGGTCAGCAGGACGGGCAGCAGCCGCAGCGCCCACCACACCACGGCGAGCAGCAGCACGTCGGCGAGGCGGTACAGGAACCAGAGGCCGAGGGGACCGGCCGCCGGGGCGTTCCAGCCGCCGAGCAGCAGCCATGTGCGGAGCAGGTCGCCCGGCTCGGAGAGCAGCCCGCCGGAGAGGGTGACCCGCTGGATGGACGCCGCGACGGACTCGTAGGAGAGGACCAGCAAGGAGACGGCGACCACGGCGGTGCCGGTGGTCGCGGCCAGGCGGGCCGCCCGTACCGGAACGACTGCCGGGGGCAGTGGGCCGGCGTCCTTGGCGGCGATCCGGGCCACGAGCACGGTGACGACTGCCGCGCCGAACGAGGCCACCACGTTGATCTGCTGTCCGGAGGAAGCCATGCTCGCCAGCTGGGGCAGGAGGCGGTAACTGCCGTGCCCGTGCGAGGCGATGATCCACGGCGCGGAGACGGCCGCCGCCAGCATTCCGGCGACCATGCCCCAGGCGCACACCGCGAGCAGCGTGGCAGGCATCCGCCGGTTCACCGGCGGCAGCCTGCGCACGAGCACCAGCGCCCCTGCCACGAAGAACGCGAAGACCGAGGCGAACCGGATCTGCATGCCCGTCTCGTACAGCGAGAGGTAGCGGCGGGGGTCGGCCGAGGCAGGGTCCGCGATGTCCCCCAGCACCCCGGTGCCGAAGCGGACCGAGTCCGGGGGATCGTACGACCACGGCGAGAGCCATTGCTGGAGATCGGCGACCACCCGGCCGCCGAGCACGTCGGTGGCGCCCTGGAGATGCAGCGCGTTCGCGCCGGCCCCCGCCCACCACAGAAGCGCCGTGAGCAGCACCCCTCCGACCAGCGCCGCTGTCGCCGCGCGTCCGTAAGCCATATCCCGCCCCCCGAACCCCGAACCCCCGTCGGACGGAAGATTACGGCCCGTCGATCACGCCCGGATCACGGTCGCCGGCAGGTGACGGACCGAAACGCGGGCGTTATGTCTGATTCCGGTGTCCGTGGCTTCCCGATGACGGCTGGGCCACCCCCGTGCCCCAGCCGTCATCGGGAAGCCACGGACACCGGAATCAGACATAACGCCCGCGTTTCGGTCCGTCACCTGCCGGCGACCGTGATCCGGGCGTGATCGACGGGCCGTAATCTTCCGTCCGACGGGGGTTCGGGGTTCGGGGGGCGGGATATGGCTTACGGACGCGCGGCGACAGCGGCGCTGGTCGGAGGGGTGCTGCTCACGGCGCTTCTGTGGTGGGCGGGGGCCGGCGCGAACGCGCTGCATCTCCAGGGCGCCACCGACGTGCTCGGCGGCCGGGTGGTCGCCGATCTCCAGCAATGGCTCTCGCCGTGGTCGTACGATCCCCCGGACTCGGTCCGCTTCGGCACCGGGGTGCTGGGGGACATCGCGGACCCTGCCTCGGCCGCCCCCCGCCGCTACCTCTCGCTGTACGAGACGGGCATGCAGATCCGGTTCGCCTCGGTCTTCGCGTTCTTCGTGGCAGGGGCGCTGGTGCTCGTGCGCAGGCTGCCGCCGGTGAACCGGCGGATGCCTGCCACGCTGCTCGCGGTGTGCGCCTGGGGCATGGTCGCCGGAATGCTGGCGGCGGCCGTCTCCGCGCCGTGGATCATCGCCTCGCACGGGCACGGCAGTTACCGCCTCCTGCCCCAGCTGGCGAGCATGGCTTCCTCCGGACAGCCGAGCAACGAGGCCACCACGTTGATCTGCTGTCCGGAGGAAGCCATGCTCGCCAGCTGGGGCAGGAGGCGGTAACTGCCGTGCCCGTGCGAGGCGATGATCCACGGCGCGGAGACGGCCGCCGCCAGCATTCCGGCGACCATGCCCCAGGCGCACACCGCGAGCAGCGTGGCAGGCATCCGCCGGTTCACCGGCGGCAGCCTGCGCACGAGCACCAGCGCCCCTGCCACGAAGAACGCGAAGACCGAGGCGAACCGGATCTGCATGCCCGTCTCGTACAGCGAGAGGTAGCGGCGGGGGGGGGGCGGTGAACAGGGCCGTGCCGTCGGAGAGTTCGAGGTTGGGGGCGCGGTGGCCCGTCAAGGGGTGGGCGGGCTGGTCGTGGGGGGCGGGGTAGGCGACGTTCAGCGCCGAGAGCCGTTCGGCCAGGTTCCGGGAGAACTCGGGGACGGTGGCGATGAGTTCGCCGAGCAGGGCACGCAGGTCCTCGCCCTCGGCCGAGCGGGCGTTCATCAGCGCCGTCTGCGCCCGGGTGCTGGTCAGCAGGTCGGCGCCCACCGGGTGGCGTTCGGTGTGGTAGCTGTCCAGGAGGCCGTCCGGGGCCGTGCCCGCGAGGGTCGCGGCCAGCTTCCAGCCGAGGTTCGTCGCGTCCTGGACGCCGACGTTGAGGCCGACGCCTCCGGCCGGGTAGTGCATGTGCGCGGCGTCGCCCGCGAGCAGGACGCGGCCCTTGCGGTAGGCGGCGGCCTGGCGGGTGGCGTTGCCGAACCGGGAGAGCCACCTCGGGTCGCGCATCCCGAAGTCGGTGCCGGCGATCCGGGTCACCTTGGCGCGGAGGGCGTCCAGGGTCAGTTCGCCGGGGTGGTCCGGGCCGTTGCTGTCCGGGTCGCCGCCGACGATTCGGTGGACGCCCTCCGGCATCGGGACGACCATGACGCCGCCGGCCGGACCCGAGGCCGCGTGCACCGCGCCCTCGGGCGGGGCGTCCAGGACGACGTCGCCGAGCCAGCCCCACGTCGTGGCGTCCGTGCCGGGGAAGGCGATCCCGGCGGCCGCGCGCACGGTGCTCCGGGTGCCGTCGCAGCCGACGGCGTACGCGGCGCGCAGGGTGTACGGGCCCTCTGGGCCGGTCGCCTCCAGGGTCACCCCGTCCTCGTCCTGGGTGAGGCCGGTCACCCGGTGCCCGCGCCGGATGTCGGCGCCCGCCGCCAGGGCGCGTTCCTCCAGCAGCTCCTCGGTGCGGGCCTGCGGCAGGGCGAGCGTGAAGGGGTACGGGGTGTCCAGGACGCCGAAGTCCATCCGGCTGTCCAGGCCGCCGAAGTGCCCGCTGGGGATGCGCCGCCCCTCTGCGAGGAAGGGGTCCACGGCGCCCCGGAAGGCCAGGATCTCCAGTGTGCGGGGGTGGAGGGTGAGGGCCTTCGAGCGCGGGTCGCGCTCGTGCCTGGTCTCCAGGACGGTGACGGGCGTCCCGGCCAGGCGGAGTTCGGCGGCCAGCCACAGGCCGGTCGGTCCGCCTCCCGCGATGACGACGTGTTCCATGGGGCGGCTCCTCAGTTTCTTGGTCAGTGACCAATGGCGTAGGACGCCCAGTAGACTAGGTCGGTGACCAAGAAGCAAGCGGAGAATCCCGCGCCCACCCGGCTCGGCCCTGACGCGGTGGTGCGGGCGGGGCTGGAGCTGCTGGACGAGAAGGGCGCGGACGGGCTCTCGATCCGGGGCATCGCGGACCGGCTCGGCGTGCGGATGAACACCGTGCTCTGGCATGCGAAGACCAAGGCACGGCTGCTGGAGCTGATGGCGGACGCGATCCTGGCCGGGGTGCCGGTGGAGGGGCTGCCCGGGCCCTGGGAGCCCCGCGTCCGTGAGCTGTTCCACCGCTACCGCCGGGCTCTGCTCGCCCACCGGGACGGGGCCAGGATCGTGGCCGGGACGTACGCCGCCGAGCCCGCCACGCTCCGCTTCGCCGAGTTGATGGTCGAGGCGCTGCTGGCCGGCGGACTGCGGGAGCGGGAGGCGGTCTGGACGGCCTGGACCCTGGTCTACTTCACCCTCGGGCTGGCCCAGGAGGAGCAGGCGCTGCCGGACGCGAGGGGTCCGGCGTTCGCCCGGCGGCTGGACGCGGGGGAGTACCCGTCCCTGTCCCGGGCCGCCGAGCACTTCGAGGACGCCTCCTTCGACGAACGCTTCGACTACGGGATCTCCCGCATCCTCGGCGTGTGAGGCGAGGGGGCATGCGAAGGGCCGGGCCCTCCACCCCTGATGGAGAGCCCGGCCCGGTTTCGCGGGGACCTGAGCGGTGGCGCCGGTGTCAGGACCGGGTCAGCGCCTGATCTCCTTGATCTTGAGCATCCGCGTGATGACCTTGTCGAGTTCGTCGTCCTTGAAGACGTTCTTCCAGTCCTCGCGGACGATGGACTCGCGGCCGTAGTCCATCGCGATCAGGCACGCGTCGGAGAACGGGTTCGAGCCCTTGAGCGTGTTGGCCAGTGCGACCTGCGTGTGGCCGAGCAGCATCGCGCGGGCCGCCTTCTCCGGGACGCCCACCGTGTGGACCGTCTCGTGGAGGGCCTCGGTCAGCAGGGCGCCGACCATGCAGGCGATCGTCTCGACGAGGGTCGGCTCCAGGACCGCGAGCTGCTTGACCGTCACCCAGTGCACCTCGACGACCGGGGCGTACATGGTGCTGATGACCGCTTCGGCCAGCTCCTGGACCGCCGGGTCGGCGGACTCGGCCGCCGGCTCGAAGGAGGCGACGACCTCCTGCGGGGCGGCGATGCCGCCGAAGGTGTCCGCCCACTCCTCCTTCGTCGTGCGCTCCAGGAACACCGACGGGTGACAGGGGTGCGCCACGGCGTTGTGCACGTCCGCGCGGCGGGTCAGCAGACCGGCGTACGCGGCGGCCGGGTCCAGGGTCAGCAGGATCGCGCCGGGCTTCATGACCGGGACGAGCTGCTCGGAGACCGTGCCGAGCACGACGTCCGGGACGGCGAGGATCACGACGTCGGCCTGCGCGGCGGCGTCGGCGCCGTCCGTCAGCTCGCGGCCGAGCTCACGGATCAGCTCCTGCCCCTTGGGGGAGTTCTCGGCGAAGAGAGTGGTGAAGTCGCTCTTGACCAGGTTGTCGGAGACGCGCTGGCCCATCTTGCCTGCGGCCCCGATGACGGCGACGGTCCTGGATCCGGTGGCCATTACTTGCTCCTCAGAAGGGTGTTGATGCTGTGCCGGGTCCACCGGTCCTCCAGGCGGGCGGTTTCGTCGAAATCGCCCTGCCAGGGGAGCCAGTGCTCCACGATCTGGTTGATGCCACGCTCGTCGGGACCGACCTTGCGGATCATGTCGCCGTAGTCGAGGAGGCCCTCGCCGAGAAGGCAGCCGGCGAAGGTGAAGCCGACCCAGCCGTCGCGGCGGGAGAAGGAGAAGTCCTTGACGTGGATGTTCACCACGTAGGGGGCGGTGGCGTCGACGACGTCCACCGGGCGCTCCAGCCGGGCGACGCTGTTGCCCGGGTCGAGGACGACGCCGAGGTTCGGGCTGTCCACACCGCGTACGACGGCCAGCAGGTCGTCGGTGGAGACCTGTTCGTAGGTCTCCAGGCCGAGCGTGACACCGGCCGCCGCGTAGGCGGGTACGGCTTCGCGCAGAAGCGTGGTGGCCTCCGCGACGGACGGCCGGTGGTCCGCCGTGTTCAGCATGGAGCGGACCAGGGTGACGCCCAGGCGCCGCGCGATGCGGAGGTAGGTGGCCAGGTGCTCCGTGCGTACGCCCCTGGTGCCCAGCTCCAGCGTGATGCCGTGGCCGGCGGCGGTGGCGCGCAGGGTGTCGAGCTGCTCGTCGTCGTACGACTCGATCAGCGCGTAGTCGCAGATCTGGAAGACCTCGCCGCCCAGCTCCCGGGTCTGCGCGAGCATCTCCTGGAGGCTGAGGGGGCGGGGGGCCCTGTCCGAGATGCGCCAGAAGAAGGCGTAGGTGCTCAGGCCGTACACGTGGCGGCCCCTTCCCGCGCCTCGTCGAGGATGCGTTCCACCGCTGCCGGGTCGTGGGCGAAGCGGCCGAGGAACAGACCGTCGACGCACGGGCCCAGCTCGGTCAGCAGACCCGGGCCCGCGCTGCCGCCGTAGATCACGCGGCTGCCGGACAGGGAGGGCTGGGTGGCGAGCCAGGCCGTGAGGGCCTCGCAGACCGTGCGGATGTGCTCCGGCGAGGCGGGGCGGGGGGCGCCGATGGCCCACTGCGGTTCGTATGCGAGGACGACCGGGGCGAGGGGGCCGTCGTGGGCCGCCGTCGCCAGGACGCGTTCGGCCTCGGCGACCGTGCGGGTGGCCGCCTCGGCGGGGGAGACCTGGTCGAGTTCGCCGACGCAGAGGACCGGGGTCAGCCCGTTGCGCAGAGCGGCGGCCGTCTTGGCGGCGACGACCGTGTCGCCCTCGCCGAAGAGCCGACGGCGCTCGGCGTGCCCGACCTCGGCGTAGCGGGCCCCGATCTCGTGCAGGTGCGCGCCGCTGACCTCGCCGGTGTACGGACCGGAGTCCTCGGTCGCCAGGTCCTGCGCCCCGGTCCGCACCTCCGTACCGGCGAGGATGCCGGTGACCGGGACGAGCGCGGGGAAGGCGGGCAGCACGAACAGCTCGGCCGTGCCGCTGGTGACGGCCGGGTGCCGGGCGCCCAGATCCGCGATGCTGCGGGCCCAGTTGAGGGTCTCGTGGTGGCCGAAGTACATCTTCAGGCTCACCCCGATCGTGACCTGGGGGCGGTTCTGCGCGGGCATCAGGCTGCGGCTTCCTGCTTGTTCTCGTAGTCGTCCATCAGCGCGACCTTGGCGGCCGACGCCGACGCCTCGTCGAAGCGGTACGTCAGCCACTCGGCGGCCAGCCGGCGGGCCAGCTCCAGGCCGACGACGCGCTGGCCGAAGGTGAGGACCTGGGCGTTGTTGGAGAGCACCGCGCGCTCGACGGAGAAGGAGTCGTGCGCGGTGACGGCCCGGACGCCCTTGACCTTGTTGGCGGCGATGGCCACGCCGAGGCCCGTGCCGCAGACCAGCAGGGCGCGGTCGGCCTCGCCGCGGGCGACCATCTCGGCGGCGGCGATGGCGACCTTCGGGTAGGCGGTGTGCCCGTCCGCGTCGACCCCGACATCGGTGACGGTGGCGACGAGGCCGCTGGCCTCCAGGTCCTTCCTGAGGGCTTCCTTGTACGTGTGACCGGCGTCGTCGGAGCCGACGACGATGCGGAGCTTCTCGGACATCAGTGGTTCTCCAGGGTGGGTACGAACACGCCGTGCACGGCACGGACGATCAGGGCGAGCGAGTGGGCTCCGGCGTCCGGGGTGCCGAGGCTCTTCTCGGCGTGCGGGCGGGCACGGCCCATCCGGGGGAGCAGGCCGGCGGTGTCCTCGGCGGCGGCGGTGGCGGAGTGCGCGGCCGTGTCCCAGGCGGTGGCCAGGGGCTGCCCCGCCTCGGCGGCTGCCGTGAGCGCGTAGGAGAAGGGGACGAGGACGTCGACCATGGTCTTGTCGCCGACCTCCGCCTTCCCCAGCTCCATCACGCCCGCCGCGGCCCGGGCGACCCCGGCGGCGACGACGGGGGCCGTGGGCCGCTCGGTGTCGCCGAGCGCGGTGCCGAGCGCCCGGAGCATGACGCCCCACAGGGCGCCGGAGGTGCCGCCGGCCCGGTCCGCCCAGGCATCGGCAGCCCGGTGCAGAAGCGTTTCTGCACCGGCGCCGAGCGCTTCGGCACGGGCCGCGGCCTCGTACGCCCCGGTGGAGCCGCGCTGCATGCCGATGCCGTGGTCGCCGTCACCGGCGACCGCGTCGATCCGGCCGAGCTCCTCGGCGTGGACGTCGACGGTCTCCTTGAGTACGCGCAGGGCGGCGAGGGCCGTGCGGGCGACCTCGCGGGAGACGTCGGTGGCGGGCGGGACGGTCTCCTCGGCCGTCTCGGCCGACGGGTCGGGGACGAACAGCTCCGCCGCGTCGACGGTGCCCTTGCGGTAGGCGGGGGCGTCGGCCGGGGCCGTCCACAGGGGCTCCAGCTCGTCGGTGAGCCAGCACAGGGTGAGCGAGACACCGGCCATGTCGAAGCTGGTCACCAGCTCGCCGACCTCGGGGTCGACGGCCTCCACCCCGGCCTCGGCGAGGAGTTGGGCAACCCGGCGGTAGACGACGAACAGCTCCTCGTACTTCACCGAGCCGAGTCCGTTGAGGATCACCGCCGCACGCTCGCCGCGCGGGGATCCGACGCCTTCGGGGAGCTCACCGAGGACGGTGGAGACCAGCAGTCCGGCCGCCTCGTCGGCGGTCGGTACGGGCTGCTCGCCCATGCCGGGTTCGCCGTGGATGCCCAGCCCGACGGCCATCCGGCCCTCGGGGACGCTGAACAGGGGGCGGTCGGCGCCCGGCAGGGTGCAGCCGGAGAACGCGACACCGAAGGAGCGGGTACGGGCGTTCGCCAGCTCGGCGATCCTGGTCACCTCGTCCAGCGGCAGCCCCGCCTCGGCCGCGGCCGAGGCCGTCTTGAAGACGACCAGGTCGCCTGCGACGCCGCGGCGCTTGTGGGCCTCGTCGGGCGAGGCGCTGGACATGTCGTCCGTGACGCCGAGCGTGCGGGTGGGGACGCCCTCGGCGATCAGCTGCCCGGCGGCCTGGCCGAAGTGCAGGACGTCGCCCGCGTAGTTCCCGTACGCGAGGAGGACGCCGCCGCCGGTCTCGGCGGCCCGCGCGACCTGGCACACCTGGTGGGCGGAGGGGGAGGCGAACACGTTGCCGACGGCCGCGCCGTGGGCGAGGCCCTGGCCGACCAGCCCGGAGAAGGCCGGGTAGTGGCCGGAGCCGCCGCCGACCACCACGGCGACCTGGCCGGGGGGCGTACGGGTGGCCCGGACCACGCCGCCGGGGACCTGGCGGACCCTGCGGGGGTGGGCGGCTGCGAAGCCTTCGAGTGCCTCGTCGGCGAAGGCGGCGGGGTCGTTGGACAGGCGGGTCATCAGCGGACCTCTGCGAGGGGCCGGCCCTGGTTCGCGCCCCGGCCCCTGGACCGGTTGGCGAGCCACAGCATCAGCGCGGCGGACATGAGCATGAAAGCCCCGACGAGGAACAGCGGCAGGTAGTAGGCACCGCTGAAGTCCTTCAGCCAGCCGGTGACGTAACCGGCGGCGAAGCCGGCCACGTTGCCCGCGGTGTTGATCAGGGCGATACCGGCCGCGGCTGTCGCGCCGGTGAGGAATTGCGAGGGGACGGACCAGAAGACCGGCAGCGCGGCGAAGATCGCACAGGCGGTGACGGTGATGACGGCGACCGTGGCGGCCGGTGAGCCCATGTAGAGGGCGACCGGGATGGAGATCCCGCCGACGACGGCCGGGCCCGCGATGTGCCAGGTGCGGACACCGTGCCTGGTGGCGTGGCGCGACCAGAAGTAGAGGACGACCGCGGCGGGGAGATACGGGATGGCCGTGATCAGGGCCTTGTCCATCACGCTGAACGTCGTGCCGAACTGGTCCTGGAAGCCGTTGATGATCGTCGGCAGGAAGAAGGCGAGGGCGTACAGCCCGTAGATGAAGCCGAAGTAGATGAGGGCGAGTGTCCAGACGCGGCTGTTGGTGAAGGCGGCCTTCAGGGCCTCCTTGCCGTGGCTGGTCTTCTCGTCCGCGCCGGTCTTGCCGGCGTTCTCGGCGGCGAGCTCCCCGGTCAGCCAGTCCCGCTCCTCGGAGGTCAGCCACTTCGCGTCGGCCGGCTTGTCGATCAGGTAGAACCAGGCGATGACACCCAGCAGGATCGCCGGGACGGACACGCCGAGGAACATGACGCGCCAGCCCTCGAGGCCCAAGAGCCCGTGCTGGTTGATGAACCAGCCGGCCAGCGGGGCGCCGATGACGGTGGTCAGGGGCTGCGCCAGGTAGAAGAGGCCGAGCACCTTCGTACGGTGCCGGGAGGGCACCCACTGGCTGAGGAAGAGGATCGCGCCGGGGAAGAAGCCCGCCTCGGCGACACCGAGCAGGAAGCGGAGCGTGTACAGCTGTTCGCTGTTCTGCACCCAGGTGAAGAGCAGCGCGACGATGCCCCAGCTCACCATGATCCTGGCCAGCCAGCGCCGGGCGCCGAACCTGTGCAGTGCCATGTTGCTGGGCACTTCGAGAATGATGTAGCCGATGAAGAAGACGCCGGAGGCGAAGCCGAACTGCGCCGCGGTGAGGGCGAGGTCCTGACCCATGCCGTTGGGCTCGGCGAAGGATACCGCCGTCCGGTCCAGGTAGTTCACGAAGAACATCAGGGCCACGAAGGGGACGAGGCGGACCGAGACCTTCTTGATCGCTGATCTCTCGATCGCTGAATGCGCAGTGGCGCCCATGGAAGACTCCTCGCTTGCGGACCGCTTTGTCCGGTTCTGTGTCTACTCCGGCAGGTGAAGGCGAACCGTGGAAGGTCGTGTTTCGGGCCGGTGAACAACTACAAGCTAGCCCTGGAATCTAAATTGGTCACCAATTTACCAAAGTGACGTAGGTCGCTCCCCTGAGCTCTTCTCCTGGGCCGATGAGCGCGTTATCGTCCGCCCGCTCCGGGGTTCCGCCGCCCCGTCTGATGTACTGGTCAGCGTGTCCACGCAGCCCGAAGCGCCCGATTTCACGTCACTCCTGCGCCCCGTCGTACGGGAGTCCTCGGTCAGTGAGGTGGCCAAGCGGCTCCTTGATCACCTGTCCGAGGGGAACCTGAAGCCGGGCACGCGCCTGCCCGCCGAACGCCAGCTCGCCGACGCCCTCGGCGTCGCGCGGTCCAGCGTGCGCGGGGCGCTGTCCGCGCTGGACGTCCTGGGGATCATCGAGATCAGGCCCGGCTCGGGCTCGTACGTCCGGGAGGGGACCTCGGAGTTCCTGCCCCGGGCCATCAACTGGGGCCTGATGCTCGGTCAGCGCCGCACCCAGGACCTGGTCGAGGTCCGCACCTTCATGGAAGGCATGTCGGCGCGGCTGGCCGCGGACCGGGCGTCCGAGGCCGATGTCCAGCGGCTGGAGGAGCACCTGGAGCGGATGCGGGAGGCGGGGACGGACGTCAAGGCGTTCATCGACGCCGATATCGCCTTCCACCTGGAGACCGCGAACATCGCCCGCAACACGGTGCTCAGCGACATCCTGCACTCCATCCGGGCGCTGCTCCAGGTGTGGATGGAGCGGGCGGGAGACATCGAGGGCACGGTCAGCGGAACGCTGCACGAGCACGGGGCCGTGCTCGACGCGATCCGGGCGGGTGACCCGGAGGGCGCGGACGCGGCGATGGCCGAGCACATGAGGCTGGCCAGCGACCGGCTGCGGCTCTCGCTGCGGGGGGACGAGGAGTAGGGCTCAGGCCCGTACCTGCTCGGGCGGGGTGGACTCCTCGGGCGGGGCGGGCTCCCCGGGTGAGGTGGTCTCCTCGCGCGGGGCGGACTCCTCGGGTGAGGTGGTCTCCTCTCGCGGGGCGGACTCCTCGGGTGAGGTGGTGGGGTTATCGGGTGGAGCGATCCCCCCGGACCGGCCCAAGGCCGTCCTCCGTCGCGCGGTTCCGCCCAGCAGCCCGGGCAGTTCGGTCAGGGCGCCGATGTGCCAGTCCGCCGTCTCCAGGACGTCCGGGTGTTCCGCCCACCAATGCCCGTACGGGCCACGGCGGATGTGGGCCGCCCGCAGTCCGGACGACTTCGCCGGGAAGAGGTCGTCGGCGGGGTGGTCCCCCACGTACAGGGTGGCGTCCGGTGCGGCGCCGGACACTTCCAGCACGCGGGCGAAGAACTCCCGGTCCGGTTTGGTGACGCCCCACTCCTCCGAGGTGACGACCAGGTCGGCCGGCAGATCCAGGGCCCGCAGCAGTTCGCCGGCCCGGGCCGTCCGGTCGCCCGCGACGACGACCCGCAGGCCGAGCGCGCGCAGTTCGGCAAGGGCCGGGCGGACGTCGGGGTAGAGGTCCCTCTCGTCCAGGTGCTCGCCGCGTCCGGCCGCCGCCCTGGCGTGGTACGCCTCGCCGACGTCCATGCCGGGGCGCAGGATGCGCAACGCGTCGGTGCCGTCACGGCCCTGCGCGACGGCGGCGCCGACCAGGGCGCTGACGGTGTGCGGCGGGACCCCGAGCCAGTCGGCCCACGAGGCCCAGTGGCGGTCGTCGCGGACGAGGGTTTCGCCGATGTCGAAGACGATCGTTTCCATCACCTCCCCGAGCCTACGGGGCAAGCGGGACATAACGGCCAAGGCGCCAGTGGGGGCGGGGCGGTTGCGCAGGGAAGAGGCCCTGGTCCGGAAGGAGTGACGCGCTCGTATGCTCGGATCATGACCGTTCCTCAGCGCCCCACGACCAACGCCATGCGGCGTGCCCTCCGGCGGGCCCGCGACGGTGTCGCCCTCGACGTGGCCGAGGCCGCCGTCCTGCTCCAGGCGCGCGGGGAGGACCTGACCGATCTCGCGGCGTCCGCCGCCAGGGTCCGGGACGCGGGTCTCGACGCCGCCGGCCGGCCGGGAGTGATCACGTACTCCCGCAAGGTCTTCATCCCGCTGACCCGGCTCTGCCGTGACACCTGCCACTACTGCACCTTCGTCACCGTGCCGGGGAAGCTCCGCAAGGCGGGCCACGGGATGTTCCTGTCGCCGGACGAGGTCCTCGACATCGCCCGCACGGGCGCCGAAATGGGATGCAAGGAAGCTCTGTTCACGCTCGGCGACCGTCCTGAGGACCGATGGCCCGAGGCGCGGGAGTGGCTGGAGGCCGAGGGGTACGACGACACCCTGGCGTACGTGCGGGCGATGGCGGTGCGGGTGCTGGAGGAGACGGGGCTGCTGCCGCACCTGAACCCCGGTGTGATGACCTGGACGGACCTGCAACGACTGAAGCCCGTCGCACCGTCCATGGGCATGATGCTGGAGACGACGGCGACCCGGCTGTGGTCGGAGAAGGGGGGACCGCACTACGGCTCCCCGGACAAGGAGCCGGCCGTCCGGCTGCGCGTGCTGGAGGACGCCGGCCGGTCCAACGTGCCGTTCACCACGGGCATCCTGATCGGGATCGGCGAGTCGTACGAGGAGCGTGCCGACTCCCTCTTCGAGCTGCGCAAGACGGCCCGCGCCTACCACGGCATCCAGGAGGTCATCGTCCAGAACTTCCGCGCCAAGCCGGACACCGCGATGCGCGGGATGCCGGACGCGGAGCTGGAGGAGCTCGCCGCGGCCATCGCCGTGGCCCGTCACATCCTGGGCCCGTCGGCCCGCATCCAGGCCCCGCCGAATCTCGTGGACGCGGAGTACGCCCTGCTGATCGGCGCGGGCATCGACGACTGGGGCGGCGTCTCACCCCTCACCCCGGACCATGTGAACCCCGAGCGCCCCTGGCCGCACATCGACGAACTCGCGGCCCGCACCGCCGAGTCCGGCTTCCAGCTGCGCGAACGCCTCACCATCTACCCGGAGTTCATCAAGCGCGGCGAGCCCTGGCTCGACCCCCGCCTCCTGCCGCACGTGCGGGCGCTCGCCGACCCGGAGACCGGCCTGGCGAAGGAGGGCGCGATCCCGGCCGGACTGCCCTGGCAGGAGCCGGACGAGGGATTCGGCTCGTCCGGCCGCACGGACCTGCACCGCACCATCGACACCGAGGGCCGCACCGGCGACCGGCGCGACGACTTCGACGAGGTGTACGGCGACTGGGAGGCCCTCCGTGAGGCCGCCGCCCCGGGCATGGTCCCGTCCCGCATCGACACCGACGTACGCGGGGCGCTGAGCCAGGCCGCCGACGACCCCACGAAGCTCACCGACGACCAGGCCCTCGCCCTGCTCCACGCGGACGGACCCGCGCTGGACGAGCTGTGCCGGATCGCGGACACCCTGCGCCGTGACGTGGTCGGTGACGATGTCACCTACATCGTCACCAGGAACATCAACTTCACCAACGTCTGCTACACCGGATGCCGTTTCTGCGCCTTCGCCCAGCGGCGTACGGACGCCGACGCCTACACCCTCTCCCTGGACCAGGTCGCCGACCGTGCGGCGCAGGCCTGGGACGTCGGAGCCGTCGAGGTCTGCATGCAGGGCGGCATCCACCCGGACCTGCCCGGCACCGCCTACTTCGACATCGCGCGGGCGGTGAAGGAACGCGTGCCGGGCATGCACGTCCACGCCTTCTCACCGATGGAGGTCGTCAACGGCGCGACCCGCACCGGCATGTCCATCCGTGACTGGCTGACCGCGGCGAAGGAGGCAGGCCTCGGCTCGATCCCCGGCACCGCCGCGGAGATCCTCGACGACGAGGTCCGCTGGATCCTCACCAAGGGCAAGCTGCCGACGGCCGACTGGCTGGAAGTCATCAGGACGGCGCACGAGACGGGCCTGCGCTCCTCGTCCACGATGATGTACGGCCATGTCGACCAGCCCCGGCACTGGCTCGGCCACTTCAGGACGCTGGCCCGCCTCCAGCAGGAGACCGGCGGCTTCACGGAGTTCGTGACCCTGCCGTTCATCCACACCAACGCCCCGGTCTACCTGGCGGGCATCGCCCGCCCGGGCCCCACCGACCGCGACAACCGGGCCGTCACCGCGATGGCCCGCCTCCTGCTCCACCCGCACATCACCAACATCCAGACCAGCTGGGTGAAGCTCGGTACGGAGGGGGCCGCCGAGATGCTGCGCTCGGGCGCGAACGACCTCGGCGGGACGCTGATGGAGGAGACCATCTCCCGCATGGCGGGCTCCAGTTACGGCTCGTACCGCTCGATCCAGGACCTCGTGGCCATCGCCGACCTCGCGGGCCGGCCGGCGAAGCCGCGCACGACGCTGTACGGCGAGGTCCCGGAGGAGCGCGTCACGGCCGCCGCGGCATCGGACGGGCACCTGCCGGAGCTGCTGCCGGTGCTGCCGCAGTAGCGGAGGAGAGGCTGTTTCCGGTGCCGCCCGGCCGGGCGGCACCGGAAACGGCTGCTCGTAGCTGCCGTGACGATCACACATGCCGCCGATCCGGACATCGGTGCCATACTGAAAACGCTGTCCACCGCTCTGCGGGACGTACCGGAAGTCATCGCCGATCCCCTTGTCGAACTCACCGCACAGGGCCTGGGCAACCGCCCGGCCGCACAACAGTGGAGGAACCTGGTGGCCGTGGACCTCTCTTTCTACAAGTCCTTCATGGCAGAGGAAATCCGGGACGAGGGCCGGACGGAGGGCATTGCGCAGGGCGTCCTGCTCTTCCTCGGGCAAGCGGGCATCGACGTATCGGACGAGGCGCGTGAGCGGATCACCACCTGCCGCGATCTCGACACCCTGAACCGCTGGCTTCTGCGGGCCCCCACCGCCCGGTCGGCCGAGGACGTCTTCGCCGAGGAGTAGGCCGCCCGACCGGGGCGGCATCCCCAACCGCCCGGCCTGACCGTCAGCGGTACCCCGTCGCGTCGGCCGGCTTGCCTGCGCCTTCCACCTCGACCAGGTAGCGCCAGCAGTCGGGGCGCGAACCGTCGAGGTCGGCGAAGCCGTACTCCTGGGCGAGCTGTCCGCTGGACAGCGACTGGCCGTTCCAGCGGGAGAGTTCGGGGTCCCCGGCCAGAGCGGCGACCGCGCGGCCCACGTACGACGGGCTTTCCGAGATGCAGAAGTGCGGCACCTCGGTCAGCGCGTCGCGCCAGTTCTCCTCGGCCACACCGAAGGTGTCGAGCATCATCTCCGAGCGGAGCCAGCCCGGGGTGAGGGCCACCGCCGTCCCGCCGTGCGGCTCCAGTTCGTGGGCGAGTGCGAACGCCATGCGCAGCACGCTGTTCTTGACCAGGTCGTAGAAGAAGGAGCTGCGGTAGTTCGCTCCGTTGTACTCGGCTGTCCCGTCTGTCATCTCGACCACGAGCCCACCCGGCCGGCGCACCAGCAGCGGCAGCAGGAAGTGGCTGGTGATCGCGTGCGTCTCGACGCCCAGCCGGAGCAGCCGCAGCCCGTCGTCGAGGTCGTGCTCCCAGACCGGCTTGTCGAACGCGAACAGCCGCTCGCCGCCCCAGATGTCGTTGACGAGTACGTCGAGACGCCCCTGCTCGCCATCGATGCGCTCGGCCAGCGCACGGACCTGTTCGGGCACCAGGTGGTCGGTCGGCACTGCGATGCCCGTGCCTCCCGCGCCGGTGACGAGCTCCGCGGTCTCCTCGATCGTCTCGGGCCTGTCGTACTCCGAGCGTTGGTGCCGAGTCGTGCGGCCGGTGACGTAGACAGTCGCACCCGCCGCACCGAGCTGCACCGCGATGCCGCGGCCGGCGCCCCGGGTGGCGCCTGCGACCAGGGCGATCTTTCCGCGGAGCGCGGGTTTCGCTGTGTCGGTCATGAATCTCCTCAAGTCCTATCCGGCTGTACGACCCGGTCCATGAATGTCATCGCCGGCGACCGGTGAAACCATGCTCGGCGCAATACCCGACACCATGTGTCCCCTTTCTCCGGCGGACTCGCGGCCCGGACCGTCGGCGAGGACGGCGACGGGAACGCCGCCGCGCCGGGCTGCTCGCGGCAGGAGCGATACGAGCCCCAGGGTGGCGAGGGCGGCGCCGAGCCAGAGGGGGGCGCGCAGGCCGAAGTGGCCGACGAGGGCGCCGCCCGCCGAGGAGCCGATGATGATGCCGAGCGTGATGAAGGAGGAGTGCACCGTGTTCACGAGCGGCCCGGCGTTGCCGGTCCGCTGGACGCGGGTGGCCATCGCGGGGTTCATCGTGACGCCGACGAGGCCGATGCCGATCATGAGGGGCACGGCGGCGGCGCCGACATCGGCCAGGAGGGCGAAACCGGCCAGGAACAGGGCGTTGAGGGCCAGTCCGGCTATCTGGACGCCGATCGTCCGGCGGTCGGCGAGACGGCCGACGACGTTGTTGCCGATGACCGTGGCGGCGCCGTAGGCGATGAGCAGGGCCGGCACGGTGGCCTCGTCGAACCCGCTGACCTCGGTGAGGATCGGGTTGAAGTAGCTGAAGGCGGAGAACGTCGCGCCGATGATGAGGGTGCTCGTCAGGAGAGCCAGCCACAGCCGGGGTGCCCGGAAGACCCGTACTTCGTCGCGGAAGGTGCCGGTGCCGGCACCGGGGCGGTCCAGCCGGGGGACCAGCGTCAGGGTGACCGCTGCGGCGACGACGGTGAGTACGGCGATGGCCCAGAACGCCGCGCGCCAGCCCGCCCGGTCGCCGACGAAGGTGGCCATCGGCAGGCCGAGCAGCGTCCCGAGCATCAGGCCGTTCATGACCACGGCGATGGCACGGCCACGGACCTCCTGGCGGGTCAGAGACGAGCTCACGGAGACGGCGAGGCCGAAGAAGGCCTGGGAGGCGACGCCGGTGATGACGCGGGCCACCACCATGACGCCGTAGCCGGTCGCCGTCGCCGCCATTACGTTGCCGGCCAGGAAGACCGCGAAGAGCAGGAGGAGCGCGGCCCTGGGGCGCAGCCGCATCAGGGCGACGGTCAGTAAGGGACCGCCGACCGCCATGGCGACGGCGAAGACGGTGATCAGATAGCCGATCTCCGGGATGGTCGCATCGAGCCCTTCGGCCATCTGCGGCATGAGCCCCGCTACGACGAACTCGCTGGTCACCATGGCGAAGATGCCCAGGGCCAGCACGTATACGGCACGCGGCACGAGAATCACGTCCTTTTTTGTATCGATCAGTTCAAAACTCGGCTGTGCGGCATCCCCGTGTCGAGGGTGCGTGGGTCAGGGGGTGAGGGAGTCCATTGCGCCGGCGGCGATGGCTTCCAGCGTGGTGCGGTCGGCGCCGTTCTGGGCGGAGACGCGCATGCCCGCGACGACGGCGTTCAGGAAGCGTGCGTAGTCGTCGGGGCGGCGCCTGCGGGAGATCTCCCCGGCGAGCTGCCCCGCCGTGATGACGTCACCAAGGGAGGCGAGTCGGAGCTCCAGGTCGCGGCGGAGGAGTTCGGTCACCTCGGGATCGTGTCCCGAGAGTTCGGTGCTGGTGTTGACGCCGAGACAGCCGATGCCGCGACCCTCCCGGCGGTTGGATTCCTCGGTGTCGATGACGGAGGTGAGCATGGCCCGCAGGCGCGCCGGGGCCGGGACCTCCGTGTCCGCGAGGAGGGTGCGCTGACCGGCTGTCATGGAGTCGAGGTACCGCGTCAGCGACCGCACGAAGAGGGCGTGCTTGCTCGAGAAGGTGTTGTAGATGCTGCTGCGGCCCAGGCCGGTCGCCTCGCACAGGTCCTGTGTGGAGGTCGCCTCGTAGCCCTGCAGCCAGAAGAGCCGCATGGCGGCGTCGAGTGCGTGCTCCTCGTCGAACAAGCGTGGTCGGGCCATGAGGGGCACGCTAGCATGTTTTGTACTGAGCGATTCAGAACGGGGGTCGCGCGGTCCGGTGCTCGCTCGGGCTCTCGCCCGCCGCCGTGGCGATCACGTCGTCCAGCACCTCCCGGGAGCGCCGCAGCTCGTCGATCTTCCGGTCGATGCGTTCGCGCTCCACGGACAGGTCGCTCACCAGGCGCGGGGTGGCGATCTCGGAGGGGCCGCCGTCCGCGTCCCGTACGCAGGGCAGCAGCTCGGCGATCTTCGGGCTGCTGAGGCCGGCCGCGTAGAACTCCTGGATGCGGATCACGCGGTCGACCGCGCTCTCGGCGTAGTCGCGGTGGCCCCCGGGGGTGCGGTCGGACACCAGCAGATTCTGGGTCTCGTAGTAGCGCAGCGAACGCTCGCTCACGCCCGTACGTGCGGCCAGCTCGCCGATCCGCATGGTTTCCTCGCCTCCGGGACTTGAACCTGACACCAGTGTCAATTCTTACCGTTCCGGCATGACGAACGCAGCCACTTCCCCCGCGAAGCTCTTCGAGACCGTCGAACTAGGACCCCTCACCCTTCCCCACCGTCTCGTGATGGCTCCGCTGACCCGGAACCGCGCCACCGCCGACGGCGTCCCGACCCCGCTCATGGCGACGTACTACGCGCAGCGCGCCTCGGCGGGGCTGATCATCGCGGAGGCGTCCACGCCGAACGCCGTGGGGCAGACCTATCCGAACATCACCGCGATCCACAGCCCGGCCCATGTCGAGGGATGGCGGCAGGTCACCGATGCGGTCCGTGCGGAGGGCGGGCGGATGTTCCTCCAGATCCAGCACGGCGGGCGCGCCGGGCATCCGGACACCAGCGGACTGACCCCCGTCGCCCCCTCGCCGATCGCGCTGCCGGAGACGATCCACACCCCGGCCGGGCGTGTGCCCTCGGTCGTACCCCGCGAGATGACCACCGAGGACATCGACTCCACCGTGGCGGACTTCGCCTCCGCGGCCCGCAACGCCGTCGAGGCGGGCTTCGAGGGCGTCGAGGTGCACAGCGCCAACGGCCATCTGCTCCACCAGTTCCTGGGCCGGGGGACCAACCGGCGGACCGATGCCTACGGGGGGCCGGTGGCCCACCGCATCCGCTTCGTCGTCGAGGTGGCCGAGGCCGTGGCGGCGGAGATCGGCCCGGAGCGGGTCGGCCTGCGCGTCTCGCCGTGGAGCACGGTCAACGGCATGGTGGAGGGCGACACGGAGGAGATCTACCCGGCGCTCCTGGGGGCCCTGGCAGGAAGCGGCCTGGCCTACCTGCACGTGGGATACGCCGATCCCGAGGACCCTGTCTTCCAGCGGATCCGGAAGGACTGGGCAGGCACACTGATCGCGAACCCCGTGCTGCCGAAGGACCGCATCCCGGAGGACGGCGGCATCGCCCACGCCGAGCGGCTGCTGGCCGCCGGAGCGGACGTGATCGCCCTCGGCCGCCCGTTCCTCGCCAACCCCGACCTGATCCGCCGTATGCGTACGGGCGCTCCCGTGAACCAGGTCCGGGACGCGTACATGATGTACGTCGGCGGGGAGACGGGCTACACGGACTATCCGACGCTGGACGCCGTGGGGTGAGCCGCGTGGGCGACGAAGGCGGCCCGTGCGGGGGCGGTGACGACGAGGGCGGGGCCGGTGGGGGTCTTGCTGCGCGGACGGGGACGAGGCCGGGGAAGCCGCCGGCGACCTGGAGGCAGTTGTTGTCGCCGCCGCCGCTGTAGGGGGAGAGGTCGTGCACGAGCGGCACGGGACCTCCCTCGGTGACACCCGCACGAGACCCAGGTCACATGTAGCCGTGTCACATCCCGGCGGGGCCGGTTCGTCGAAGGGGTGCAAGCATCGGCAACAGCTCAGGAGCTGATCATGAACGCTCGACTCGACCTCTTCGGCAACAAGGCCGCCGCCACCTTCCTGAAGCACATCAACTCGGCCGGGAAGGTGGTCACCGACTCGGGGCTGCCCGCCGCGACCCAGGAGCTGGTCAAGATCCGTGCCAGCCAGATCAACGGGTGCGGGTTCTGCACAGACATGCACACAAAAGAGGCCACGGAGGCGGGTGAGACGGCGCTCAGGCTCAACCTGATCGCGGTGTGGCGCGAGGCCACCGTCTTCACCGACGCCGAGCGCGCCGCCCTGGAGCTGGCGGAGCAGGGGACTCGCATCGCCGACGCGGCCGGCGGCGTGCCGGACGACGTGTGGGCGAACGCGGCCAAGCACTACGACGAGGACCAACTCGCCGCCCTGGTGGCCCTGATCGCCGTGATCAACGCGTACAACCGGCTGAACGTCATCGTCCAGCAGCCCGCGGGCGACTACCGGCCCGGCATGTTCGGCTGACCGCGCACCCGCGGCCGGGACCCGCTTTCCCGGCCGCGGGGCAGGGGCCGGAAACCATGAGGAATGCCGCGCGGAAGTGCTCTCGCGTACCAGTCCGTACATTCCGTTCCGCCCCTGAACCGCTCCTTCCCGTTCGATTACAGTGCTTGCGCAGTCGCAGGCGGCAGGCCGGACGGAAGGGGCACGGTGAGCACAGGGACCACAGCTGTCTGGGGCCGTGCCCAGCAGCAGGACTTCCGCGGCCGGGTGCGGGGATGCCTGCTCGGCGGGGCCATCGGGGACGCGCTCGGGGCGGGTGTCTCGGGGCTCACCCTGGAGGCGATACGCGCGGCCCACGGTGTGGACGGGGTGGCCGACTTCGTCCCCGCGCACGGCAGGCGCGGCGCGGTCACCGCCGTCACCCAGCTCACCCTCTTCACCGTCGACGGGCTCATCCGCGCCCAGGTCCGCCGTGACACCGGCGCCTGGCATCCACCGACCGACGTGCACCGCGCCCATCTGCGCTGGGCGGCCACCCAGAGCGCCTGGGGGCCCGACGAACGCCGTAAGGACAACGGCTGGCTGGCCAGGGAGGAGTGGCTGTACACCCGCCGCGCCCCCACCCGGGAGTGCCTCGTCGGCTTCGGTGACGCCACGATGGGCACCCTCGCCGTGCCCAAGAACCCCGCGGCGCGGGACTCGGCCGCGCTCACCCGCTCCGCGCCCTTCGGGCTGCTCGTCGGCTGGGAGCCCCAGCTCGTCCTCCAGCTGGCCGTCGAGTGCGCCGCCCACACCCACGGCCACGCCACCGCGCAGCTCGCCGCCGGAGCCCTCGCCGTCATGGTGCACGGGCTGGCCCGCGGCGAGACCCTGGACGGCTCGGTCCAGCACGCGCTCGCCCTGCTCGCCGAGCGTCCGGGCAACGAGCAGGTCACCGAGGCGCTCCGGCAGGCCCTCGGCTCCGTACGGCAGGGGATACCCGGGCCGGCCCTCATCGAGGCGCTGGGAGACACCGACTCCGCGGAGGAGGTCCTCGCCGTGGCGCTGTACTGCGCGCTGGTGGGCGAGGACGTACGCCACGGGCTGCGTCTCGCCGTGAACCACTCCGGGCCGTCCGCGGCCACCGGGGCCGTCTGCGGGGCCCTTCTCGGCGCGCTGCACGGGGAGACGGCGCTGCCGCCTGCCTGGCTGGCGGAGCTGGAGGGGCGCTCGACGCTTCTCGAACTCTCCGACGACTTCGCGATGGAGATGACCCAGGGGCCCGCTCTGCACAGCCCGACCGCGGCCGCGCCGGGCTGGCTGGCCCGCTACCCGCGGGACTGAGCGAAGCTCCCCGGGGCCCGGGAAGACAGAGGTGGGCGGGCGCCGCCGCGCCCGCCCACCGTCCAGGCCCCCCGTGTGAGGGGCGGTCAGTCCTTCACGCCCTCCGGAACTCCCGTGCTCTCCGGGCCGCGCTTCTGCGCGGGGACGGCCGCCGCCGCGGCGGTGCCGCGGGGGCCATCGCCCTCCGTGTTGATCGTCTCGATGAGGGCGTCGCGCTCCGGAGTGTCCTCGGGCTTGACGAACCCGATGACGATGTAGAGCACGAGGGATATCGCCAGCGGCAGGGCCACCTGGTACTGCAGGGCGACGTCCGTCTTCACCGAACCGTCGAGGTTGTAGTTGGTGAAGAAGAAGGCGAGCAACCCGGCCGCCCAGCTGGTGAGCGCCGCCGTCGGGCCGGACCGGCGGAACCTGCGCAGCATGCCCAGCATGAACGGGATGGCGATCGGGCCCATCAGCCCCGCCACCCACTTGATGACGACCGAGATGATGTCCTTGAACGTCGGCGAGTTGATCTGCGTCGCCAACGCCATGGACAGGCCGAGGAAGGCGAGTGTGGACAGCCGCGCGGCCATGAGACCACTGCGGTTGCTCCAGGTGCGGGCCGCCTTGGAGAAGACCGGCGCGATGTCACGGGTGAAGACCGCCGAGATGGCGTTGGCGTCGGAGGAGCACATGGCCATCGTGTGCGAGAAGAAGCCGACGACGACCAGACCCAGCAGCCCGTGCGGCAGCAGCTGTTCGGTCATCAGGGCGTAACTGTCCGAGGCGTCCGGCTTCTTGGCCTCGACGAGCAGCGGCGCCACCCACATCGGGAAGAAGAGCACGACCGGCCAGACCAGCCACAGGGCGGCGGACAGGTAGGCCGAACGGGTCGCGGAGCGTGCGGAGTCCGTGGCCATGTAGCGCTGGGCCTGGTTCCACATGCCGCCGTTGTACTCGAAGGTCTTGATGAAGAGGTACGCCAGCAGGAAGGTCACCGTGTACGGGCCGGCCGTCGGCTCCGTGTGGCCCTCGGGCAGCTTGTCCCAGACCGTCCACAGCGAACTGAAGCCGCCGAGCTTGCTCATGACGATCACCAGCATGGCCACACCGGCGAAGAGCTGGATGATGAACTGCCCGAGCTCGGTGAGCGCGTCGGCCCACAGTCCGCCGACCGTGCAGTAGACGGCCGTGATGATGCCGGTGATGAAGATGCCCTGGGTGAGGGTGATACCGGTGAAGACGGAGAGCAGGGTGGCGATGGCGGCCCACTTGGCACCGACGTCCACGATCTTCAGCAGCAGTCCGGACCAGGCCAGGGCCTGCTGGGTCGGGACGTTGTAGCGGTCCTTCAGGTATTCGAGCGGCGAGGCCACGTGGAGCCGCGAACGCAGCCTGTTGAGCCGGGGAGCGAAGAGCTTGGCGCCGATGCCGATACCGATCGCGATCGGCAGCGACCAGGTCACGAAGGACGTGACGCCGTACTGGTACGCGATACCCGCGTAGCCGGTGAACATCACCGCGCTGTAGCCGGACATGTGGTGCGAGATGCCCGACAGCCACCACGGCATCTTGCCGCCGGCCGTGAAGAAGTCGCTGACATTGTCCACGCGCTTGTGCGACCAGAGTCCGATCGCGACCATCACACCGAAGTAGCCGATGAGCACGGCCCAGTCGAGACTGTTCATGTGCCCCCTCCAGGGGTCCGCCTTGTGAACGGGAACGCACTTCGTCAGTACGGCCGTTCAGCGGGGCCCCGTGCGGGAACGGGGACTTCGGGGATTGAACCGCCTGTCCGGGTCCTCGGTCAAGGTTTTCTCGATCAGGGATGTGAACGCGGATCAGCAAGGCGAACGATTTTACTTGTTCTTGACCTATCGAAGCGTTGTCGTGAACGTGATCGCGGCCACACGATAAGCGGGCACTTCGTCAGGCTGTACAGAGATCGACGCAAGGCAGGAACGCCCGAGAACGCAGAACGACCGCACGGGATGCGGGTCCCGTGCGGCCGGAGAAGGGGGAAAGCTGTACGTGACGCTTGCGCACCGATGGCACGGAGCGTGCTGTCGGTGCCGAATGCTGTCGTGGTGATGGGTGCGGTACGTCCATCGACGACGCCGGTTCCGATGGCGGTCGAGCCCCCTCGGCCAGGACGGCGGGCCAGTCGAGAGGGCTCTTGGCGGTCGTGTTCCGTGACCGGCCATGGGGTGGCGCGTGAGGACCGGCGTACCGGTCAGGCGTTGATCGAACCCGACGCGACGTCGCGCACGAAGGTGTTCCACGCTCCGGACACGAAGGAGAGCGAGGGGCCTTCGGGGGCCTTCGAGTCGCGCACGGCGATGGCCTGCGTGACGGGCGACTTCACTTCGACGCACGCGCCGTTGCCGCCGGAGTACGTCGACTTCGTCCAGTTTTCCGTAGCACCCTGAAGAATGGCCATGTTCACTCCGGTTCAGAGAGTTGATGTAAGTGGCACCAACTTCGTTCCTGTTGGCGTGATCGACGCTACTCGCCAACATCGCGTGGTGGTGGGGCCGTTCACTCGACCGGATGGCATATTCCATGCGGGTCTTCCGCTGTGAGGTGGTGGCGGTGTATCGTCCCGCCGCCACCTCACTTACATCACAGCATTTCCCGCACAACGGGTCTTGTCGGGCGGGCTGTTGCGGCCGGTGCCCGGAGGTTCTCAGCGGGTGTAGCTCTTGGCGATGTCGCCGATGAACTGGCGGGTCTGGTCCACGTTCAGCGCCTGTGCCCTCAGGTGCTCGTACATGACGCTGTAGCGCTGCACGTCGTTCGCCTTCTCCAGGTAGAGGTCGCTGGTGACCCCCTCGATGTACACGACGCTGGAGTCCGCGGCGTCGGGGAATTCCAGGATGGCGTACTGCCCGTTGATGCCGGGGTGCGCCCCCATGTCGAAGGGCAGCACCTGCACGGTCACATGGGGCAGCTTGGACTGCTCGACCAGGTGCTCCAGCTGCTGGATCATCACCTGCTTGCCGCCGACGAGCCGGCGCAGGGCGGACTCGTCGATGACCGCCCACAGGCGCAAGGGGTGCTCGGGGGCGTTGACGCGGTCCTGGCGGCGGGCCCGGACGTTCACCCGCTTCTCGATGTCGGACGGCGGCGTCTCGGGCAGGGCGCCGTTGATCAGGGCCTCCGCGTAGGCCCGGGTCTGCAACAGCCCGGGAATCACCTGGGGTTCGTACACCCGGAGGGACTCGGCATCGGTCTCCAGCCCGATGTACACGCTGTACGGGATGTCCCCGAAGGCGTGCCACCAGCCCTGCTGGCGGGAGTCCTTGGCCATCTGCATCAGCGAGTCGACGATGCGGTGGTCCTCGACCTCGTACACCCCGCAGAGATCGCGTACGTCGCGCTGGCTGATCGAGCGGCGGCCGTTCTCCAGCCGGCTGATCTTCGACTGCGAGACCAGCAGCCGCTCCGCCACCTCCTCGGCCGTCATGCCCTTGATCTCGCGGAGACGGCGCAGTTCCTGGCCCAGCCGGCGTCGCCTGACAGTGGGATTGACGTTGGTCGGCACGGGAACGGCACCTCCGGCTATGCAGCTGTTGTAGCTGTGCGTATCTGCTTGCTCAGCAGATTGCCACCCGGGGCCCCGGCCGCGCTGGGAAATGGCCACACGCAATGAGCGCACGCAAGAGCGCGGGGCAGCCGGTGGATCCGGCTGCCCCGCGCCTGGTGCGGCTCCCGAACCGGGTCATGGGGACGTCGGTGCGGCGGTATTCGGTACTCCGCGCCAACTGTCCGCGCGGTCGTGCTGTCAGTGGACGGAGGTGTGCGCCATGCTGCCGCCACGCGCTTGCGCTTGCGGCTGCAACGGCACGCCTGCCGTCTGCTGATTACGGCGTGGCTGGACGGCCACACCGTTCTGGACGTCCATCACGGCATGCGCCACGAGACCGCCCATCGGGTCGTGTCTGATCAGGTCCCGGAGCCGGGAGCGCGACGAGCGCCCCTCGTTCCCGGGGTACAGGTGCTTGCCGAGTCCGACCGCGTGGGCCAGTGCGGCGAGCGCCGCGGTCCGCGGGTCCGGTGGTACGCCGGTGCGGATCGCGTTGTCCAGCCGGGCTCTGATGTCCCGGCTGATTGCCGTGTCCGTCGCCTGGTAGCGAGTCGTCGGCAGCACTCCGCACATCTGGCCCGCCACGGCATGAACCATGCCGCACCGCTCCAGATGAGCGAGGTAGATCTGGCGAAGTCCCAGCCGGGGTCCGCCGATCCAGTGGACCGCCCGAACCGGACTGCCACGACGGCGCAGCAGTTCCAGTGCGGAGTCCAGAGTCGGATCTCCTGTCGGCCGTGGCATCACCACGGCGATACGATCCCCGTCAGGGGCTATCCGTCCTGCCAGAGCCAGCTCCACTAGCTGTGCCCCGGCCAGGCCGAGGTCGAGCGACTGCGGCTGCGCTGTGGTACCCGTGGTCGGGTCCAGAGCGAGCAGCAGAAGCTCCTCCGGAATTGTTCTGCGGCTCCTGCCCATCCATGCCTCCCCGCGTGGATGAATGACAGGGTGACCCCTCTCACATTGGTCTGTCGAGGGTGCCTGGGTGCTTTGTAAGGGAACCGTTAGGTATGTCGTTCTCGTCTAGCGGCTCGGACAAGGGTTCACACAGGACACTGGTAGATGGTTCGGACAGTGCGGGCATGTCCCCGCGGCTCATCAAGGAGGTATCGGTGGCGGGCGAGTCCCCCGACAAGTCGGAGCAGCGGAAGTCGTCGGGGACGGCTGAGGAACGCGATCCGCGTCTCGCCGTGTTCCGTGAACCGGGCGCTGCGGCGGACGGGAGCACGGCGGACGGGGCGACGGCCACCGTGAAGGACAGCGAGACGGCTGTCTTCCGCCTGCCGCCCTCCGCGGAGGCCGACACCTCAGGGGGCGCCTCCGGCGCCTCGGAGGGCGCAGAGGGCCCTGAGAGGGCCTCCACGCCCCGTGAGACGGCCGGGGAGGCCGAGAAGGCGGGAGACGCGGCCGAGGAGGCCGCTACGGCGCCTGAGGCGCTTTCGTCGACTTCCCCGGAGGACGCGCGGCCGGACTCCGAGGCCGACGCCGACGTCGAGGTCGAGTCCCGTTCCGGCCGTTCCGACGCCGAGGCGGACTCCGGCTCCGAGCGCGAGGAGGCCGCCGAGCCCGCTTCGGAGGCCGGGGCGGCACCTGACGTTGCGTCGGGCACCGATGCCGCCACCGCCGATCCGGACGGTGGGTCCGAGGCCGGCTCCGGGGCCGGCTCCGAGGCCGGCTCCGAGGCTGGGGCGACGCCCACCGACGCCCGGCTGCGTGCTGCCGTCGCGGCATGGGTGGCTACCGGGCCCGAAGATGAAGCCGCAGGTGGCAGCAGTGCGGCCGAGGGCGCGGACCAGCCGTCCGAGGCCGACGGCAAGGCGTCCGCGACCGGCGGCGACGCTCCGGCCGTCACCGAGGAGAAGCCGGCGGAGAGCACCGACGACGAGACGTCGGCGACCGCCGATGTGACCCCGTCCGGCGACGACGGCCCGTCGGTGGACGAGGCCGCCGGGACACCCGCCGCCCCCGCCGCCGCAACCCGAACCCCGGCCGAGGAAGGTGCCGAAGCCCCGGGAGTCGGCGACGCCAAGGCCCAGGCCGACAGCGCCCCCAAGGCCCCGGCCGGCGGCGACGCCGAGAAATCCGACGACGCCGAGGAGCCCGCGGAGGCCGAGGCGTCCGACGCGGTCGCCGAGCCCGTGGACGACGAGGACGCCGAGGACGACTCCCAGGCCGCCCGCGCCTCCGACGAGGCCCCCCGGGTCCCGAAGACCCGCGAGGAGGCGGCCCCGGCGAAGGAGGCGGACCCCGCGCGCGACGAGCGAGGAATCGATCATCCGACGGCCGTCTTCAAGGCGCCGCGGGCCGAGCGGGTCGACCAGCCGACGACCGCGCTGAAGCTTCCGCCGAAGGAGAAGGCGGCCGCGCGGAAGCCCGCCTCCTGGGCCGCCAAGGCCTCCGGCGCCCCCGAGGCCCCTGAGGCTCCCGCCGAGCGGACCAGCAAGTTCGTGCCGCTGCGCTCGGACGACGTACGCCCCGCGCCGGTGGTCGGCCCCACGGTCACGCCGGACGTCGCGGCCGGACCCGGCACCTCCGCGAGCCCCGGGGCGGGTTTCGCCGAGGCCGAGCGGACCAGGCAGCAGCCCATGCCGCCCAGGCCGCCGCTCGACCTGCTCGCCGAGCTGACGAACACCCCGCCGCCCCCGGAGACCCCGGTCCGCACCGCGGTCCGGCGGGTAAAGATCTGGACGCCGCTCCTCCTGCTCGTCCTGATCATCTTTGCGATCGCGCAGGCGGTGCGTCCCCTGCCCGACCCCACGCTGACCCTCTCCGCCTCGCCCACGTACACCTTCGGCGGCGCGAAGCTGGACATGCCGTGGCCCGAGGACGGACAGGGTGCCGTCGAGGTCGAGGGTGTCGGCACCATCGGCACGTACGGCAAGGAGAAGTCCGCGCCGATCGCGAGCGTCGCGAAGATCATGACGGCGTACGTGATCCTCCAGGGCCACCCGATCACCGGCAAGCAGGCGGGCGACCAGATCGTGGTCGACGCGAAGGCCGGCGAGGAGGCGAACCGGCCCGACGAGTCGACGGCGCCCATCAAGGAGGGCCAGAAGTACACGGAGCGTCAGATGCTCCAGCTCCTGATGATCCCGTCCGGCAACAACGTGGCGCGGCTCCTGGCCCGCTGGGACGCCGACACCGAGAAGGCGTTCGTCGAGAAGATGAACGCGGCGGCCGACGACCTCGGGATGACGAACTCGGTGTACACGGACCCGAGCGGTCTCGAGGCCACCACTCGCTCCACCCCCGCCGACCAGCTCAAGCTGGCCAAGGCGGTCATGCAGAACGACGTCTTCCGCGAGATCGTGAACATGCCGCAGGCCGAGATCCCCGGCATCGGCAAGATGATCTACAACAACAACAACATCCTGCTGGAGCCCGGCGTCAGCGGCATCAAGACCGGTTCGTCGACCCCCGCCGGCGGCAGCCTCATCTGGACGGCCGACACGGTCATCGACGGCAAGACCCGGCGGATCATCGGCGCGGTGATGGGAGCCGACGTCGACGGGACCCTGGACGCCAAGCTGCAGCGTGCCCTGCAGAGCAGCCTGGCGCTGATCCGGACCGCGCAGGAAGGCGTCGACTCCGCCACCGTCGTCAAGAAGGGCCAGGTCGTGGGCTACGTCGACAACGGCTTCGGCGGGCAGACCCCCGTGGTCGCGACCAAGGACCTCAAGGCCGTCGGCTGGGGCGGGCTAGAGGTGGATCTGAAGCTGACCGACGGCGGCAAGGTGCCGGCCCACACGGCGAAGGCGGGCACCGTCGTCGGCGAGGTGACGGCCGGTACCGGGACGGGCAAGGTCTCCGCCCCGGTCGCCCTGCAGAGCGAGATGACGGAACCGGGCTTCGGCGACAAGCTCACCCGCATCACCTGAGGGCCGCCCCCTGTCCCCGCCGCTCGCGGGGACAGGGGTGCGCCCCCGACAGGGGCGTGTCCCCAATAGGGCAGCGCGGCGAAAATGCCGCGTGCTAGCGTCCCAAAGGCAACGGACGGGCGCCGGGACGCGTCCGTCCGAGTACGGATGAGGCCGTGCGGTACATGGACGGTTCGGCAGGCCCGGGCGAGGACGGGGAGAGTCGCAGTGACCACCGCTGAGCCGACGCGGGCCGAGGCAGGCCCGCCCGCCGAGAGCAGCCCGGTCCGGATCCCGGCCCAGTCCACCGGCGAAGGCGACGGTGCCGACAGCTCGATACGGAGCCGTCTCCTGCGCCACCCCGTCCTGCTGACCACCGCGGTCGCGGCGGCCGTGCACCTCCTCTGGTTCTTCTTCTTCGCGAACAGCGGCGGTGACATCGCCGCCCAGGACGCCTGGTCCGAGTTCGTCGGCCGCCACCCCGGTACGGCGTACAACCTCGCCTGGTACGGGGGCATGCACCCGGTTTCGTACAGCGTGGTGTCGCCCTACCTGATGTCGGTGCTCGGCGTCCGGTCGACGATGATGATCGCCGGCACGGTGTCCTCGGCGCTCACCGCCCTGATCCTGGTGCGGGTGCCCGCGGTCCGTAACCCCGTCGCGTGCGCGCTCGCCGGGGTCTTCGCGTACCTGTGCAACGCCCTGTCCGGCCGGGTGACGTTCGGGCTCGGCATGATGTTCGCGCTCGGCGCCGTCGCCGCCGTCTTCTGCTGGCCCCACCGCTGGCGCTACAAGCGGTGGGCGAAGGCCGGCATCGCCGCGCCGCTGGCCGGGCTCGCCACGGCGGGCAGCCCGGTCGCCGGGCTCTTCCTCGGTGTGGTCGCAGCGGCGCTCTTCCTGAACAAACGGCGCCCCGGGGCGTACGCGCTGGGGCTGGCCCCCGTCGCGGTGGTGGTCCTGTCCTCGTGGCTGTTCCCGTTCTCGGGCACCCAGCCGATGGCCCTGGGCACCCTGTCACTGCCGTTCCTCTACTCGGTCTTCGTCTTCTTCCTGGTGCCCCGCGACTGGCGCACCGTGCGGACGGCCGCAGCCGTCTACGGCGCCGGGACGCTGCTGACCTATGTGGTCGACTCGCAGATCGGCTCGAACGTCTCGCGCATGGCGATGCTGTTCGCCGGTGTCGTCCTGCTCGCCGCGCTCCCGTACACGGCTCCGCGCACCCGGCGCTGGTACGCGCTGCTCGTCGTCTTCGCGGGGCTGAACTTCTGGATCGGTTTCAAGGGCGTCGACGACATCGTGCGGACCGCCCCCGACGCGTCCTGGAACCGCTCCCTGGCCCCGCTGGTCAACCAGCTCCAGAGCGTGGGGGCGGAGCGGGGCAGGGTCGAGGTCGTGCCCCCCAGCAGCCACCGTGAGGCCTCGGCGCTCGTGCCGTACGTGAATCTGGCGCGCGGCTGGAACCGGCAGGCCGACATGAAGCGCAATCCGCTCTTCTACGACGACACCCTCAACGCCGTGAACTACCGCGAGTGGCTGGACCGCTGGGCCGTGCACTACGTGGTGCTGCCCACCGGGAAGCCGGACTCGGGGGCCGAGCAGGAGACCGCGCTCGTCGAGAAGGGACTGCCGTATCTGAAGGCGGTCTGGAGCGACGCCAACTGGAAGGTTTTCCGGGTCCTGGACCCGGTGCCGCTCGCCGATCCGCCCGCGACGGTGGAGCGGGCCGGTGACGACAGGCTGACGATCCGCGTGCGGTCGGCGGGCCGGGTCCTGATCCGGATCCCGTACTCCCGGTGGCTGGCCGTCGTCGACGAGGACGGCAAGGGAGTGGAGCGGCCGCAGGAGACGGAGGCGTCCAAGAAGCGTTCGGAGGAGGACGGGAACGCTCCGAAGGAGTTCACCAACGATCACGGCTGCCTGATCAAGGTGGAGGAGGACGCGGACGGCGACGAGTGGACCGAGCTGCTCGCTCCGCGCCCGGGGGTCTACCGCCTGGCGGGGCCGTACCAGTTCCAGCCGGGCACCCCCTGCCCCGAGGAACTGCGCCAATAGGCGCGGGGACTCTCCCTCCGGGCCCGCCGCACTGGCATGGTGTGCTGCCATGAGGTGCCAACATCGCGGCGGCGACCACATCGGCCCGCTGCCGGGCATGGTCTGCCCCCGGTGCGGTTCCGTGGAGCGCTCGCCTCGCGGCAGCGGTTCCTGGATCGCCCGGGAGACGCTGACGGGCCGGTTCTCCACGCTGCCCCGGCGCCGGAAGGTGCTGCTCGTGGCGGGAGCCGTCGTGGCCGCGGGCGGTCTGGCGACCGCGGTGTCGCTGATCGCGACGGGTGCCGGAGGCGCGCGCCCGGAGACGGCCGGCCGGGCCGGCGCCGTACCCGCACCGATCGGCGGCGGCGCCCCGACCCGGATCGGGCCGATCGGGCCCGGGGACACCGGGCCGCCCGGTGACGGCGTACCGGAGCCCTCCGCCGCCGCGGGCCGCTACCGCTACACGGCCTGGGCCGGGCCCGGCTGCACCACGGGCGGCTACGCGGAGCACGGGCGCTTCGAGAGCGGTGACGCGGGCTGGTACACCGTCGAGTCGGGCGGCTTCGCGGGCGGTCCGTGCGACGGCCGGTTCAGCGCCGTCCCGATGTCGGGAAGCCCGGGCCAGGACCGGGGGAGCAGCGCCGTCTGGTCCTGGCACCTCGGCGACGGTTTCCGTGAGTGCGCCCTGACGGTCTTCGTCCCGAGCAGCGTCCGCGACCGGGACGTGGCCGGCGATCCGACCGTCTACCGGGTCCTGTCCGACCCGCGCGACACGGACTCGGCCTATACGGGCTTCGCCGTGCACCAGCCGGAGCACCGGGGCACCGCCGTCGACGTACGGAGCTATCCGGTCAAGGGGGACACCTTCGCGGTGCGGATGGTCGACCGGGGCCGGGACTGGGGCGACGCCGAGCGGGTGGGAGCACACCACGCGGCGGCGCAGCTGAAGGCCTCCTGCCGCTGACGCGGTTCACCGGACGAACGGGCTGTCCCGTTCCGCCAGGCGCGCGGCAGGACCGGCGGCCCTGAGCACCACGTCCAGCGCACGGTCCGGATCGGAGGCGTAGCATCCGCTGGCCCAGGCGGCGTTGGCCTCGACGACCGCCCAGTGGCCCTCGGCGGTGACTCCGACGTCGACGACGATCGCGGACGGCAGGGTGTGCCCCGCCGCGGCGAGCAGTTCCGTCCCGAACGCGTGGGCCGCTGCGGACAGCGGAGCCAGGTGCGGCCGTCCCGACGTGGCGTACCGGCTCCCGGTGTGTACCAGCCCGTCGAGCAGATACAGCCGGTACTCCGCGTCGAACGCGACGACATCGCTCACCAGCACCATCGTCTCCGGATCGACCGCGTCCGGCCCCGGCAGCCGGGAGCCGTCCGCGTAGACCAGCGCCGGGATGCCCTTGTCGTTCGGCGACTTGACGAAGACCGGGCGGCGAAGCCCGTACGCCTCACGGATGGGCACGGCACGGATCTCGCGCCGGACGAACGCGGCGGGCAGCCGGGCCAGCCAGTCGGCGGGAGCTTCGAGCGGTGCGACCCCCAGCGCGGGGGCCACGACGTCGGCGAAGGAGGGACCGGCGTGCAGATACGCGCTCCCGCCGCGCAGCCCCTCGGGCACCTCGTGGTCCGGCAGCCGCACGGTGCGCAGCCCCCGCCGCCGGGCACTGTCGCGGAGGGCCCGGGCGGACGCGGTGAGACGGGGCGGGAGTACGAGGGTCATGGGCAGGATCCTGCCGCAGCGGGGGAGGCGCGGCCCACCGGATTTCGCTCGCCGGCCCCGTCCGGTTCGACATCCCCGGCCGGGGCCCCTGACCGGGGTCCCTGGCCGTGAGGGACGGATGACACGCAGGGCCGACCGGTAGTCACGCCCAGGTCACCGTCCGACCGACGGTTGCCGGGACGGGGTGTTGCCGGGCCAGGGGGGGGTGGCGGCCGGGACCGGCCACCACCCCCCACTGCTCACCGCCCGTACGCGACCAGTAGATCGGTGGCCGGCACCACCACGAGCCCACCGCCCGCACCGAGACCGGTCAGCGGCTGGGACACGTTGTGCTCGTCGGGCTCGTCGATCGGCGCGCCGACGTCGGTGGACCAGACGGACTGACCTGTGGCGCCGTTGAGCGCCCACAGCTGACCGCTCCGGGAGCCGACGTAGACGTAGCCGTTGACGACGATCGGCGCCGTGCTGATCTGGCCGTCGCCCTCGAACTTCCAGCGAGTGGCCAGCGTGCGGCTGTGCCGCTCCTGGAGGACACCGTCATCGACGAAGTAGCCCTGGCGGCCGTCGAAGGCCGGCGCGGGTGCCCAGCCGGTGGCCTCGTAGGTGCCGCGGACCTCCCCGTCGGCGGTGTTGAGGACCGAGGGAGTCGTCCCGGCGTCGTCGCGAACCCAGACACCGCCGTCGGCGATCACAGGGGTGCGGCCCCCGCCGCCGGAGCAGCCCGTCTCGTGGTGCCAGACCGGGGCGCCCGACTTGGGGTCGAAGGCGTACGTCTGCTCACAGGCGTATGAGACGTAGACGCCGTCGGCCGTGACGGCGGGCGAGCTGTTGTCCCCGTTAGCGACGGGCTGGGTCCAGATCACCGCACCAGTGGCAGCGTCCACCGCGTACAGGGTGCCGCCCGAACCGGCGCCGCCCGTGTACACCACACCGCCGGCGAAGGTGGGCGGAGAGGTGAAGGAGTACTGGTCAGGCAGCTTGACGGACCAGACCTCCTTCCCGGTGGCAGGGTTGAACGCCGTCAGCACTCCGTCGTAGTTCTGGGCGTAGAGCCGGCCGCCCCCGTAGGCGAGCGCGGACCACCAGTAGGTGCCACCGAGGTCGACGGGATCCCAGGCGTTCTCGCCAGTGGCCGAGTCAATGGCGTAGAGAGTGGTGCCGTAGCCGCTCGGCGAGGCAGCGGTGGCGAAGACGCGCCCGCCGGCCACGACGGGGTAGGAGACTTTCCCGCCCAGGTCGCGGGACCACTTCCGGCTGAGCGGCGGGGCACCCACGGCGGGGTCGACGAGGCTGCCGTCGTGCCGTGCGTTGATCTGGTAGGTGGTCGATACTCCGGCAGGCGCCGACTGCGCGCCGACCGGCGACACGAGCGCGACAACCGATAGTGCCGCACCGAACAGGACGGCGATGGTTCTTCGAAGCTTCACTCGGACTTCCCTCATCATCCGGCATCGCCGTGGCGATGCGCTCAGGGCGGACCGACCTCCGGGGTACGGCGGCCGCTTTCAAGCCCTCATGATCCTCTATCGATCCTCAACCACCCTGTTATTTCCGATAGTTGAGACTCCTCATGGCGCATTCCAGCCCTGCTCGATACGCGGGACCCGAAGCCTCGTTCACCGCTGCCGCCGCCAGGCACGGATGCCGTCCCAGAGCTCGAACGGACCCGCCCCGGGCGAGCGCGCCAGGAGCTGACCGGGCAGGGGCCGCAGCACCGGCCGCGCCGTGCGACACGGGCCGGCTGGGGGCTGGGATCGGTGGCACTTGCATGGCATGGACCTGATCATGCGAAAGGGCCGGTTCGAAGGGGTCAACCCTCCGAACCAGCCCTTTGTGCTGTGCCCCCGGCAGGATTCGAACCTGCGACACCCGCTTTAGGAGAGCGGTGCTCTATCCCCTGAGCTACGAAGGCGTGGCCCGGAAAACGGGTGTCGGGTCCCTGTGGGCCCGGGCACTCGGTTCCTTTGAGCCGTGCGGTGCGAGGGTGTGACCCCGCACCGGGATCAGTGTAGCGGGTGGGCGCGCTCCGCGATGGGGGCGTCCCGGCAGCGTCTGGGTGCCTTGGTGCCGCCTCCCGTCCTCCTGTCCTCCTGTCCTCCCGTCCTCCCGTCCGCCCGCCCGTCCGCCCGCCCGTCCGTCCGCCCTCCCGGTCACCGGCCGCGGCCCGAAGCCGTCGCCTCCGTCGTGTCGAACCCCTGCCGCCCAGGCGGACTGCTCCCGAGCGCTGTGACCGTTGGCCGCCGCCCCTGCATCGCGCGGGCCGAGCGCAGCCTGTCCGGCTTCCGGCAGGGGCCTGTTGACGCGGGCAGGGTGCGGGCATAGCGTCGCCGGGTCGCTGAGCCAGCCCGCAGTGCATCGAGAGGCCCTCCGTGCCGCACGCCGAACCCAGCAGTTCACCCGGCCCCAGCAGTCCCCCGGACCCGGAGGCCCTCGCCCGCGTCGAGGCGTCGCTGACCGGCCCCGGGGCGCCGTTCGCCGTGGTGCGCGCCGAGCACGGGCCCCTCATCTATGCGAACGGCCCGCGCACGTTGCGGGAGTTCGTCGAGACCACCTGGGCCTTCGGCGACCAGCCGTTCCTCATCTCGGGCGAACGTACCTGCTCGTACGGTGAGTTCTTCGCGGCAGCCTCCTCGCTCGCCCGGCGCCTCACCGAGTCGTACGGGCTCCGCCCCGGTGGCCGGGCCGTGGTGGCGATGCGGAATCGCCCCGAGTGGCAGATCGCGTTCTGGGCCGCGCAGCTCGCCGGTCTCGTGGCCGTGCCGCTCAACACCTGGTGGACCGAGGGGGAGTTCGGCTACGCCCTCGACGACTGCGAGCCGGCGGTGCTGATGGTCGACGGGGAGCAGCTGTCGAAGGTGGCGGACCGGTGCCGGAGGACCGGGGCGCGCCTCGTCGTGTTCCACGGCGAGGGGGAGCTGCCGCCCGGGGCCGAGCGTTACGCGGATCTGCCGGAGCCCGATCCGTACGCCGCACCCCCCGAGGTGGAGATCAGGCCCGAGGACGACTCCACGATCATCTACACCTCCGGCACCACCGGGCGGCCCAAGGGGGCGGTGGCCACCCATCTCGCGCAGGCGGGCGCCGCCCTCAACCCGCGCTACCAGGCGGCGGCCTCGGCGCTGAGCCGTGGAGTGGTCCCGGGCCAGGGGCCGGCGCCGGTCACGCTGATGACGTTCCCGTTCTTCCACGTCGCCGCGTTCACCGGCCTGTACGCGGCGATGGCGGCGGGCGGCGCCCTCGTCCTGATGGAGAAGTGGGACGCGGAGGAGGCCCTGCGGCTGATCCGCCGCCACGGGGTCACCCACTACGCGGGCGTCCCGGCCACCGCGCTCCAGCTGCTGGCGGCGGCGGACCGCGCGGGTGACGGTCTGGAGAGCCTGAAGGGGCTGAACACCGGAGGCGCCGCAGCTCCGCCGGACCTGGTCGCCCGGCTCACGGCCCGGCACGGCGAGCGGATCGAGCCGCGCAACGGCTACGGCCTGACCGAGACCAGCGGCGGGGTGCTGGCCGTCTTCGGTGCCGCCTACCGGGCGCACCCGGATTCCGCCGGCACCCCGACGCCGGTCACCGAGGTGCGGATCGCCGGACCCGCGGGCGACGCGCTCCCGGACGGCGAGACCGGCGAGCTGTGGCTGCGCGGCCAGTCCCTGGTCCGGGGCTACTGGCGTGACGAGGCGGCGACGGCCGAGGCGTTTCCCGGGGGCTGGTTCCGGACGGGTGACCTCGCCGTCGTCCGGGGCGGGCGGGTGTCCGTCGTGGACCGGATCAAGGACATGGTGGTCCGGGGCGGCGAGAACGTGTACTGCGTGGAGGTCGAGGCCGCTCTGCACGACCATCCCGACGTGGAGGACGCGGCGGTGCTCGGCGTCCCGCACCCGGTGCTGGGGGAGGAGGTCGCGGCGGTCGTCCGGGTGCGTCCCGGCTCCGCCGTCACGGCGGACGCGCTGCGGGAGCACGTGGGCCGGAGCCTGGCGGTGTTCAAGGTCCCCGCCCATGTGTTGGTGACGAGGGAGCCGCTGCCGCGGAACGCGACGGGGAAGATCCTCAAGCGGGAGCTGCGCGGTGTGGTCCAGGAGTACGCGCAGCAGGGCCCGTAGGGCTCAGGGGCGGGTGATCCGCACCCGGTAGTTCCCGTCGGAGTCCTTCTCCAGTACGGATATGCGTATGCCGTCGGCCCGGTCGGTGAACGTTTCCCCGGGTTCGAACGGGGCGTCGGAGAGTTCGGCGTGGACATTGGGCCGCCGGGTGCAGCCGCCGCTGTCCTCGGTGCTGTCCTCGACGGAGACCGGGCCCTGTCCGGTGTCGACGTCGGAGCTGACCTTGTAGATGAGGACGCCGGGCCGGCAGACCGCTTCGTCGTTGCCCTCCGCGGTCCGTACCTCCACCGCGTAGCCGGACTCCGCGCTCACCGGCACGAAGGCCAGCTTGGGGCCGCCCGTCGTGGCCAGCGGCCCGAGGACGTGCTCGCTGGTGCCGGGCAGGCCGGCGCAGCTGACCTGGTCGTCGGCCAGCCAGCCGAGCTTCCACTTGTGCCAGCCCAGGAGGTCGTTGTTGGCCCCCCAGTCCTCGGACATGATGTCCCAGTGCCCCACGGAGCCGCCGCCCTCCATCGTGTAGAGGTCGGGCAGCCCGAAGACGTGGCCGTTCTCGTGGGGCAGCACCCTGTAGCCGGTCTCCGCGTACGAGCCCGAGCCGTCGTCCTGGCGGCTGTAGACGAAGGACGTGTTGGCGAGCGGGGTGCCGTCGGCGAACGGGGCGTCGTCGTTGCCGGAGAAGGTCACCGACAGCACGGTGTCCAGTGCCGAGGGGCCGGCGTTGGGGGTGACCAGTACGTTGACCAGGTCGTACGCCGAGAAGTCGACCTTCGGATCGGCGACGGTCACCAGGTCCTTGACCATCTCGCGGTAGCCCGGCTCGTACGGTGAGCCGCGCTCGATGCCGTACTCGGAGAACGGCAGCGGCATCCGCAGCCAGTCCTTCACGGGTGTCTCGGGCACGTAGGTCAGCCGGCCGTAGGAGCTGGTGCGGAACCAGTCGGAGGTCTGCGGGAAGAATTCCGCGAGCCGGTCCTCGGCCGGTTCCGTCGCCTGGGCGTCGGGGAAGTCGATCATCAGGTTGAGGGCTTTGATCCGTCCGGTGGAGCGCGCGTAGCCGGGTGGCGTCGGCATGCCCTCCGACATCTGCACTCCCATGGCCGTGGGTATTCGGCAGGGTGCGAGGCCGGTGCCCCGAGGGGTGGCCGCCGGTCCGGCGGAGGCGTGGCCGGCGATGGGGAGGGTGGAGCTGGCCGATGCCATCGTGGCGATGACCAGGGCCGTCGCTCCGGCGAGTGCGAGGGGGCGGCGGTATCCGCGTATCCGGTGGCGGGGCTGCTGCATGGGGCGTCGCCTTCGGTCCGCGGCAGCCGGCCGGTCCTGACTGCGCTCTGGCGATCAGCCTCTGCCGGGTCGTGGGGGACCGCTCGCTGGGTGCGCCGATGGAGGGTTTCTGCCATGGCGTCCATGTGGCGCAGGTCACATCGGGGTGGGAAATAACCGGGGATCCTCTCCCCGTTTGTACCTGTGTCCCCGGCGAAACGGGGAAACGGTCCCCGGTTGACGCGAGGGCCGGTCACACACCGGAAAGGGAAGCCGTGAAGTCCGTCGCCACCTGCGCCGCCCAGCGCCGTACGTCCCGCCCGCGGGCCGACGCGCTGCGCAACCGGGAGCGGATCGTGGCGGCCGCCCGCGAGATGTTCGTCGAGTTCGGCCCGGATGTGCCGCTCGACGAGGTCGCGCGGAGGGCCGGCGTCGGCAACGCCACGCTCTACCGGAACTTCCCCGACCGGGCGGCCCTGATCCACGAGGTCGTCCTCGCCGTCACCTCCCGTACCACCGAGCGGGTGGAGGAGGCCGTCGCGGCCGAGTCCGACCCCTTCGCCGCCCTCAGCCGCTTCGTGCACGCGGCGGCCGACGAACGGATCGGCGCCCTGTGCCCGATGCTGTCCGGCGGCTTCGACACCGCCCATCCCGAACTGCTCGCCGAGCGCCGACGCCTCGAAGAGGCCGTCCAAGGGCTCGTGGAGCGTGCCATGTCCGCAGGGAGGCTGCGCACCGACATCGCCGTCGGTGACGTACTCGTCGCCCTCTCCCAGCTCACCCGGCCGTTGCCCGGCATCGCCTGCCTGGACATAGACCGGTTCACCCACCGCCATCTGCAGCTGTTCCTGGACGGTCTGGAAGCCCCGGCCCGCTCCGAGCTGCCCGGATCGGCGGCGACCTTGGAGGACCTGCGCAGCGGGTGCTGACACCCGCGCACCGGAGAACCCCGACCCACAGCCCTCAGTAAGCAGCCCTCGGCGGCCGCACCTGCCCTGACCGCCCCGGCCCGGACCTCGTGCGTCCGGCCGTCGGCACCGTTCGCCCTTTTCCGGTTTCGTACGCGGGTCCCTTCGTGGACCGTGCGCCGAACCCGTAACTCCTCGTGTCCTTAGGTGGCTACTCCCATGTCGAAAACAGCCGGCACCCTCCCGGATCCCAGCCGCTGGAAAGCGCTGGCCTTCATCGCCCTCGCCCAGCTGATGGTCGTGCTCGACGCGACCATCGTGAACATCGCCCTCCCCTCCGCCCAGACCGACCTGGGCATTTCCGAGGGCAACAAGCAGTGGGTCATCACCGCCTACGCCCTCGCGTTCGGCGGACTCCTCCTCTTCGGCGGCCGCATCGCCGACCTGTGGGGCCGTAAGCGCACCTTCGTCGTGGGCCTGCTCGGCTTCGCCGCGGCCTCCGCGCTCGGCGGCGCGGCCCAGGGCGAGGCGATGATGTTCGGCTCCCGCGCCCTGCAGGGTGTCTTCGGCGCACTGCTCGCCCCCGCGGCCCTCTCCTTGCTCGCCGTGATGTTCACGGACGCCAAGGAGCGTGCCAAGGCCTTCGGCATCTACGGGGCCATCGCCGGTGGCGGTGGCGCGGTCGGCCTGATCCTGGGCGGATTCCTGACCGAGTACCTGAACTGGCGCTGGACCTTCTTCGTCAACATCCCGTTCGCGATCATCGCCGCCGCAGGTGCCTACTTCGTCATCCGTGAGCCGTCCGGCAGCCGGAACCGCTCGCCGCTCGACATCCCCGGCGTCGTCCTGTCCACGCTGGGTCTGGTCGCGCTGGTGTACGGCTTCACCCGTGCCGAGTCGGCCGGCTGGTCGGACACGCTGACCATCGGCATGTTCGTCGCGGCCGCGGTGCTGCTGCTGGCCTTCGTCGTCACCGAGTCGCGCGTGAGGTCGCCGCTGCTTCCGCTGCGGGTCCTGACCGAGCGCAACCGTGGTGGGGTCTACCTCTCGCTGGGCCTCGCCATCATCGCGATGTTCGGGCTCTTCCTCTTCCTGACGTACTACCTGCAGGTGGTCAAGGGATACTCGCCGGTCAAGACCGGCTTCGCGTTCATGCCGATGATCGTCGGCATGATCACCGGTTCCACTCAGATCGGCGCCCGGCTCATGACCCGGGTCCCGCCGAGGCTGCTGATGGGCCCCGGGTTCCTGGTGGCGGCCGTCGGCATGCTGCTCCTGACCCAGCTGGACATCGACACCTCGTACGCGGCGGTCATCCTGCCGGGTCAGCTGCTGCTCGGCCTGGGCATGGGCACGGCGTTCATGCCGGCCATGTCGCTGGCCACGCACGGCATCGAGCCGCGTGACGCCGGTGTGGCCTCCGCGATGGTGAACACCTCGCAGCAGGTCGGCGGGGCCATCGGCACGGCGCTGCTCAACACCATCGCCGCCGGTGCCACCACCGCGTACATCGCCGATCACGCCGCCGGTGCCGGCGACCCGAAGCTGCTCCAGCTGCAGGCCATGGTCGCCGGCTTCGCGAGCGCCATCTGGTGGGCGGTCGGCATCCTGGTCGCCGCCTCGGCGATCGCCGTGGCCCTGATCAACACCGGCCGTCCGGGCGCCGGAGCCGCGGATGGCTCGGGGGACCTGGCGGACGGGATCGAGGACGAGTTCAAGATCCCGGTCGTCGCGCACTGAGCGCACGGTCCCGCCCGTCTGCCCTGGTTCCGCTCAGCGGAGCCAGGGCAGATCCGCGTCCGTGCCCTCCGGCTGCAGGCCGGTGGCGATGACCTGCATGATCTCGCCGAGGCTCTTCACCTGTTCAGGGCTGAGCCGGGCGAACATGGCCTGGCGTACGGCTTCGACGTGCCCGGGTGCGGACTGCGCCAGCATGGCGTAGCCCTCGTCGGTGAGGATCGCGTTCTGGCCGCGCTTGTCGGAGTCGCAGTCCTCGCGGCGGACCCAGCCGTTCTTCTCCAGCCGCGCGACGGCGTGCGAGAGGCGGGACCGGGTGATCTTGGCGTCCTTGGCCAGCTCGGTCATGCGCTTCCGCCGCCGGGGGGCCTGGGAGAGGTGGACGAGCAGTCCGTAGTAGACGTGCGGCATGCCGGCGTCGCGCTGCAACTGGCGGTCGAGATGGTCCTCCATGAGCGTGGTGGCGTGGAGATAGGCGCGCCACACGCTCTGCTCTTCGTCGGTGAGCCACCGGGGCCCGCCGGGGGATGCCGTGGTCATGTACTCCACTGTACGACCTTTTCTTGAAAGTTGAACTAGATAGAGCTAAGGTCTCCGGTAGTTGGAACTTGAAGATTCAAAGACTCGGTTCCGGAGAGCCGGTCGCGAATCTCCACTGCTCGCGCAGATGCCGGTTCCCGGTACCTGTAGTGAACACACATACCTTGATCGGCAGAGGAATGGGAGCGTCATGACAACCACCGCGGAACGGATGCCCGCCCTCTACCTCTCCCACGGCGCCCCGCCGCTCGCCGACGACCCGGTCTGGCCCGGCGAGCTCGCCGCCTGGTCGGCGGGGCTGCCGCGGCCCAAGGCGATCCTGATGGTCTCCGCACACTGGGAGGAGGCCCCGCTCGCCCTCGGCGCCACCCGTGCCGTGCCGCTGGTCTACGACTTCTGGGGTTTCCCGGAGCACTACTACCAGGTGCGGTACGCCGCACCCGGGGCCCCGAAGCTCGCGGACGACGTCCGCAAGCTGCTGCGCGGTGCGGGGACCCCCGTCCAGGACATCCCCGACCGGGGCCTCGACCACGGGGCGTACGTCCCGCTGGTGGAGATGTTCCCGGACGCCGACATCCCCGTGCTCCAGATCTCCATGCCGACGCTCGACCCGCAGAAGCTGATGGCCATCGGGCGCAAGCTCGCGCCGCTGCGTGACGAAGGCGTGCTGATCGTCGGGAGTGGCTTCTTCACGCACAACCTGGCGGCGCTACGGCACTCCGGAGGCTCCACGCCCGGCTGGTCGGCGGAGTTCGACGACTGGGGGCACCGGGCGCTCCAGGCGCAGGACGTCGACTCCCTGCTGGACTTCGAGCACGCCTCGCCGGCGGGCCGGCTGGCCCATCCCCGCACCGAGCACTTCGCGCCGCTGTTCGTCACCCTCGGCGCGGCCGAGGGCGAACTCGATCAGGGGCGCAGCGTCATCGACGGCTTCTGGCTGGGTCTGGCGAAGCGCTCCGTGCAGTTCGGCTGAGCAACGGCTTCTCGTACCAGGCCACGTCCCAGTACCGGCCGAACTTCCGGCCCACCTCCGTGTAGGTGCCGATGTGCCGGAAGCCGAAGGCGTCGTGCAGCCGGGTCGACGCCTCGTTCGGCTGTGCGATCCCGGCGTACGCGCGGTGGACGTCCTCGTCGGCCAGCGCCTCGAACAGCGCCTTGTACAGGAGCGTGCCGATGCCGCGGCCCGTCGCGTCGGGGGAGCAGTACACGCTCACCTCGACCGAGGTGCTGTAGGCCGCCTTGGGGCGGAACGGGCTGCTGGTGGCATAGCCGAGGACATGCGGAGCGTTGTCCCGGGTACTCGGGTCCAGAGCAACCAGGAGCCGGTGGGGGCCGTCTTCCGGGTGGGAGCGCAACCAGGGCAGGCGCTCCTCCGGGGTGAAGGCAGCCGTGTCGAAAGTGAGCGCGGTCTCACGGACGTAATGGTTGTAGATGTCCGTCAGGGCCTCCAGGTCGGCCTCCACACCGGGCCTGACCTGCACTTCTGTGGGTATCTGCACCTTGTGTCCTCGCGTTGGGGGCGACAGGGTACTGCATGATCTCGAAAGTGAATGGCCCCCGTGGGAATTCTGTCCGGATTCCAGTCGTTGTTTCCATCGGATGCAGGGCACCCGGGAGGGTGTCGCGACCTACTCAGCAAGGGAGCACGCATGGCAACCCGTGCCGTCGCCCGTCGTTCGTCCGCCAGCACCGGCGGGACCGACCGGGCAAGCAGTGTTCGCGCCGTGGGCGGGGAGATCGCCGATCGCGACCTGGTCGGCATGTACCTGGACGAGATCGCTCGCACACCGCTGCTCGACGCCGCCAAGGAGGTCGAGCTCTCACAGACGATCGAGGCGGGCGTCTACGCCCAGCAGATCCTCGACGGCGTGGTGGAGAGCGAGGCCGGCGGGGCGAAGCGTGAGGAGCTGGAGGCGCTGGTCGCCGAGAGCGAGCGCGCCAAGGACATATTCATCCGCTCCAACCTCCGGCTCGTCGTTGCCGTGGCCAGGCGCTACCCGAGGGCGGGTCTGCCCCTGCTCGACCTGATCCAGGAGGGGAACGCCGGCCTGGTGCGCGCGGTCGAGAAGTTCGACTACGCCAAGGGCTTCAAGTTCTCGACCTACGCCACATGGTGGATCCGGCAGGCCATCACGCGCTCCATCGCCGACCAGTCCCGCACGATCCGGCTCCCCGTCCACCTCGTGGAGGAGCTGGGCAGGATCCGGCGTGTGCAGCGTGAGTTCAACCGTGAGCACGGGCGCGACCCGGAGCACGCGGAGATCGCCGCCGAGCTCGACTCCAACGCCGAGCGCGTGGGGAACGTCCTGGACTGGGCCCGTGACCCGGTCAGCCTGAACATGTCCGTGGACGACGACGGCGACACGCAGTTCGGGGACCTGCTGGAGGACACCTCCGCCGTGTCGCCCGAGCAGTCCGTGATGACTCTGCTGCGCAGCGAGGAGCTCGAGGACCTGATCTCCAAGCTCGACAACCGCACCGCCTCCATCATCAAGATGCGGTACGGCATCGAGGACGGCCGCGAGCGGACCCTCACCGAGGTGGGCAAGCAGCACGGTCTGACACGGGAGCGAATCCGCCAGATCGAGAAGCACGCACTGCTCGAATTGAAGCGAATGGCTCACGACACGGGCTTTGACGCTGCGGCGTGAGCCGATAACCCGTAATCTCCCCATCAAGCCGGTTCGCACCGGCCCGACGACCGGTCTCCTTACCGGTCCCATGAGCTGAGTCCCGGCGCCCACCCCCCCCCGGCGCCGGGGCTCATCCATGTCCGCCCCGCAGCTTTCACGCCCGACCCGCCGCCGGCCGGGGTGACGCGGCGCGGGTCAGGCGGGCCCCCAGGCCGCTGAGGTGCTCCACCAGGTGCGGTGGCCCGTGCACCTCGAACTCGCAGTCCACGAGTGCCAGCCGAAGCGCCACCCACTCCAACGAGTCGGAGGAGGCCGTGCGCAGCCGGCAGCTCTCCTCACCCGTCGGCTCCACCGCGCCGAGCGTCGAGGGCAGCCGTGCCGTCACGAAGCCCGCCGGGGCCCGGAAGGTCACGTCGAGGTGCAGCTCGGGCTGTGTACGCGACATCGAGCGGGTGAAGAACTCGGCCGCGTCCCCGCTCCCCGTCGGCAGCTCGCGCGGGGTGAAACGGGAGCCGGTGGCGAACGGCTCGCTCACCCGGTCCACCCGGAACGTGCGCCAGTCCTCGCGGTCCATGTCGTACGCCACGAGATACCAGCGGCTGCCCGTGCTCACCAGCCGGTACGGCTCCGCCTGCCGCTTGGAGGCGGTGCCGTCCCCGGAGCGGTAGGCGAAGCGCAGCCGTTCCCGCCCGGTGACCGCCGAGGCGATCACCGTGAGCGTGTGGGGGTCGATGGTCGCACCGTCGCCGCGCGTGAGCGGCACGGTGGCGTTCTGCAGGGAGGAGACCCGGTGCCGCAGCCGTGCCGGGAGGACCTGCTCCAGCTTGGCCAGCGCCCGTACGGATGCCTCGTCGACGCCTTCGATCGCGTGACCGGCCCCGGCCCGCAGGCCCACCGCGATGGCCACCGCCTCCTCGTCGTCCAGGAGGAGCGGTGGCATGGCGGTGCCCGCGACCAGACGGTAGCCGCCGATCGAACCCCGGGAGGCCTCGACCGGATAGCCGAGGTCGCGGAGCCGGCCGATGTCGCGGCGGATGGTGCGCGCCGTGACGTCGAGCCGCTCGGCCAGCTCGCCGCCCGGCCACTCACGAGGCGTCTGGAGGAGCGACAGCAGTTTCAGCAGTCGTGCCGGGGTGTCGGTCATGGGACACAGCATGCCCATCCAATAGGTCACTTTCTGACCTGTTGGGCCTCTAGCTTCCTCCCATGACTTCCTCCGAATCTCCGCCGGTCACGGCATCCACAACCACGCTCTCGACAGGGCAGGCCACGCCGCAGGACCCGGCGGACCGGCGTCGCTGGTTCGCGCTCGCGATCGTGATGACCGCGGCCTTCATGGACCTGGTCGACGTCACGATCGTCAACATCGCCATCCCCAGCATCACGCGGGACACCGGCGCCTCGTTCACGTCGATCCAGTGGATCACCGCCGGATACGCGCTGGCCTTCGCGGCCGGTCTGATCACGGGCGGCCGGCTCGGTGACATCTACGGCCGCAAGCGCCTCTTCCTCATCGGCATAGGGGGGTTCACGATCGCCTCGGCCCTCTGCGGCCTCGCCGTGAACCCGGAGATGCTGGTCGCCTCGCGCATCCTGCAGGGCGGCATGGCCGCGCTGATGGTGCCCCAGGTGCTGTCGATCGTGCACGCCACCTTCCCCGCGCACGAGCGCGGCAAGGTCTTCGGTCTGTTCGGCGCGATCGTCGGGCTGGGCGCGGTGTCCGGGCCACTGCTGGGCGCCCTGCTCACCGAGTGGAACTTCTTCGGCCTGGAATGGCGGCCGATCTTCCTGATCAACCTGCCCGTCGGCATCGCCGGACTGGTGCTCGGGCGGAAGTTCATCAGCGAGTCCAAGGCACCGAAGGCGCTCCGGCTGGACCTGACCGGCGTGGCGCTGGTGACGCTCGGCCTTCTCATGCTGCTCTACCCGCTGACCCGGGGACGCGAGCTGGGCTGGCCGCTGTGGGGCCATCTGTCGATGGCCGCCAGCCTCCTGGTGTTCGCGGCGCTCATCGCGTTCGAGCGCAGGAAGGCGGACCGGGACGGCTCGCCGCTCATCGAACTCTCGCTGTTCCGGGTGAAGAGCTTCGCCGCGGGTACCGCCGTGCAGCTGACCTTCGGGATCGCACTGGGCATCTTCTTCCTGGTCTGGACGCTCTACCTGCAGATGGGGCTCGGCTGGAGCGCCCTGCGCGCCGGTTCGACCGGGATCCCGTTCTCGATCGCCGTCTCGGGCGCGGCGGGGATCTCCGTGCAGAAGCTGGTGCCCCGCTTCGGCCGCAAGGTGCTGCAGGCCGGGGCGCTGCTGATGATCGCCGGGCTGCTGCTCTACATCTGGGAGGCCGGGCGGTACGGACTGGCCATCAGCCCCTGGCAGATGGCGCTCCCGCTGGTGGTCATGGGCGTGGGCATGGGGCTGATCGTGGCCCCGCTGACGGACGCGGTGCTCTCCGGAGTGCCGAAGGAGCACTCCGGCTCGGCGTCCGGGCTGATCAACACCGTGCAGCAGATGGGCACGGCGCTCGGGCTCGGCCTCGTCTCGGTCGTCTTCTTCGGCTCGGTCGGCGACCGGCTGCCGCCGGAAGCGATGGGCGCGGCGTTCGTGGACGCGTTCCAGCAGTCGCTGTGGTGGGTGGCCGGGGTACTCGCGGTGATCTTCCTCGTGATGTTCGCCCTGCCTTCCAGGCCCCAGGCGCATCTGGAGGGCGGCGGCGAGGACGCGGGCCCCGGAGAGCCGCAGGACCGCGAGGTCCGGAAGGAGCCCGTGCCGGCGAGCTGAACCGGACGGCCGGGTCAGCAGATCCGGGTGCGGTTCTCCATGGCCATACGGGCGCTCTGCTCGTCGTCGTACACCTCGCACATGTGCCGGCCGTCGGGTGTGGCCGTGTGCTCGACCTCCCACAGGCTCGTCTCGCTGCCGTCCAGGAGGAGGAAGGCGTGCTCGTAGAGCGTGAAACCGGCGTCCCGGCCGTCGACGTGGTACTGGCGGCCGAAGACCTGGGTGATGTGGTGGGCGAAGGCTGCCCGGAGGAGCCCGGCCGTCGCGGCGCCCGGCCGGTCGCCGTTCTCCGCGCGGCGCAGGACTCGGCGGGCGTGGTCCGCCGAATTGTCCGGGGCGTACATGCGGGGCAGGGGGGCCGGGGGGACGCTCATGAGCAGCGCGAGCGCCTCCAGGTCCTCCCGCAGGCTGTCGTCGCCGAGGGCGGGGGTGTCCCAGAAGCTGCCGGCGAGGCGCGCGGCGGCGAGCTGGGCGTCGCCCTCGTCGTCGTACAGCTCGTGGCTGCGAGGGGCCGGGATGTCCCTGCCGCCGCCGTGGACCAGCTCCCACAGGGTGAGTGTGGTGCCGTCGGAGAGCAGATACGTGTGCCGGTAGGTCTCGCGGTGCAGTACGGAACTGTGGTGGGACGAGTGCAGGGCGCTGCTGTGCGTCAGTGCCGTGCCGAGCCGGTCGACCGTCGTGTCGGACAGGTCGAAGGAGTTGAGGGCGCATCGCAGGAGTCGCTCGAGGTGCTGCTCGGTTGTCTCGTACGGATCGCTCAAGGTGCTGTCTCCAGGCCGTCGCCGCGTGTTACCCGATGCGTGCATAACGTAGTCCCTGGGTCTGACATCGTGACCGGGGTTCGCGAAAAACGTACCGCGCACGCAGAAAGTTCCCGGCTTTCCGGGATGTCACGCGAGAGGTTCCCGCCCGCTTCAGGACGAGCCGTAGAGCTCGCTGTACGAGGGGAACGTGCCTCCCGGGCCGTCGGCACCCCGAGCCGCCCTGACGGCCTTCACGATGGCGCGTGCCAGGGCGTCCGCCCCCGCCGCCAGGATGTCGTTGAGTGCGGCGACGGGTTCCTGGGGCAGCGGCAGACGGCCGGTGGAGAGGGCGAAGACGGTGTCCCCGTCGGTGAGCAGGTGGACCGGCCGGACGGCGCGTGCCAGCCCGTCGTGCGCCGTGCCCGCGAGCTTCTGCGCCTGGGCCCGGGTGAGGACGGCGTCGGTGGCGACGACGGCGATCGTGGTGTTGAAGGCGCCGCCTTCCTCTTCCGCCGGGTTCCCCCGCGCGCCCCGGATCTCCGCCAGCCGCCGGCGCACGGCTTCGTGCACCGCGGGGGCGGGATGCGCGGGCGGCTCCCCCGCGCCGTACTCCCCGTACAGCACCCCGGTCCGTGGATCCAGAACGGAGCCCGCCGCGTTGACGACGGCGAGTGCGGCGACCGTGGCCCCGGAGGGCAGGCGCACGCTCGCCGTGCCGACGCCGCCCTTGAGCTGCCCGGCCACCGCTCCCGTGCCGGCGCCCACCGAGCCCTCGGGGACCCGCGAGCCCGGCGCGGAGGCGGCGGCGGCCTCCACGGCGGCACGGCCGGTCGACGCGTCGGGGCGGGCCCGCCACTCACCGCCCCGCCCCAGATCGAAGAGGCATGCCGCCGGCACCACGGGAACCACCTGGGAGGGGTCCGGGCCGACCCGGACGCCGCGCCCCTGCTCCTCGAGCCAGGCCATCACGCCGGACGCGGCGTCGAGCCCGTACGCGCTGCCGCCGGTCAGGACGACCGCGTCGATCCGCTGCACCAGGTTGCGCGGATCGAGCGCGTCCGTCTCCCTGGTGCCGGGGCCGCCGCCGCGTACGTCGACGGCCGCGACGGCTCCGCCCTCCGGGGCGAGGACCACGGTGGTCCCGCTCAGCGCGCCCTCGCCCGGTACCCCGGCGTGCCCCACGCGGATCCCGGCCACGTCCGTCAGCGCGTCCAGCGGGCCCTGGCCGGGCAGTTCCTCGGTCATGGAGAGCTCCTCGTGAGTGCGGGGCTGCCGTGCAGGGGTTGAACGTACAGGCGGCGGACGCGGGAGCGGAGGCGGGCCGGATAGAGTCGTCCGCATGGCACGACCGTCCCATGGCGACGCGCGCCCCGGGATGTGGCGGCGCGAGGCGGGCACCGTCGTGCGCCGGGTCGCCCCGCTCCACGAGCAGGCGACAGCCCCGTTCGCCATCACCGCCGGACTGCGGATACCTTCCGTTCCCACGGAGTGGGCGCCCCACTCGCACTCCCTCCACGAACTCGTCTGGGTACGCGGGGGGACGCTGACGTCACGGGTGGCGGACCGTGTCTTCACCGTGTCCGAGGGGAACGGGCTGTGGATGCCCGCCGGTCTGGTGCACGGCGGCAGGGCGACGGCGGGCGCGAGGTTCTACGAGGCCTTCTTCGCCCCCGACCGCGCGCCGTTCGCGTTCGAGGAGCCGCAGGCGATCGCGATGACGCCGTTGCTGGAGTCGCTGCTGACCCATCTGTCCCGCACGGATCTCGACGCGGGGGCCAGGACCCGTGCGGAGTCGGTCGTGTTCGACGTGCTCCGGCCGTCGGAACGCCAGCTGGTGCTGCAGTTGCCCGGCGACGCCCGGATCGACCCGATCGCCGAGGCGCTGCTGGACGATCCCGCCGACTGCCGTTCGCTGGAGGAGTGGGCGCGGCTGCTGGGGATCAGCGACCGCACGGTCACCCGCGCGTTCCGCCATGCGACGGGCCTGTCCTTCGCGCAGTGGCGGCAGGTGCTGCGGGTGCACCGGGCGCTGACGCTCCTCTCCGAGGGACTCGACGTGGCGACCGTCTCCGAGTCGCTCGGCTACGCGCAGCCCAGCACCTTCATAGCCTCCTTCCGGAGGGTCATGGGAACCACGCCCGGCGCCTACTTCGGCGCGGCCGACAGCTCATCCGGGGATGTCCGGAATCCCGTACTGCCTGTCCAAAACTCCGGATTGCCGACATCGCGACCGGAACATACCCTTCTCGGAGTTAGGCGACCCTAAGTTCTCGCTCGCCGCGCACGGTGCTCCCGTGTGTGGGGGAGTCCGCTGCCCGGCCGGTGGAAACCGGACGGAGGGTGCCGCAGCCCCTGCCCCTCCGAGCGTCCGGATCCACCCATGTTCACGAGCACCTCCCGGCGCGCCGGCCGCCCGGCGGCCGACCCGGGCCCGCCGGCGGCAGCCCTCAACGGGCACGACCTGGTGCTGCGGTACAGCGGCACACAGGTCGTCCACGGCGTCTCGCTCGCGCTGGAACCCGGCCGCGCGACCGCCCTGGTGGGGCCGAACGGCAGCGGGAAGTCCACGTTGCTGCGCGCGCTGTCCCGTCTGCACCGGGTCGACGGCGGCCGGGTGACGCTCGGCGCCCCCGGCGCACCGTCCGAGCGTGACGCGGCGCTGCTCAGCGCCCGTCAGTTCGCCCGCGAGGTCACGCTGTTCTCCCAGTCGCGGCCGTCGCCCCAAGGGCTGACGGTCGCCGAGGTCGTGGCGTTCGGCCGCCACCCGTACAGGCGTGGCTTCGCCGGACCGACCGCCGAGGACCGGAGCGCCGTCGACCACGCGATGGGCGTGACCGGCGTACGGGACATGGCCGGCCGGCCGGTCGGGGAACTCTCCGGCGGGGAGATGCAGCGGGTCTGGCTCGCGGCCTGCCTGGCCCAGGACACCGGCGTCGTGCTGCTGGACGAACCGACCAACCACCTGGACCTGCGCTACCAGATCGAGACGCTCGACCTGGTGCGCGATCTCGTCGAGGAGCACGGCATCGCGGTCGGGATCGTGCTGCACGACCTCGACCAGGCGTCCCGCGTCGCGGACACGCTGGTCCTGATGCGCTCCGGCCGAGTGCACGCGGCGGGCGCACCCGCCGACGTCCTCACGGCGCAGAACATCGGCGAGGTCTACGACATCCGCGTCGAGGTCGGCGTCGACCCCCGCACGGGCCGTCTCCGTATCGACCCGATCGGACGCCACCCCGGCTGAGGGGTCGCACGCCACCCCGCCCGAAGCGGCACATCCGCCGTCGCAATTCATCGTGAGAAAGAGGATCGTTCATGAACCGTGCCCGTCGCCTGGCGGCGTCAGCCTCCGCAGGGCTCATAGCCCTCGTCGCAACGGCCTGCGGCACGACCACCGTCGACAAGGCCGGCGCCGGCAGCGGCGCCACCGCGTCGCCCGCCTCGGAGAGCTGCGCCCAGGACACCACGACCACCTCGACGAAGCCTGTCTCCTTCAAGGACGGCGTGGGCCGTCAGGTGAAGCTCGACAAGCCCGCCGAACGGATCGCGGTCCTGGAGTGGCAGCAGGTCGAGGACGCGCTGACCCTGTGCGTGACCCCCACCGCCGTCTCCGACGCCAAGGGGTACAGCACCTGGGTCAGCGCGGAGAAGCTGCCCGGCGGGGTGACCGACATCGGCACCCGTGAGGAGCCCGACCTCGACACCCTCTACGCGGCGAAGCCCGACCTCATCGTGGTGGAGGCGTTCGACGCCGACGACGAGACCGTCGCGAAGCTGGAGAAGCGGGGCGTTCCCGTGATGGCCACGCGCGGGGCGGACCCGAAGGACCCGATCGGGAACATGCGCGAAGTGTTCAGCATGATCGGCGAGGCCACGGGGCGTACCGAACGGGCCGACCAGGTGCTGAAGGAGTTCGACGCCCACCTCGCGACGGCGAAGAAGCAGGTCACCGACGCCGGTCTGCCGACGAAGGACTTCCTGTTCTTCGACGGATGGCTGGAGGGCGGCAACCTCACCGTCCGCCCCTACAGCGACGGCGCCCTGTTCACCGAGATCGGCAAGGAGCTCGGCATGAGGCCCGCGTGGACCGACGAGGTCGACAAGGCCCACGGCGACGGCGGTGTCGACCCCTCGTACGGTCTCGCGCAGACCGACGTCGAGGGACTGACCTCGGTCGGGAACGCCAACCTCTTCTACGCCAACGACGAAGGAGCCGGCGGGTACGTCGCCGCACTGGAGAAGAACCCGCTCTGGAAGACCATGCCGGCCGTGAAGGAAGGCCGCGCGCACGCGTTCCCGGCGCGGGTGTGGGGCGCCGGCGGTCCGCGCTCCTGCGCGCAGGCGATCGACGCCTACGTCGACGTACTCGACAAGAAGTGAGCACGGCGCAGACATCGGCACCCCGGCGGGAAGCGCTGCCGCGCGCCGAGCACGGCAGCGGCCCCACCGGGGTCGCCGTCCTCGGGCTGCTCCTCGTCGCGACCGTCCTGGTGGGCATGTGGCACCTGACGCAGGGGACCTCGGGTGTCGGTGTCGGCGACCTCGTGCGCCACCTCGGCGGGGAACGGGACAACACCGGCGGGGCTCCGGTCGGGGACATCCTCACCGGCTCGCGCCTGCCACGCCTGTTCGCGGGCGTGGCGGTGGGCATCGCCCTCGGCGCGGCCGGGGCGCTGCTCCAGTCCGTCACGCACAACACGCTCGCCTCCCCCGACACCCTCGCGGTCACCGCCGGGGCCTACTTCACGCTCTCGCTCGTCGCGGCGTTCGGTCTCACCGTCCCGCTCTGGGCGTCGGGCGCCGTCGCGTTCGCCGGCGGCCTGGCCGCGGCGGCACTCGTGCTGCTCCTCGCGGGCCGGGCCGCGGGCACCACCGGCACCCGTCTCATCCTCGCGGGATCGGCGACGGCGATGGCCCTGGACGCGGCGACCGCGATGGTCCTCATCCTGTTCAAACAGAACACGACCGGCCTCTTCGCCTGGGGGAGCGGTTCGCTCGCCCAGATCAACATCGACGCGTCGGTACGCGCCTTCCCCCTCGTGGCCATGGTGCTCTGCGTCGCCCTGGCGCTGTCCCGCAGGCTCGACGTGATGAACCTCGGGGACGACGCCGCGTCCACCCTCGGAGTGCCGATCCGGAGCACCCGTGTGATCGCCGTGATCTGCGCGGTGGTCATGACCGGCACGGCGGTGACGCTCGCGGGCCCGATCGCCTTCGTCGGCCTCGGCGCCCCCGTGTTCGCCCGGCTGATCGCGGGACGGGTCCGGGCGCTGCGACGGCACATCTTCCTGGTGCCCGCGGCCGGGCTGCTCGGCGCGCTGCTCATCCTGCTCGCTGACGCGTCGCTGCGCGCGCTGCAGGGCGCGGACGGGGCCGCGTCCATACCCACCGGTGTGCCGACCGCGCTGCTCGGCTCCGTCGTCATCGTGATCCTCGCACTCCGCCTCCGTGACACGGGACGGCTCCGTCAGCCACCGCACGCTCGGGTCGCCGCACGGTCGCGCCGCGCCTTCCTCCTCGTCGTGCTGGGCGCGGTGGCGCTCCTGGCGGGGGCGGCTCTCGTCGCGGTCCTGGCGGGAAGCCTCTGGCTGCGGACGGGGGACATCGCGCTCTGGGTCCAGGGCACGGCCCCGGACCTCATCGGGCAGGCGCTCGACGACCGGGTACCGCGCGTACTCGCCGCGATCCTCGCCGGCGCCGCTCTCGGGCTGGCCGGATGCGTCGTACAGGGTGCGGTGCGCAACCCGCTGGCGGAGCCGGGCGTGCTCGGCATCACGGCGGGCGCCGGGCTGGGCGCGGTGGCCGTCGTCACCTCGGGCCTGCCCGGCGGACGGCCGCTGCTCATCGCGGCCGCCGTCGTGACGGGACTCGCCACGTTCGGGCTGATCGCCCTGCTGTCCTGGCGCGGGGGCTTCCTGCCCGACCGGTTCGTACTGATCGGCATCGGCTGCGGCTACGGCATCAGCTCCGTCACCACCTTCCTCCTGCTGCGTGCCGACCCGTACAACACCCCGCGGATCTTCACCTGGCTCTCCGGCACGACCTACGGGCGTACGTTCCCCGATGTCGTACCGGTCGCGGTGGCCCTGGCGCTCGCGCTTCCCGCGCTGCTCGCCATGCGCAGCCATCTCGACCTGCTCGCCGTCGACGAGGACACCCCGCGCGTCGTCGGCGTCAGGCCGGAACGCACGCGCTTCGCCGCCCTGGCCATCGCCGCGGTGCTCGCCGCGCTCAGTGTGATCGCCGTGGGTGTCGTCGGCTTCGTGGGGCTCGTCGCCCCGCACCTCGCCCGGTCGCTGGTGGGCGCGCGGCACGGGCGGTCGATCCCGGTCGCGATGCTGCTCGGAGCACTGCTGGTCTGCGTGGCCGACGCTCTCGGCCGCACGATCGTCGTACCGTCGCAGGTACCGGCGGGCCTCATGATCGCCCTGGTCGGCGCCCCGTACTTCGTCTGGGTGCTCCGGCGGTCCCGTGCCTGACGCCGGGCTGGATTCCGCTCCCGAGAACCCGTCCTTCACCTCCCCGACCCGCCAAGGAGTGCCGGAATGCCGTCCCCGCAGGGAACGCCCGTGAAGAGCGTCGTGGTCCCGTTCGAGCCCGACATGTCCCCGAGCCCACTGGGGCGCCTCGGGCACGAGGTCCCGGAGCGCTGGCACACGGTCGACCGCTCCGCCCACGCCCCTCACATCGTGGCCGTTCCGGGTGTTGAGGGTGCGGACCCGGTCGCCGCCGCGCTCGTGACGGCCCGCCCGCACACGGGCTACCTCAAGATCGTCGACGCGATCGGCGACGTGCGGGCAGCCGTGGAGGCCGTCATCGCGCACGCACGGGACCGCGGGCTCGTACAGGTCAAGTGGGAAGGATGGACGGCGAGCCCGGAGGCCGCCGCCACCGCCGGGTTCATCCCGATGCGGCCTCCGCTCTCGCCGGTCGAGGACGGGGCGGGACCCGGCACCGGTTACGCGCGCTGGCTGTGCGACGGCCCGGGGGCCGAACCCCCGTACTACGGGCAGACCACGCACTTCACGTGCGGAGCCGTGACCGCCCTGGTCGCGCAGGTGCACGGGGGGACGCTGCCCCGGGACGCACTCGGCCGCGAGGCGGAGCTGACCCTGTGGCGCGGCGCGACCAACTTCCTCGCGTGCGAGCCGATCGGACTGGGCGTCGCCGTGCGCCGGGCGTGGCCGTCGTCCCCCGTCACGGTCCACCTCGATACGGACCGGCCCGTCCTGCTCGACCACTACACGGAGAAGGAACAGGAGTGGCGGGCCCTGCTCCAGCGCACGTCGCGCACGGAGGCCGGGCGGACCGGCGTCCCGGTCGACCCGGGGCATCTCTCCCTGGCCGCGATCCGGAGCGCGATCGGCAGAGGTGAGCACGTGCTGCTCCTGATCTCGCTCGCCGGGATGCTCGGCTTCGACGTGCCGCACTGGGTGCTCTGCCACGGTGCCGTGCCCGGTGCCGTCGTGATCGAGGACCCGTGGGCCCAGGCGGCCGCGGGGGACACCTGGGTCGACGCACACCTGCTGCCGGTCCCCGACTCGTCGCTCGACACCATGTCGACCCTCTCGGAGGACCGGTTCCGCGGTGCCGTGGTCATCGGCCTGCCGCAGCAGTGCGACGCGCCCTCGGACGAACCGGCCGACGAGTAGCCCCTCGGCTGCCGCATCGCGTCCGGTGACGGGCTCGCGCGGGGACCGGGGAGGAGCCGGGGCGCGGGCCACCTGGGCGACGCGCTCACACCATCGGGGCAGATAACGGGACCAAACGCTCATTACGGCCCTACGGTGGCCGGGTGACCGAGCCACCAGAACCCGCCGCAGCCGAGCAGCCCGATACCGGTGTCCGCACTGCCACGTCCGGCGGGACGGACAGCAGGCATCCCGGCAGGGGCCCCTCCGTCGTCGCGAGGGCGGCCCGGAGCCTTCCGCGGTCCGTCTCCGGCCGCGGGGCCATGGCCGGAACCGTGGTCTCCTGCCTGCTGATCCTCGCGATCGTGTTCGGCAGCCGCCTGTTGCACGACTTCGACTCGGCGCTGCTCCCCTACGCCGTCGCCACGGTCTTCCTCGCCTTCGGGGTCGCCTACCGCTACACGGTCTGGGTGTCCGCCCCCGGCGCCCGACGGCTCTTCAAGAACGGCTGGCGCAGCCTGTTCTCGACCGAGAACTTCCGCAAGGCCCCCACCGCCCTGCCGAAGATGATCGCGACCTACCTGGGCTTCCAGAAATTCCTCGGCGCCCGCTCCCACGCCCGTTGGGCGGCCCACCAGCTGATCTTCTGGGGCTGCGTCCTCGCCGCGCTGATCACCTTCCCGCTGACCTGGGGCTGGTTCACCTTCACCTCCGACACCGGCTCGGGACCGGGCTACGAGATGCGCGTCTGGGGCCTCAAGGTCCTCGGCTTCGACTCGCTGAACATCATCGGCTGGCTGATGTTTCACGGCCTGGACATCGCCGCGGTGCTCGTGATCCCCGGCGCGGGGTACTTCCTCTGGCGCCGCATGAAGGACCGGGGGGCCATCACCGGACAGCGGTTCGCCTACGACATGGTGCCGCTGCTCGCTCTGATCATCATCTCCGTGACCGGCCTGCTGCTCACCTTCTCCTCGATCTTCCTGCACGGAGGTGGCTACGAGTTCCTGGCGATCCTCCACATGGTGTCGGTGGTCTTCACCCTCATCTACATCCCGTTCGGGAAGTTCTTCCACATCGTGCAGCGCCCGGCAGCGGTCGGCATGCAGCTCTTCAAGTACACCGGGCGCCAGGACGACGAGGTGTTCGCCTGCCGCCGCTGCGGAGAGGCCATCGACACCGGCCCGTACGTCGAGAATCTGCGCGGCACCATGCGTGACCTCGAACTCGGCTTCGACGCATGGGCCGAATACTGCCCGCGCTGCAAGCGGGTGCTGCGCGGCAACGCCTATCTCACCCAGGTCAAGAAGGGTTTCAAGTGACCGCGGACCCACGCGCAGCCGACGGCCGTACGATCGTTCCCCTCGACCCCTCCCTCGCCCCGCCGGGCACCCGTGGCTTCCGGGACGCGGGCGGCATCCCGGCCGACCAGTGGCACGCCGACCAGAACGGCGAGACGCTCGTCCCCACCCACTGCTGCTTCTGCGGTGTCCAGTGCGGGATGTACCTCCGGGTGGACCGCGGCGGCAAGGTCTTCGGCGTGGAGCCCCGCAACCACGACATCAACCGCATGCGGCTCTGCCCCAAGGGCATCAACGCCTACCAGCAGGTCAACCACCCGGACCGGCTCACCGCGCCCCTCATGCGCCGCTCCCGCGACGAGGAACTGCGGGAGGTCTCCTGGGAGGAGGCGCTCGAATTCACCGTCTCCGAGATCAGGCGCATCCAGCAGGAGCACGGGCGGGACGCCTTCGGGGTCCTCGGCGGGGCCAGCCTCTTCTCCGAGAAGACGTATCTGGTCGGCAAATTCGCCCGGGTCGCACTGAAGACCAGGCACGTCGACTACAACGGCCGGCTCTGCATGGTGAGCGCCGCCGGTGCCAACAAGCTCGCCTTCAACATCGACCGGGCCGGCAACCCCTTCTCCGACATCCTGCTCACCGACTGCCTCCTGCTCGCCGGGGCCAACGTCGGAGAGTGCTTCCCCGTGCTGACCCAGTACGTCTGGGGGGCCCGGGACCGAGGCGCCACCCTGATCGTCGTCGACCCGCGCGAGACGGCGGTCGCGCGCACCGCCGACATCCATGTCGCGCTCAAGTCGGGCACCGACTCGGCCTTCTTCAACGCCGTACTGAACGTGATCATCGAGGAGGGCCTCACCGACGAGGCCTACCTCGCGGCCCACGCCACCGGCTGGGAGGAGGTCAAGGCCAACGTCGCCCAGTACCCCCCGTCCCGCGCCGCCGAGATCTGCGGGATCCCCGCCGAGCAGGTCGTCCAGGTCGCCCGCGCCTTCGCCCGCGCGCCCAAGGCCATGGCCTTCCACGCCCGGGGCATCGAACACCACACCCAGGGCGTCGAGAACTGCCTCACCGTGATCAACCTCTGCACCGCGACCGGCCACATCGGCAAGCCCGGCGCCGGATACGGCACCCTCACCGGGCAGGGGAACGGCCAGGGCGGCCGGGAGCACGGCCAGAAGGCCGACCTCCTCCCCGGCGGCCGCTCGATCCTCAACGAGGAGCACCGCCGGCAGATCTGCGAGATCTGGGGCATCGAGGAGTCCGAACTCCCGGCCGCCGGAACCTCGATGATGGAAATGGTCTGGCAGATGCAGCGCCAGGAGATCCGCGGGCTCATCGGCATCTGCAACAACCCCTTCGTGTCGCTCCCCAACTACGCCGTGGTCAAGGAGGGGTACGACACCACCGAATTCCACGCCCAGTTCGACTTCTTCCTCTCCGAGACCGCCGCCAACGCGCACGTCGTCTTCCCCGTCACCATCTGGGCCGAGGACGAAGGGGTGATGGCCAACGCGGAGGCACGCGTCGTCAAGCACAACAAGGCGCAGGAACCGCCGTCCGGCGTGCGGACCGACACCTGGGTGATGTGCGAGATCGCCCGCCGCCTCGGAGAGGGCGACAAATTCGCCTTCGGCAGCTCCCGCGAGGTCTTCGACGAGCTGCGCAGGGCCTCCGCGGGCACGATCATCGACTACTCCGGGATCACCTACGAACGGCTCGAGGAGACCGGCGGGATCTCCTGGCCCTGCCCGTCCACCGACCACCCCGGCACCCCCCGGCTGTTCGAGGACGGCACGACCTACCACGCCGACGGCAAGATCCACATGCAGGTCGTCGAGTGGCACCCGCCGGCCGACCCGTACGACGCCGAGCACCCGATGACGCTGACCACCGGACGCACCGTCGCCCACTTCCTCTCCGGCAACCAGACCCGCCGGCTGGGCGCCCTCGTGGAGCAGACCCCGCGGCCCTGGGCCGAGGTCCACCCCTCCCACGGATTCCACAACGGCGAACCCGTCCGCGTCGTCACCCGGCGCGGCAGCGAGGTCTTCCCCGCGCTGGTCACCGAGGCGATCCGGCCCGACACGGTGTTCATCCCGTACCACTGGCCCGTGCCCACGGCTGCCAACGCCCTGACCATCGACGCCCTCGACCCCCGCTCCAAGATCCCCGAGTACAAGGTCTGCGCCTGCCGCATCGAGCACGCCGAGGCGATCGACGAGGTTCCCGCACCGCCCGTCGCCCCCGGCCACGTCGCCTACCCCGAGACCCAGGTCTCCCGCACCGACCCGCTGCCGCCCACGGCCCCGCAGGGCCGCGGCACCTCGGAAAGGAGCTGATGCCCGGATGATGGGCAGAACGATGTTCATCGACCCGGGGCGCTGCATCGGCTGTCAGGCCTGTGTCTCCGCCTGCCGGGAATGCGACTCGCACCGAGGCAAGTCGATGATCCACCTCGACTACACCGACGAGGGCTCATCCGTCGCCTCCCTTCCGACGGTCTGCATGCACTGCGAGGACCCGGTTGCCCCCTGCGCCGAGGTCTGCCCGGCCGACGCGATCCTCGTCACCGCGGACGGCGTCGTGCAGCAGGCCGACACCACCCGCTGCATCGGCTGCGCCAACTGCGTCAACGCCTGCCCCTTCGGTGTCCCGAAGATCGACCTCCAGGCGAAACTGCAGATGAAGTGCAACCTCTGCTACGACCGCACCGCCTACGGACTCGCCCCCATGTGCGCCACCGTCTGCCCCACCGGTGCTCTCTACTACGGCACCGTCGAGGAGCTCCAGGCGGAGCGCCCCGGAGTGCAGGTCGCCGACACGTTCGTCTTCGGCGAGAGCGAGGTCCGCACCGGCGTGGCCATGGTCGTGCCCGCTGAGCGGGTCCAGTGGCCGGTACCCGGCGGACTTCCCGTCGTCGAGATCAACGGGAAGGACGTCCGCCGATGAGCGTCACCGAACAGCAGCAGCCGGGTCCCGACCACGGCCCCGGCAGCGACCCCCGTGAAGCCCTGCACGACCGGATCGCCGCAGACTCGCTGACCACCCGCCGCGACTACCTCCGGATCGTCGCCACCGTGTCCGGCGGCCTCGCCGTGGGTGGTCTGGCCGTGGCGGGCGGCATTCTCCACCGGCACGGCGAGACGGAGGACGGGAAGGCGCCGGCCCCGAAGCGGATCGCCGCCCAGCTGCCGCCCGGGGAGTCCCTCGCCTTCCGCTACCCCGGAGACGAGGACCGGGCGGTCGCGGTACGGATGGACGACGGCACCCTCGTCGGCTACTCCGCCGTCTGCACCCATCTGGCCTGCGGCGTGCTCTGGCGCAAGGACCGGGGCACGGACGGCGAGCTCTACTGCCCCTGCCACGAGGGAGTCTTCGACGCCCGCACCGGTGCGGTCACGGCCGGCCCGCCGCCCCGCGGGCTGCCCAAGGTCGTGCTGACCGAGCTGGATGACGGCAGTATCTGGGCCGTCGGGACCACCCGCTCCGGGGAGAGCGCCGAAGCCGGGCTGTGCCGTCAGCTGGGCGAGGACCGCCCCGACCTCGCCGCACGGATCGGCTGCCCCGGCTCCGGAGGCGGCGCGGAGGCGCCACCCGCGCCGGCCTCGTCCGACGCCGCCGCCGCGGGGAGGCGGTCATGACCGAACCCCTGGACCCGATCGAGCCGCCACGGCCCCCCAGCCCCGCCGGCACGCGGTATCCCGACTATCACCCCGGCAGCGAGCGGGCCGAGCTGAACCGCCCCCTGCATGAGCGCTACCCGCAGATCCGGCCCACCAGCGGCTATGCCGACCCGCGGGTGCGCCACACCGGCCCGGGGCCGGGTGCGGGCTCCGAGCAGGAACCCGAGCGCTCCGCGAAGCTGACGGCCCGGCTGGTGCTGGCGATGAGCGTCGTCATCGGCCAACTGTGGGCGCTGACGGAGGTCGTCAACGTGTGGATGGAGGGCGATACGGGCACGGCCTGGTGGGGAGCCGGATTTCTGTGCCTGTCGTTCCTCGTCGTGCTGGGACTGTGGCTGCTCGATCCCAAGGACCGCTGAGCCCGGCCGTACCCTGGAGGTATGAGTACCGCCCCCGCCCCCGGACCGCGAGAGTCGAAGCCGCCGCAGCCCCAGCAGCGGCCCCCGAAGGAGTCCGGGCCCAAGCCGTCGGCTCTGGTCTTCGACGATCCGCTGGACCGGCAGTCCGCGGACGACACGGACCAGGGGTGGGGCGAGCGGGCTCCGGCCGGCGGTGGCGCGGCCGACCTGGCCCGCTTCCTCGACGAGAAGCCGCCCCACCACATCTGACGCGGCCCGCCGGAGACGCCTCCGGCCGTACGGAGCCGGTCTCAGGCCTGGCCCCGCCGGGCCACCAGCGCGTCCCGGATCTCCTTCAGCACCTCCAGCTCGCTGACCTCCATCGTCTCCCGCACGCCCTCCTTCGCGGCCTGGGAGGCGGCCCGCCTGGCGAGGTACTTCGCCATCGGCAGCACCATGAGGAAGTAGACGACGGCGCCGGTGATCAGGAAGCTGAGGCCGGCGCTGAGCACCGAGCCCCAAAGGATCTCGATGCCGCCCGTCCTGCCGGTCTCCGGATCCACCGAGCAGGGCCCCCGGAGGCAGGATGTGTACTTCTCCAGGTCCTGGGTGCCGAACGCGCCGACCACCGGATTGATGATCCCCTTCACGACCGCGTTCACCACGTTCGTGAAGGCGGCACCGATGACGACGGCGACCGCGAGGTCGATCACATTGCCGCGCGTCAGAAAGGCTTTGAAGCCCTCCAGAAGGCCGACCTTCTTCTCGCTCACAGGTGAGCCTTCCTCCGTGCGTGCCGTAGGCGGAGCGAACCGCCTTGCCACATAAGGGGGCAGAACGGTGCACTGTCCAATCGGGTACTTCCCACGGGTGAGATGACGCGATGTCAGTTCTATTCGGCATGGGACACCGCCACCGAGAGCCGCCCCGACGCACCGGCGCCCGCCAGAGCCGCCGCGGTCTCCCGCTCCACGGACAGGACCACCAGGGCGCCGTGCCCCGGGCCCGTCCCGCCGTCGGCCGCCGGATACGGTGCCTCCGCGTCCCCCGCGTCCCCCGCGTCGCCCGCGTCGCCCGCGTCGCCCGCGTCGCCCGGGACCTCGGCCACCCGCACGTCCCGTGCCACCACTCTGGCCCCTGGCTCCCCGTCGGCCGCCGCGATCACGTCGACGCGGTCGCCCGGCCGCAGCAGTCCGACCGTCGCCGCGTCGGCGATCCGCACCGGAGCGGACACCGGACGGACGGTCCGCCGGTCCGGTCCCGGCGGTGCGTCCCCGCCGGCGGCGGCCGCCCCTCTCTCCCCGCCCAGCCCTGAAGCGGCGAGCACGGCTGAGGCCAGGGCGAAGCCCGCGGCCAGAGCCCGGCGCTGTCCCCGCAGCACCCGCCGGAATCGCCGTCCGCCGCCGCCCCGCACCCGCAGGGGCCCGAAGAAGGGGACCTCGCAGGGCGCGGGAGGCGCGGGACGTGTATCGGGCACCGACGGGAACATGGCCAACACCACCTGCCGTGAGGGGAGTCCCGCGGGATCGCCGGACCCCCTCACGATCCACCCTCCGCGGAAATCCCGCCCGGCCCTGTGGACAGTCCCCACGATGTGGAAAACCCGGCCACCCGTACGGGTCGGAAGCGGGCGGGCCGCGAGTCCGACGCCGGTGACGTGTCGGGCTACGGCAGCTCGATCCCCGTATCGACCCCGTCCAGCGCGTGGGCGCACACGCAGTCACGGCCCTCGTTCGCGGGCAGGGCGGCCACCGCGTCGAAGAGCACCGACCGCAGCCGGTCCACGTTGGCCGCGAACACCTCGAGCACCTCGGCGTGGCTCACGCCCTCACCGGCCTCGGCCCCCGCGTCGAGGTCCGTCACCAGCGTCAGCGTCGTGTAGCAGAGGCTCAGTTCACGGGCGAGAACCGCCTCGGGATGCCCGGTCATCCCGACGACGGACCAGCCCATCGCGGCGTGCCAGCGCGACTCCGCGCGGGTCGAGAAGCGCGGGCCCTCGACCACGACCAGGGTTCCGCCGTCCACCGGCTCCCAGTCACGTCCGCGCGCCGCGGCGAGGGCCGCCTTGCGGCCCTCGGGGCAGTACGGGTCGGCGAAGCCGAGGTGCACCACGTTCGGCTCGGTGCCGTCGGCCAGGGGCTCACCGTCGTAGTACGTCTGCGTGCGGGTCTTCGTACGGTCGACCATCTGGTCCGGTACGAGCAGGGTGCCGGGGCCGTACTCCGGACGCAGGCCGCCGACCGCGCACGGACCGAGCACCTGGCGTACGCCGACGGAACGCAGCGCCCAGAGGTTGGCGCGGTAGTTGATCCGGTGCGGCGGGAGGTGGTGGCCGCGGCCGTGCCGCGGGAGGAAGGCCACCCGGCGGCCCGCGATCTCCCCCAGGAAGAGGGAGTCGCTCGGCGCCCCGTACGGGGTGTCCACCTGGACCTCGGTGACGTCCTCCAGGAAGGAGTAGAAGCCCGATCCGCCGATGACACCGATTTCCGCTGTAGCCGTTTCTGCGTTCACCATGCGGTCACACTAACGGGGCGCGCACGGCCAGGACCCCGCCGAGTCGATCAGCGGGGTCCGGAGTGGAACGTGTGGGTGTGCGGGTGCCTCAGGCGGCCGACGTACCGCTCGACGAGGAAGAAGCCGAGGAGGTCGAGGACGCGGCCGAGGCGGCCGGCTTCGCGTCCGACTTCGCCGAGGAGGACCCGGAGGTCGACCCGGTGGAGGAATCGGACGTCTTGGCGGACGGCGACGTGGCCGGCGTGCTGCTCGACGAGGAGCCGCGGCTGTCGTTCCGGTAGAAACCGGATCCCTTGAAGACGATGCCGACGGCCGAGAACACCTTCTTGAGGCGTCCCTCGCAGTTCGGGCACACGGTCAGGGCATCATCGGTGAACTTCTGCACCGCTTCGAGGCCCTCGCCGCATTCGGTGCACTGGTACTGATAGGTCGGCACTTGCTCCTCCTGGCACTCTCACTCAATGAGTGCTAACGACGCTCCATACTGACCTATTCCGAGCGATCAGTCCACCGTGACCGGCTCGCGGTGACCGATCCCACGTGCCACCGTCCGTCCACCGGCCCTCGGCGTCAGCCGTGAACGCAGGGCCAGAAGGGTCGCCAGCGCCAGCGCCGTGCCGGCCAGCGGGACCACGAAACCCGTGCTCGCGCCATGGGTGTCCGCGAGTTGTCCGGCCACCGTGACGGCCGCCGCCTGACCCAGCGCCACGGCGCCCGTCAGCCAGGTGAAGGCCTCGGTCCTCGCGGACGCGGGCACCAGGGCTTCGACGAGGGTGTAGCCGCTGATCAGCGCGGGCGCGATGCACAGTCCGACGAGCAGCCCGAGCCCCGCCAGCAGCGGTACGGAGTGCACGGCCCAGAGACCGGACGCCGTCAGGGTCAGGGCCACATAGCCGACGATCAGCCGGCGGCGCGGGCTGCTCTTCCAGGCGATGGCCCCGCAGGCGATACCCGCCAGCATGTTGCCGGCCGCGAAGATTCCGTACAGCAGCCCGTTCACGCCGGGCCGGCCGATCTCCTCGGAGAACGCCGTCAGGGAGACCTGCATGCCGCCGAACACCGCGCCGATGCCCAGGAAGGTGATCGCGAGGACGCGCACCCCGGGCACGGAGAGCGCCGAGCGGTGCGGTGCGTCCGCCGTGGTCGCGCCCCGGGGCGCGGGCTCGGTGGAGCGCATGGCGGCGAACAGGACGCCGCCGAGCAGCGTCAGCGCCGCCTCCGCGATCAGTCCGGCCGCAGGGTGCACGCCGGTGCACAGCGCGGTCGCGAGCACGGGGCCGACGACGAAGGTGAACTCGTCCGTCACGGACTCGAAGGCGGCGGCCGTGGACATCAGCGGGGAGGCCGGACGGCCCGGGGCGGCGCCGAGCCGGGCGGCCCAGCGCGCCCGCACCATCGGCCCGATCTGCGGGATGGAGGCACCGGTGGGCACCGCCGCCAGGAACAGCGCCCACAGGGGCGCGTCCGCCAGGGCGAGTGCCGTGAGGCCGCCGACGGAGACGGCGTGGACCAGCACGCCGGGCAGGAGCACTGCGCGCTGGCCGAACCGGTCGGCGAGCCTGCCGCTCTGCGGCGCGAACAGCGCCATGGAGACGCCTGAGACGGCGGCCACGGCGCCCGCACTGCCGTACGAGCCGGTGGTGTGCTGGACCAGGAGCACGATCCCGATGGTCAGCATCGCGAAGGGCTGCCGGGCCGCGAAGCCCGGGAGGAGGAAGGTCCACGCACCCGGGGTGCGCAGCAACTGCCCGTAACCGGGGCGGTCGGAGACCGTGGACGCCACGGTCCATGCCTTTCTGCCGCCTGGTGGCCGTGTCCCGGGGCGCCTCGCACCTGGGTGCGTGGAGCGTGCGGGAGCTGCCGAGAGCTGTCCTCTTCGCGCGGGACTGCGGTAGATGCCGGGCGCTCGCTCCAGAGGCGAAGGACGCCACGACCGCCATACGGTCGCGCCAGCTCTGCATCAGACAGAGTTGGTCGATCAGGGTTGGTCGATCACGTTCACATCGTGTGGATCAGAAGATCCGGTCCTTCATCTTACAGGCCTTGTCCCCGGCACACCTGCGATTGTGCGCGGATTGCCCTCGCCGCCTCTCCGGTCAGCGAGGGGTCCCGCCGCTGCCCGCCTTGTCCGCCGGACGGCTCTCGCCGCCCTTGCCCAGCTTCCGGGCCAGCTTCGCGAGGTGCGGCATGTCCACCGTGGCCTCGTCGGTCCGGTCCGCCCCGCTCGTCCCCAGCCAGCCGGCCAGCTTCCCGCCCTGGCCGACCGCCCGCAGCCGGGCCTCCGCCGCGTCGCGCACCGGATCGGTCGCGACGACCAGGAGCTCGTCCCCGCGGCGCAGGACGGTCGAGGGGGCTGGGACGAAGCTCTTGCCGTCCCGTACGACGAGGGTGACCGCGGCCCCGGCGGGCAGCCGGAGCTCCGCGACCTCCACGCCGTGCATCTTGGACTTGCCGGGGACCGCGACGGACAGCAGGTGGCCGCGCAGTCGTTCCAGGGGTGCCGACTCGATGCCGAGGTCGGCGGTCTCCGACGGGTCGTCGGAGATGTTCAGGGTCTTCGCCAGCCACGGCAGGGTCGGTCCCTGGATCAGCGTGTAGACGATGACGAGCACGAAGACGATGTTGAAGACCCGGGTGCTGCCCTCGATCCCGGACACCATGGGGATGGTCGCCAGGATGATGGGGACGGCGCCACGCAGGCCCGCCCAGGACATCAGAGCCTTCTCGCGCCGTGGCAGCCGGAACGGCGCCAGGCTGATGAAGACGGACAGCGGCCGGGCTACGGCGGTGAGGACCAGCCCCACGACCACGGCGGGCCAGAAGTCGTCGATGAGGTCGTGCGGGGTGACCAGCAGGCCGAGCAGGACGAACATGCCGATCTGCGCCAGCCAGCCGAGCCCGTCGGCGAAGCCCCGGGTGGCCGGCCAGTGCGGGAGCTTGGAGTTGCCGAGGACCATCGCGGCCAGGTAGACGGCCAGGAAGCCACTGCCGTGGGCCATGGCGCCCGCCGCGTACGCCGAGACCGCGATGGCCATCACGGCGATCGGGTAGAGCCCGGAGGCGGGCAGTGCCACATGGCGGATCCCGTAGGAGCCCAGCCAGCCCACCGCGAGACCGATCGCGGCACCGATGGCCAGCTCCAGGGCTATCTCGCCGACCAGTACGTACCAGTGCTCCACGGGGCCGACGGCGGAGAACGCCACCACCAGGATCACCACGGGGGCGTCGTTGAAGCCGGATTCGGCCTCCAGGACACCGGTGATGCGGGAGGGCAGCGGGACCTTGCGCAGGACGGAGAAGACGGCCGCTGCGTCGGTGGAGGAGACGACGGCGCCGATGATCAGGGCCTGCCGCCAGTCGAGGCCGACGAGATAGTGCGCCGCGCTCGCGGTGACGCCCACGCTGATGCCCACGCCGATGGTCGACAGCATGGCTGCCGCCGGCAGCGCGGGTTTCACTTCTTTCCACTTCGTGCCCAGGCCGCCCTCGGCCAGGATGACGACCAGGGCGGCGTAGCCGATCACCTGGGTCAGCTCGGCGTTGTCGAACTTGACGTCGAAGATGCCGTCCTGCCCCATGGCGATGCCGATGCCGAGGTACAGGAGCAGGCTGGGGAGCCCGCTGCGGGACGAGATGCGTACGGCCGCGACGGCGACCAGCAGGACGAGTGAGCAGACGAGCAGAAGTTCGTTGAGCGCGTGGACAGTCAGGGTCCGTTCCTTCCCCTGTGTACGCCTTCCGGATCGTCCTCCGGCGGCCAGTACTTCGTTACCTTACCTAATCTTTAACGTTTTCTTGACGCCTTCGAGTGTTCGTGCGAACCGGTGCGCAAATGGATGCATCCCCATACCGCGTCCGAGTGGCTTCTGCGGGGCGCCTATGGTTGCTCCTGCACTCCCAGGACCACCCTGCCCCTCGAAGGACAGCGATGCCCGCCAACACAACCGCCCCTTCCGGGTCTTCCGATGCGAAGAAGACCGGCAGGAAGAAGGGGCGACGCGCCCGCCTGATCGTGATCGTCCTGGTGCTGGCGCTTGTCGCGGGTGTCGGATACGGCGCGTACTGGTCCGTTTCCACGGTGCGGGCCTCGTACCCGCAGACCACCGGTTCCCTCGAACTCAAGGGCCTTTCCGGTGACGTCGACGTCAAACGCGACGACTACGGGATCCCGCAGATCTACGCGGACACCGACAGCGACCTCTTCCGCGCCCAGGGCTTCGTCCAGGCCCAGGACCGCTTCTGGGAGATGGACGTACGCCGTCACATGACCTCGGGACGGCTCTCCGAGATGTTCGGAGCCGGCCAGGTCGGGACCGACTCCTTCCTGCGGACGCTGGGCTGGCGCAAGGTCGCGCAGAAGGAGTACGACGAGGTCCTGGACGAGGACACCAAGAAGAACCTCCGGGCGTACGCGGAGGGGGTGAACGCGTATCTGGACGGCAAGGACGGCAAGGACATCTCCGTCGAGTACGCGGCGCTCGGCCTGACCAACGACTACAAGCCCACCGAGTGGACCCCGGTCGACTCGGTCGCCTGGCTGAAGGCGATGGCCTGGGACCTGCGCGGGAACATGCAGGACGAGATCGACCGCTCGCTGATGACCAGCAGGCTCAGCGCGAAGCAGATCAAGGACCTCTACCCGGACTACCCGTACGAGAAGAACAAGCCGATCGTCGAGCAGGGCGCGGTCTCCCCGGTCACCGGGAAGTACGACCCCGAGGCCGAGCCGTCGGGCGACATCGGTCCGGGGACCGTCGCGGGCGCGACCGAGGGTCTGAACACCCAGCTCTCCGCGCTCTCCGAGAGCCTCGACGAGATCCCGGCGCTGCTCGGCCCCAACGGCAACGGCATCGGGTCGAACTCCTGGGTGGTCTCCGGCGAGTACACGACGACGGGCAAGCCGCTGCTCGCCAACGACCCGCACCTGGCGCCGCAGCTGCCCTCGCTCTGGTACCAGATGGGGCTGCACTGCCGTCAGCTCTCGGAGTCGTGCCGGTACGACACCGCCGGCTACACCTTCTCCGGGATGCCCGGTGTGATCATCGGCCACAACCAGGACATCGCCTGGGGCTTCACCAACCTCGGCGCGGACGTCACCGACCTGTTCCTGGAGAAGGTCTCGGCCGACGGATACCAGTACGACGGCAAGACCGAGCCCTTCATCACCCGCGAGGAGACCATCAAGGTCGCGGGCGGGAAGAGCAGGACGATCACCGTCCGCGAGACCAACAACGGCCCGCTGGTCTCCGACCGCAGCGCCGAGTTGGAGAAGGTCGGCAAGAAGGCTCCCGTCACCACCTCGGCGCCGGACCGGGGCGACGGGTACGGAGTCTCCCTGAAGTGGACGGCGCTGGACCCGGGGAAGTCCATGGACGCGGTCTTCGAGCTCAACCGGGCCAAGGACTTCACGAGCTTCCGTAAGGCGGCCGCGCACTTCGAGGTGCCGTCGCAGAACCTCATCTACGCGGACACCGAGGGGCACATCGGCTACCAGGCGCCCGGCAAGATCCCGGTCCGCCTCAAGGGCGACGGTACGACGCCGAGCCCCGGCTGGTCCGCCGCCTACGGCTGGGAGAAGGACCCCATCCCGTTCGACGAGCTGCCGTACGAGTACGACCCGGACCGCGGCTACATCGTCACCGCCAACCAGGCGGTCATCGGTGACGACTACGAGCACATGCTCACCAAGGACTGGGGCTACGGCACCCGCAGCCAGCGGATCAACGACCTGATCCAGAAGAAGATCGACGGCGGCGAGAAGATCTCGACCGACGACATGCAGACGATGCAGATGGACAACCAGAGCGCGATCGCCGCGAAGCTGGTGCCGGAGCTGAAGAAGATCGGCATCGCCGACAAGAGTGTCCGCGAGGCGCAGAAGCTGCTGGAGGGCTGGGACTACACCCAGGAGTCCGACTCGGCCGCCGCCGCGTACTTCAACGGTGTCTGGCGCAACATCCTCAAGCTGGCGTTCGGCGACAAACTCCCCAAGGAGATGCGGGCCGAGGGCGACTGCGTCTACGTGAAGCCGGTCCCCGGCACCGGGCCCGTGGACGAGCAGGACAAGCTCGTACGCGAGTGCGGTCAGCGCGCCCCGGACGCGGCGCAGCCGGACGGCGGCGACCGCTGGTACGAGGTGGTCGAGAGCATCCTGGACGACCAGGACAACGCGTGGTGGAAGGTCCCGGCCAAGGGGCGCGAGGAGGCCGTCGACAGCCGTGACGAGCTCTTCGCCCGCGCCATGGAGGACGCGCGCTGGGAGCTGACGGCCGAGCTCGGCAAGGACATGTCCACCTGGAGCTGGGGCAGGCTGCACCAGCTGACCCTGCGCAACCAGACACTGGGCACCGACGGGCCCGACCTCCTGCAGCGGGCCCTCAACCGGGGCCCCTGGGACCTCGGAGGCGGAGAGGCGGCGGTCAACGCGACCGGCTGGAACGCGGCCGGCGGCTACGAGGTCATCTGGGTCCCGTCGATGCGGATGGTCGTCAACGTCGGTGACTGGGACAAGTCCCGGTGGATCAACCTCACCGGCGCCTCGGGGCACGCGTTCAGCGCGCACTACACCGATCAGACCGACAAGTGGGTCGAGGGCGAACTGCTCGACTGGTCCTTCGGGGCGGACGCCGTGAAGCAGTCCACCGTCGACAGCCTGACGCTCAAGAAACCCTAGGCCCGGGCCCGGGGCGGGAAGCGCCGCGCTCCGGCGGGCGTGACCACGGCATCCACGGGGTGGTCGTGCGGTTCATCCGGAACCCGCGCGACCACCTCGTCGTCGTACAGCAGGACGACCAGGGCGGGGTGCGCCCCGGCCGACGCGAGCCGGGCCAGTACCCGGTCGTAGCTGCCCCCGCCCCGGCCCAGCCGCATCCCGCGTCCGTCCACGGCCAGGCCGGGCAGCAGTACCGCGTCCGCGTCCAGGACCGCCTGCGGGCCGAGACGCGGGCCGTCCGGCTCCAGCAGGCCCCGGCCGGCGGGCACGAGGTGCTCCGCGCCTTCGAACACGGCCCAGTCCAGGTCGTTGTCCGCCATGAGGACCGGGAGCAGAACGCGCACACCCCGCGCCCGCAGGGCGTCCAGGAGCGCGTGTGTTCCCGGTTCGCGCCCCACGGACACGTAGGCCGCGACGGTCCGGGCGCCGGTCAGCTCGGGCAGATCCGCGGCGGCCGAGGCGAGAACCGCGGCGGTCCTTCTGACGTCTTCCGAGGTGAGCAGCGCCCGCGCGGCGAGCAGTTCGCGTCGCAGTGTTGCCTTTCGGGACATGTCATGGTTCAACGGGTGCTCACATAGTTCTTTTATGTGGATGTATGAGAACGAAGTTAACCGGACGCTCATCTTCCGCCCATACGTAACGGATACAGTCTGCGCATGACTCAGTCGCACCCCAGGATCAGCAAAGCTGTCATCCCAGCTGCAGGTCTCGGCACCCGGTTCCTGCCGGCCACCAAGGCCACTCCCAAGGAGATGCTGCCTGTCGTCGACAAGCCCGCGATCCAGTATGTCGTCGAGGAGGCTGTCGCCGCAGGCCTCTCCGACGTACTGATGATCACCGGTCGCAACAAGCGTCCCCTGGAGGACCACTTCGACCGGAACTACGAGCTGGAGTCCGCGCTGACCCGCAAGGGAGACGCCGAACGCCTCTCCAAGGTCCAGGAGTCCAGCGACCTGGCCACCATGCACTACGTGCGCCAGGGCGACCCGCGCGGCCTCGGCCACGCGGTCCTCTGTGCCGCCCCCCACGTCGGCGACCAGCCGTTCGCCGTGCTCCTGGGTGACGACCTCATCGACCCGCGCGACCCGCTTCTCGCCAGGATGGTCGAGATCCAGGAGCGCGAGGGCGGCAGCGTCGTCGCCCTGATGGAGGTCGACCCGTCGCAGATCCACATGTACGGCTGCGCGGCCACCGAGGCGACCGAGGACAGCGACGTGGTCCGGGTCACCGGCCTCGTGGAGAAGCCCGACCCGTCCGAGGCGCCCAGCAACCTCGCCGTCATCGGCCGCTACGTCCTGGACCCGGCGGTCTTCGACATACTGCGCCGGACCGAGCCCGGCCGAGGCGGCGAGATCCAGCTCACCGACGCCCTCCAGCTGCTGGCCGAGGACGAGAAGATCGGCGGCCCGGTGCACGGTGTCGTCTTCAAGGGCCGCCGCTACGACACCGGTGACCGCGGTGACTATCTGCGTGCCATTGTCAGACTCGCGTGCGAACGTGAAGACCTGGGCCCGGACTTCCGGACCTGGCTGCGCAGTTACGTCGACGAGGAGTTGTAACAGCTTGAGCAGCACGATCTGGTCGGTGGACGAGCACCTGGACGACATCCTCGCCGCGGTGAAGCCGCTCGAACCCATCGAGCTGCAACTGCCGGACGCCCAGGGCTGCGTCCTGGTCGAGGACGTCGTGGTGGAGGTCGCCCTGCCGCCCTTCGACAACAGCTCGATGGACGGATACGCCGTCCGGATCTCCGATGTCGAGGGAGCCAGCGAGGAGTTCCCCGCCGTCCTCACCGTCATCGGCGACGTCGCCGCGGGCGACGGTGGTCTGCCCGACGGCCGGTCCGTCGGTCCCGGCGAGGCCGCCCGCATCATGACCGGCGCTCCGCTGCCCGCGGGCGCCGAGGCCGTCGTCCCGGTCGAATGGACCGACGGCGGCACGGGCGGCGGCCCCGCCTCCGCCATGCGCGCCCACAGCGACGCTCCGGAGGGTGCGAGCGGTGAGGTCCGTGTCCACCGCCCCGTCAAGCCGCGCGCCCACGTCAGGGCCAGGGGCAGCGACGTGCAGCCGGGGGACCTGGCGCTGCGCGCGGGTTCGGTCGTCGGGCCGCCGCAGATCGGGCTGCTCGCCGCGATCGGCCGCTCGACGGTGCGGGTGCGGCCCCGTCCGCGCGTCGTCGTGCTGTCCACCGGCAGCGAGCTGGCGCAGCCGGGCGAGGAGCTGACCGGTGGCCGGATCTACGACTCCAACAGCTTCGCGCTGACCGCCGCGGCCCGGGACGCGGGGGCCATCGCCTACCGCGTGCCGGCGGTCGCCGATGACGCCGAGACCCTGCGGGCCACGATCGAGGACCAGTTGATCCGCGCCGACATCGTCGTCACCACGGGCGGGGTGAGCGTCGGTGCGTACGACGTGGTCAAGGAGGCCCTGTCCTCCGTGGGCGACGAGGACGAGCCCGGTGGTGGTGTCGACTTCCGCAAGCTGGCCATGCAGCCGGGCAAGCCTCAGGGCTTCGGCTCGATCGGCCCCGACCACACGCCGCTGCTGGCGCTGCCCGGGAATCCGGTCTCGTCGTACGTCTCCTTCGAGCTGTTCGTCCGTCCGGCGATCCTGACGCTGATGGGCCTCGACGACGTCCACCGCCCGAAGGTGCGGGCCACGCTCAGCACCGACGAGGCGCTCGCCTCGCCGTCCGGCAAGCGCCAGTTCCTGCGCGGGACCTATGACGCCGAGGCGGGCACCGTGACTCCGGTCGGGGGGCCCGGATCGCATCTGATCGCCGCCCTCGCCCAGGCGGACGCGCTGATCGTGCTGCCCGAGGACGTCACCTCCGCCGAGCCCGGCACGGAGGCCGAGGTGATCCTCCTCCGCTGACTTCGGCGCGGTGGCGGTACGGTATCTGGCGCTGTGCCTTACCGGGGGAAGCCCCCCGGCCCCTCGGCCCGCGCCTCGGTGCGGGACGGGCGGGCAACCGGCGCCCTACCGCTAGGCGGAGTGAGTTGAGTACGCAGAACAGGCTGACGCACATCGACGAGGCGGGCGCCGCCCGCATGGTCGACGTGTCGGAGAAGGACGTCACGGCACGTGTCGCCCGGGCGAGCGGCCGGGTCCTCGTGTCACCGCGTGTCGTCGAACTCCTCAGGGGCGAAGGCGTCCCCAAGGGCGACGCGCTCGCCACCGCGCGCATCGCGGGGATCATGGGGGCCAAGCGCACCCCGGACCTGATCCCGCTCTGCCACCCGCTCGCAGTCTCCGGTGTGAAGGTCGACCTGAGCGTCGCCGACGACGCGGTGGAGATCCTGGCCACCGTGAAGACCACGGACCGCACGGGGGTCGAGATGGAGGCCCTGACCGCCGTGTCGGTCGCCGCGCTCACGGTGATCGACATGATCAAGGCGGTCGACAAGAGCGCGGTGATCACGGACGTACGGGTCGAGGCGAAGTCGGGCGGCAAGTCCGGCGACTACCGGCGCCCCGCACCGGAGGGGGCGGACGCATGACCGCGCCCGGCAGCGAGCCAGCCACCGGCGGATACCGCGCCCTCGTCGTGACCGCCTCCAACCGCGCCTCCGCCGGCGTCTACGCCGACAAGGGCGGACCTCTCATCGCCGAGGCCCTCACCGGCCTCGGGTTCGCCGTCGAAGGCCCCCAGGTCGTGCCCGACGGGGACCCGGTGGAAGCGGCCCTCCGGGCCGGAGCGTCCGCGGGCTACGACGTGATCGTCACCACCGGCGGTACGGGCATCTCGCCCACCGACCGCACGCCCGAGGCCACCCGCCGCGTCCTGGACCGTGAGATCCCGGGCATCGCCGAGGCGATCCGCGCCGAGGGACGAGACAAGGTCCCCACCGCCGCGCTCTCCCGCGGCCTCGCGGGCATCGCGGACCGCACACTCGTCGTGAACCTGCCCGGCTCGACCGGTGGCGTACGCGACGGGCTCGCGGTCCTGAGCAGGCTCCTGGTGCACGCCGTCGACCAGCTGCGCGGCGGCGATCACCCCCGACCGGGGAGCCCGAGCTGAACGTCCGGACCTGGCCGGTGATCCTGACCGACGGCGCCGTCACCCTCCGCCCGATAAAGCTGCGTGACCAGAGCGTGTGGCGTGAGGTCAACCGCCGTAACCGGGACTGGCTGCGCCCCTGGGAGGCGACCGTCCCGCCGCCCGCCCCCGGCGGCCCGGTCGCCCAGCGCCCCACCTACCGTCAGATGATCCGCCACCTGCGTGCCGAGGCGAACGCCGGGCGCATGCTGCCCTTCGCCATCGAGTACGAGGGGCGTCTCGTCGGGCAGTTGACGGTGGCGGGCATCACCTGGGGCTCGATGTGCTCGGGCCATGTCGGCTACTGGGTCGACCAGGAGGTGGCGGGCCGCGGTGTCATGCCGACCGCGGTGGCTCTCGCCGTCGACCACTGTTTCCGTACGGTCGGACTGCACCGGATCGAGGTATGCATTCGGCCCGAGAACGCCCCCAGCCGAAGGGTCGTGGAGAAACTCGGATTCCGTGCGGAAGGGCTGCGTCCACGATATCTGCACATCGACGGTGCGTGGCGGGATCATCTGATCTTCGCCCTCACCGCCGAGGAAGTCCCCGACGGGCTGCTGAGACGTTGGCGCAGGATGCGGCCGGGTACTCCGGGGACGCCGCGCACGCCCGGGGAAATAAAATGAGTGTTCGAATTTGATCGCTCCCTGACGGTAATGAACCTCACTTTCGGCGACTGTTGACCCGAACAATCACAAAAAAAGTCCGTCATATCAGCCGGATCGTGCGACACACCGGGCCAATTGGCGGATGCTGCCGTGCAAACCCCTCTACGGTGTGAGCGTGAGCAGCAGCGGCCTCATCTACGCAGTCATCGTCGGTGCATGGGCCGCCTACTTGGTGCCGATGTGGCTCCGCAGGCAGGACGAGCTCAATGAAGCCCGTCCGACGGAACGCTTCAGCACCGCCATCCGGCTGCTGTCCGGACGGGCGGCCATGGAGCGCCGTTACGCCAAGGAGCTGCGGGAGCGGGATGCCGAGGAGGCGCCTGGCGACGTGGACCCGGATGCCGTCACGGACCGAATGGAGTCCGTCGACGTCCGGGCCTTTTCCGCGCCTCCGGCACATACGGAAGCGCGGTTGCGCCTCCCGACGCCCGGCCGGCCGGACCAGGAGCGCCCGCAGGACAGGGCCTCCCGTCCGGAGTCCGTCCGGCGGGAGGGGCGGCGGCCTTCCGGCGCCGAGACCGAGCGCGAGCGCCGACGGCGCTCGCAGGTCCTGGCCCGCCGTCGGCGTACCACCACGATCCTGTTCATGGCGTTCACGCTCGGCGCGGTCGTCGCGGCGGTGGGCGGACTCCGCTTCCTGTGGGCGCCGGCTGTTCCGGCCGTCCTGCTGAGCTCGTACATCGTGCATCTGCGGGCCCAGGAGCGCCGTCGGTTCGTCTTCACCATGGACCGGCGCCGTGCCGAGGTGGCCGCGCAGCGGCTGCGTGAGAACCGGCCCCGCAGGCACCAGCCCGCGTCCTCGGCTCCCGCCGAGGCCGACGAGGAGCCCGAAGCGGCCGTCCCCGTCCCCACGGTCTCGCCCCAGGAGGCCGGCCGCCGCGCCCTCGTCGAGCAGACGGACCACGCCGAGTGGGTCGACCAGCAGCGCGAACGCGGACCGGCCCAGGGTGACAGCTGGGAGCCGGTGCCGGTCCCGCTGCCGACCTACGTCACCGCCCCGGTCGCCCCGCGTGCCACGGGCGGGGTCGAGGTCAACGACCCGGAGACGTGGAGCGCGGCCCGTTCCAGCCCGGCGGAGCCCACCCGGACGGGCACGCAGGAGCCCGCCACGCCCGACGCCGAACCGGCTCCCCGCCGCCGCGGCAACCAGGCCAAGCGCACGCGTGACCGCGGCCGTACGCCCCTCTTCGACCAGTACGACGACGAGGACCGGCCGCGCGCGGCCAACGAGTGAGCCCGGCGGGGAACCCGACTCGGTGACCTGCCGGGATACGGATTTCCGAGCACCCCGATGAGGGTGCTAGAGTTTCACTCGTTGCAAGGGCCTGTGGCGCAGTCTGGTAGCGCACCTCGTTCGCATCGAGGGGGTCTGGGGTTCAAATCCCCACAGGTCCACCGCACACACGAGATCCCGTCCGATCGCAAGATCGGGCGGGATCTCGTCGTTTTCGGGGCCCTGCCGCGAGGGCGGGGCGGCGGGGGCATCGCGGTATCGCGGGGGGTCGTGAACGGTCGTGCCGCATCGTGTGTCCGGCGCGCCGCCGCGACCACCCGGTAACCTGGGCCCTCCTCGCTCACCTGCCCTTCCGGTGACCGCTGTTGAGGGCCGCACGGGTCAGGTGGCGGGGGTGCCTGTTCGTGGTTCCGTAGGAGGGCGCACTGTGACAGCCGGTATACCCAGCTCCCGCATCGACACCAGCAAGCCGCACCCGGCACGGGTGTACGACTGGCTGCTCGGCGGGAAGGACAACTACCCGGTCGATCAGGCGGTCGCGGAGAAGCTGCCCGCCGAGGCGCGGGCGAACGCGGCCCGGAACCGGGCTTTCATGCACCGCGCCTCCGCCTGGCTGGCCCGGCGGGGCGTCGGTCAGTTCCTGGACATCGGGACCGGCATCCCCACGTCGCCGAACCTCCATCAGATCGTCCAGGCCGTCACCCCGGGTGCCAGGGTCGTCTACGCGGACAACGACCCCATCGTGCTGCGGCATGCGGAAGCGCTGCTGGTGAGCCACCCCGAGGGCGCGACGGACTACATCCACGGCGATGTGCGGCAGCCGGAGGCGATTCTCGAACAGGCGGCGCGGGTGCTCGACTTCGGTGAACCCGTCGCGCTGTCCCTCATCGCGCTGATGCACTTCCTGCCCGACGAGCAGGATCCGTACGGCATCACCCGCACGCTGGTCGGGGCGCTGCCTCCGGGGAGCTTCCTCGTGCTGTCGCACGGGACCGCCGATCAGCATCCCGAGCTCAAGCAGGAGACGGAGTCCGCCTACAGGAAGGGCGCCATCGCGCTGCGCATGCGCTCACGCGCGGAGGTCGAGCCGTTCTTCGAGGGGCTGGAGCTCGTCGAGCCGGGGCTTGTCACGGCTCCCGAGTGGTACCAGGAGGAGCCCGCGCCGGCGTACGAGCGGAGCGGGTTCTACGTGGGTGTGGCGCGGGTTCCCTAGGAGGGCTGTCCCAGCGGCTTGGCCATGCAGATGCTGCTGTCGTACGTGCGGTAGTGCCCGAACTTCTCGCAGAGCGTGTAGCCGCTGGAGGTGTACAGCGCGATGGCCTCGGGCTGCTGGTCGCCGGTCTCCAGGACCATGCGGGTGCGGCCGGCCGCACGGGCGTCGTCCTCCAGGGCGGCGAGGATGCGGCGGGCGAGACCCCGGCCGCGGCCCTCGGGGATGACGAACATCCGCTTGATCTCGGCGTCGCCGTCGGAGTAGCCCTCGTCGTTCTGCTGCTGACCGCGCCAGCCGCCGGTGGCCACAGGACGGTTCTGCTCGTCGTAGGCGAGCAGATACAGTCCGCGAGGCGGATCGAACATGGCGGCGTCGAGCGGTGTGATGTCGCCCTCGTCGCCGTAGCGCTCGGCGTATTCGAGCTGCACCTGGTCGTTGAGTTTCACGGCGTCGGGGTGGTCGAAGGGCCGAGGGTGGATATTCATGCGCACAATAGTACATGTATGCATCCACTATGTGTAGGTACTGTACCTGGATGCTGACTGTTACCACCGTGAACGTGAACGGGCTCCGTGCCGCCGCGAAGAAGGGCTTCGTCGAGTGGCTGGGGCAGACCGAGGCCGATGTGATCTGCCTCCAGGAGGTCCGCGCCGAAGCGCAGCAGCTCCCTGAAGAGGTGCGTGCGCCCGAGGGTTGGCACGTCGTGTTCGCCCCGGCCGCGGCCAAGGGGCGTGCGGGGGTCGCCGTCTACACCCGGCACGCGCCGGAGCGTGTCCAGACCGGGTTCGGCGGGTTCGGAGTCCCGGGGTGTGAGGAATTCGACACCTCCGGCCGCTACATCGAGGTGGACCTGCCGGGTGTGACGGTCGCCAGTCTCTATCTGCCGTCCGGTGAGGTCGGCACGGAGAGGCAGGAGGAGAAGGAGCGCTTCATGGCGGCCTTCCTCCCCTATCTCCAGGGCCTGAAGGTGCGGGCGGCGGCGGAGGGTCGCGAGGTGGTCGTGTGCGGCGACTGGAACATCGCCCACCGCGAGGCCGACCTCAAGAACTGGAAGGCCAACAAGAAGAACTCCGGCTTCCTCCCCGAGGAACGCGAGTGGCTGACCCGGGTGTTCGACGAGGCGGCGTACGTCGATGTGGTCCGCGCGCTGCACCCGGAGGAGGAGGGGCCCTACTCCTGGTGGTCCTATCGGGGAAGGGCGTTCGACAACGACGCGGGATGGCGCATCGACTACCAGGTGGCGACCCCCGGCCTCGCCGGGCGGGCGGCGAAGGCGTGGGTGGAGCGCGCCGCCACGCACGGCGAGCGGTGGAGCGACCACGCGCCGGTGACGGTCACCTACGAGCGCTGACCGTCCAGGCGCCGGTGGCCGGTCGCTGTGAGTTCTCGTCGTTCTCGCGCCGGTGGCCGTCGGCTACGAGTTCTCGTCGTCCTCGCGCCGTAGCCGCCGGTCCAGGGACATCGACAGCTCGGCGTCCACCACCGCCTGGGCGAGCGTGCGCAGTTGCTCCGGCTCGGTCTGTGCGGTGTGGGTGCGCAGTACGCGCACGAACAGGTCGGCGAGGGCGTCTGCGTGTCCGCGGACCTGGCGGCCCGCGGTGAGTACGGCGTCGAGCGGTACCCCGGCCCGCACCAGTTCGGAGGAGGCCTCCAGCAGCCGGCGGCTGATGTGGACGATCTCGTCGCCGTCGATGCCGAGATAGCCCAGCTCCATGGCGGCGGCGAGGTTCTCCGCCGTGGCCTGGTCCTGGAAGTAGTCGGCGAGCTGCTCGGGCGTGAGCCGGACCGGGGTCTCCTCGGTCGGTTCGCCCAGGCCCAGCACCTCTGCGACGTCGCGGCCGCTGTCGAAGGTGCTGGCGAGGTCGGCGATGCCGTTGAGGGTGTGGCCCCGCTCCAGCAGGCCCGTGATGGTGCGCAGCCGGGCCAGGTGGTGGTCGTCGTACCAGGCGATGCGGCCCTCGCGGCGAGGTGGCTGGATGAGGCCGCGCTCCCGGTAGAAGCGCAGGGTGCGCACGGTGATGCCGGCCTCCTCGGCCAGCTCCTCCATGCGGTACTCACGGTGCTCGCGTCCTTCAGCCACACCCGCACCCTATGTTGTACCGCCGGTAACTTTCCTCGGTCCGACCCCTACCCATCGGTACGGCGCTGCCCTACTCTCCCAACCATGCCAGTGATTGCTGGCAGAGTCGTGTCACATCCGCGGGGAGGCGGCAGCATGGCCCAGCACGAGCACGTACGAGTGGCGGTGATCGGATCCGGATTCGGGGGCCTCGGAGCCGCTGTCCGGCTCCGCCGCGAAGGCATCACCGACTTCCTGGTCCTCGAACGCGCCGGTTCCGTCGGCGGCACCTGGCGGGACAACAGCTACCCGGGGTGCGCCTGCGACGTTCCGTCCCACCTGTACTCGTTCTCGTTCGCGCCCAACCCCGACTGGCCGCGCACCTTCTCCGGGCAGCAGCACATCCGCGCCTACCTGGAGCATGTGGCCGACACCTTCGGGCTGCGCCCGCACATCAGGCTGAACCACGAAGTCACGGTCATGCGCTGGGACAACGACGAGCTGCACTGGGTGATCGAGACGGCTGACGGCGCCACGATCACCGCCGATGCCGTCGTGTCCGCCACCGGCCCGCTCTCCGACCCGAAGCTGCCGGACATACCGGGGCTCGCCGAATTCCCGGGCAAGGTCTTCCACTCGGCGCGGTGGGACCACGACTACGACCTGAGCGGCAAGCGCGTCGCGGTGATCGGCACCGGTGCCTCCGCGATCCAGATCGTCCCGGAGATCCAGCCGAAGGCCGGCCGGCTCACCCTCTTCCAGCGGACCCCGCCCTGGGTCATGCCCCGCATGGACCGCGCCATCAGCGGCGCCGAGAAGTGGCTGCACCGGGCGCTCCCCTTCACGGCCACCGCGCGGCGTGGACTCCTCTGGGGCATCCGGGAGTTGCAGGTGGGCGCCTTCACCAAGCACCCCGACCAGCTCGGGCTGGTCGAGACGATAGCGAAGCGGAACATGGCGCGGGCCGTCAAGGACCCCGCGCTGCGGGCCAAGCTGACCCCCTCGTACCGCATCGGCTGCAAGCGCATCCTGCTCTCCAACGCCTACTACCCGGCGCTCGCGCAGCCGAATGTGGACGTGGTCGACTCCGGCCTCTCCGAGGTGCGGGGATCCACCCTCGTCGGGTCGGACGGCTCGGAGACCGAGGCCGACGTGATCATCCTCGGCACCGGTTTCCACGTGACGGACATGCCGATCGCGACCCGGGTCGTCGGCGCCGACGGCATCACCCTCGCGGAGTCCTGGAAGGACGAGATGCAGGCGCTGCGGGGTGCGACCGCCGCCGGCTTCCCGAACTGGATGACGATCATCGGCCCCAACACGGGGCTCGGGAACTCCTCGATGATCCTCATGATCGAGTCCCAGCTGAACTACATGGCCGACTTCATGCGCCAGCTGGACGTCCTGGGCGGGCGCGTCGCACTCGACGCGCGGCCCGCCGCCGTGGGCGCCTGGAACCACCGGGTCCAGGAACGGATGAAGCGGACCGTCTGGAACACCGGCGGCTGCACCAGCTGGTACCTCGACGCCAACGGGCGCAACACCACGGTCTGGCCGGGCACCACGGCCGATTTCCGGCGGGCCACCCGCTCGGTCGACCTGGGTGAGTACGACGTCATCCGTCCCCCCGCCGTCCACTCCGCGGCGCGGGCCGTGGCCGAGGAGGCCGCACGATGAGCAGGCTGACCCAGCGGGCGGAGACCCCGCTCATACCCGTGGCCGTACGCGAACTGGGCGTCGTCTCCGCCGACGGCTCGCGCATCCACGTCGAACTGCACGGACCCGAGGGCGCCCCAGCCGTGGTCCTGGCCCACGGCTGGACCTGCAACACCCGCTTCTGGGACGCCCAGGTGCGGGACCTCTCGGTGGACCACCGGGTCGTCGTCTACGACCAGCGGGGCCATGGGCGTACGCCGGCGGCCGGTCCCGGCGGATACAGCACGCGGGCGCTGGCCGACGACCTGGAGGCGGTGCTGAAGGCCACGCTCGCCCCGGGGCAGAAGGCCGTGCTCGGCGGCCACTCCATGGGCGGGATGACGCTGATGGCGGCGGCCGGCCGCGCCGCTGTGCGGGAGCACGGGGCGGCCGTGCTGCTGTGCAGCACCGGAAGCTCGCGCCTGACGGCGGAGTCGCTGGTGCTCCCGCTGCGGGCCGGCGCCCTCCGCACCCGGATGACCGCGGCGGTCCTCGGTGCGCGCGCGCCGCTCGGTCCGGTCAACGCGGTGTCGAGGGCGATCCTCAAGTACGCCACGATGGGGCGTGGTTCTGCCCCGGAACGGGTGGATGCCTGTGCCAGGATCGTTCACGCGTGTCCGCGTGGTGCGCGCGTCGCCTGGGGGCACGTGCTCGCGGAGCTCGACCTCGAAGCGCGGCTACGGGAACTGCGGCTCCCGACCGCGGTGATCGCGGGCACGGAGGACCGGCTGACGCCGCCCGTGCACGCGAGGGCCATAGAGGCGGCGCTGCCGCAGAGCCTCGGGCTCACCGAGCTGGCGGGCATGGGCCACATGACGCCGGTCGAGGCGCCCGAGGTGGTCACGGCGAAGCTACGCGAGCTGGTGGCCTCGTACGTCACTGTGGACGGTGCGGGCAGTACGGCGGAAGCCGTGAGTGAGGAGGAGGTCGCATGAGCGACAGGCGGAGTCTCGAAGGACAGGTCGTCGTCGTCACGGGTGCGGCGCGGGGCGTGGGCGAGCTGCTGGCCCGCAAGTTGTCGGCGCGCGGCGCCACGCTGGCGCTCGTCGGTCTGGAGCCGGACGAGCTGAAGAAGGTCTCGGAGCGGCTGCACTCGGACAGTGACCACTGGTATGCGGACGTCACCGACCATGAGGCGATGAGCCGGGTCGCCCAGGAGGTCAAGGCGCGCTTCGGCAAGATCGACGTCGTCGTCGCCAACGCGGGCGTCGCCACCGGGGGTCCGCTCGTGGACTCCGATCCGGAGGCGTGGCGAAGGGTCATCGAGGTGAACCTGATAGGCGGCGCGGTGACGGCGCGGGCGTTCCTGCCGGTGCTCATCGAGAGCCGTGGCTACTTCCTCCAGATAGCGTCGCTGGCGGCGATCACCCCGGCGCCGATGATGAGTGCGTACTGCGCGTCCAAGTCGGGCGTGGAGGCGTTCGCGCACTGCCTGCGCGGCGAGGTCGGCCACCGGGGTGTGAAGGTCGGGGTCGGCTATCTGTCCTGGACCGACACGGACATGGTCCGCGGCGCCGACGAGGACGACGTGATGCGGGAGTTGAGGCAGCGGCTGCCCTGGCCGACGAACCGCACGTATCCCCTCGGCCCGGCGGTGGACCGGATCGTGGCCGGGATCGAGCGGCGCTCCGCGCATGTGTACGCGCAGTGGTGGCTGCGGGGGATGCAGTCGATCCGGGGATATCTGCCGATGGTGATAGGGACCGTCGGACAGCGCGAGATGAAGCGCTTCGGGGCCCGGCTGGACGGTGTCGGCAAGGGGCTCGTCGGGGCGGGCGGCGAGGCCGACCAGAAGGCGCGAGTGCGGCGCGGATGATCGAAATGCGGTGAATGTCCGGGTGTGTAAGTCTGATCGAGGCCCCACCGGGGCCGACCCCACGCACCCACATAGGAGTGAACAGCATGGGCATCGCAGACCAGTTCAAGGACAAGGCGCAGGAGCTCGCCGACCAGGCCAAGCAGCAGAAGGCCGGTGGCAAGCAGGGGCAGGCGCGTGAGCGCTCGGCCGACCAGGCGTCGCGTCGTGGCGCGGACCAGGCGCAGGGCCGTCGGCCCGAGGCGCGGGACCGTGCGAAGGACGCCGCGGACCAGGCGCGTGAGCGTTCCGGTCGCTGACGCACTGCGCGTCTGAGGTCTGTTGGGGCGTACCCGGGTTCCGGGTACGCCCCTTCTGTGCGCGGTGCGGGGCGCGGGCTCGCGCGGTGCGGGGTCTTCGGGGCTCCGCCCCGGACCCCGCTCCTCAGTCGCCGGAGGGGCTTGATCTGGCCGGGCTGGGCTTGGTCGTGTCGGGCGGGGGCTGGATGTGCCCGGGGTGGCCGGCTACCTCGGTGGCAGTGGGGGCCTGCGCAGGTTCGGGGCCGTGTCGTAGGACGGGGGTGTGGCTGCCGGGTGGGCGGCCAGCAGGTCCAGGGCGACCCTGACCGCGTCGTCCAGCACCGCGTGGCGGCCCTCCGCCCAGTCCAGCGGGGTGCGCAGCGCCTCCAGGTCCGGCTCCACGCCGTGGTTCTCGACGGACCAGCCGTAGGTGTCGAACCAGGCCGCGTTCATCGGCACCGTGATCACCGTGCCGTCGCCGAGCCGGTGCCGCCCGGTCATCCCGACCACGCCGCCCCAGGTGCGCTGGCCCACGACGGGCCCCATCTTCAGCAGCCGGAACGCGGCCGTGATCATGTCGCCGTCGGAGGACGTGGCTTCGTCGGCGAGGGCGACGACCGGCCCCCGGGGCGCGTTGGACGCGTAACTGACCGCCTGGGCGTTGCGGGTCAGGTCCCAGCCGAGGATGGCGCGGGTGAGCTTCTCGACGACCAGTTCGCTGATGTGGCCGCCCGCGTTGCCCCGTACGTCCACGATCAGCGCCGGGCGCGACACCTCGAGCCGCAGGTCGCGGTTGAACTGGGCCCAGCCGGAACCGCCCATGTCGGGGATGTGCAGATACCCGCACTTCCCGTGGCTCAACTCGCGTACGACCTCACGGCGTTTGGCGACCCAGTCCTGGTAGCGCAGCGGACGCTCGTCGACCAGGGGGACGATCGCGATACGACGCGACCGGCCGCCGCACTCGCCTCCGGCCGGGCGGAAGGTCAGCTCCACCGTGGTGCCGCCCGCGGCCGTCAGCAGCGGGTACGGCCCCGCCACCGGGTCGACCGGCCGGCCGTCGACATGCGTGAGGACGGCGCCCTCCCGGATTCCCGTGCCGGCCAGCGGCGAACGGGCCTTGGAGTCGGAGGAGTCGCCGGGCAGGACCCGCTGCACCGTCCAGTCGCCGTCCCGGCACACGAGGTTCGCGCCCAGCAGTCCGATCGCCCGTTGGTAGTGCGGGGGGCCCTCGTTGCGGCGGGCGGGCGAGACGTACGCGTGGGAGGTGCCCAGCTCGCCCAGGACCTCGCGCAGCAGGTCGGCGAACTCGTCGGGGGAGGCGACGCGTTCGACCAGCGGGCGGTACTGATCCAGTACGCCGTCCCAGTCGATGCCGCACATGTCCGGTTCCCAGAAGTAGGCCCGGGTGATGCGCCCCGCCTCCCCGTAGGCCTGGCGCCACTCCGCCGCCGGGTCGACGTCGTGCAGGATGCGGCGCAGGTCGAGGAAGACCGTCGAGTCGTTGTCGCCGGGTTCGTTGGACGGTACGGCGCGCAGCTCGCCGTCGTCCATGACGACCAGCCGCGTCGCGTCCCCGCTGACCGCGAACCAGTCGAGGTGGCCGACCAGTTCGGTCTTGCGGGCCTTGGCGATGTTGAAGTGCTCCAGTGTGGGGCGGCCCGACATGTCCGCCGGGTTCGCGAAGGTCTCGCCCAGCGCGCCGGAGATCGGCCAGCGCAGCCAGACGAGGCCGCCGCCGCTGACCGGCTGGAGTCCCGAGTACTTCGACGCGGAGACGGGGAACGGGGTCACCCTGTTCTCCAGTCCCTCGAACTCCACCATGACCGTCGGTCCCTCGACCGGGCCCTCCGGGATGTCCACCGGGTCCAGGCCGCCCGCCGCGGGCCTGCCGTCCGGGAGCAGGGCGAAGGGGGAGGGGGTGGCCGAGGTGAGGGGGACCAGATACGGGCGGCAGCCCAGCGGGAAGGAGAGGTCCCCGGTGTGGACGTCGTACACCGGGTCGAATCCGCGCCAGGAGAGGAAGGCGAGATAGCGGCCGTCGCCCGTGAAGACGGGGTTCTCGTCCTCGAAGCGGCCGTTGGTGACGTCCACTATCACCGGGGCGTCCGGGCCGGTGATCCGGGCGAGCTTGATCTGCCGCAGCGACCGTCCGACACCGGGGTGCGACCAGGTCAGCCAGTGGCCGTCCGGGGAGAACGCCAGATCACGGACGGGGCCGTTCACGGAGCGGATGAGCTCGGTGACCCCGGCCCCGGTGTCCGTGACCCCCACGTCCCGGGCATCGGCCTCCACGAGGCTGCCCTCGACGCGCCCGCTCTCCAGGTCCTCGACGACCTCGACGACCTCGACGACCCCCGCCTCCGCCTCCTTCGCCGTGTCCAGCAGCAGGAGCCGGCCGTCGTTCGACGCGATGGCCAGCCGCTCGCCCTCCGGGTCGGAGATCAGCTCGTGGACCCTGCCCAGCCGCCCGGCGGCGAGCCGGCGGGGCGGGCGGTCACCGCTGGCCCGGGGGAGGTGGGCGATCTCGACCGCGTCCTCCCCCTCCGCGTCCGTGACGTACGCGACCTGACCGCTGCTGCCGAGCATCTCCGGCAGCCGGACCCTCACCCCCGGGGTGTCGGCGATCGTGCGGGCGGGCCCGTCGCGGTGGGTGAGCCAGTAGAGGCTGCCGCGCACGGAGACGGCGCTGGCCCGGCCCGTCTCGTCGACGGACAGCGAGTCGACATGGCTGGACGCCGGCACCTGGTACGTACGGCGGCCCGTCCGAGGGCCTCCGAGCCGCACCTCCAGCTTCCGGGGTACGGCGTCCGGCGACTCCAGATCCTCGACCAGCCAGAGATCGCCGGCGCACTGGTAGACGACCCTGCTGCCGTCGCTGGAGGCGTGCCGGGCGTAGAACGCGTCGTGGTCCGTGTGCCGGCGCAGGTCGCTGCCGTCCATCAGGCAGGAGTACAGATTGCCGACGCCCTCGTGGTCGGAGAGGAAGGCGATCCGGCGCCCGACGAACATCGGTGAGTCCAGGTGTCCGCCGATGTCCGGCAGCAGCCGCTCGCCGTGGAGCCAGAGCCGGCCCGTGGCACCGCCCCGGTAACGCTTCCAGGCCGCCGGCTCGTGCGGCGGCTTCCCGGTCAGCAGGAGGGTGCGCCGCTCGCCGTCGACGTCGGCGACCGCGATGTCGGAGACGGGCCCCCAGGGGAGCTTGCCGCCCGGGCTGCCGTCGGTGGGGACGCTGTACGCCCATGAGAAGTACGAGAACGGCTGGTTGTGCGAGGACACGGCGAGGATCTGGGACGAGTCGCCCGGATCGGGGCTCCAGCCGCAGACCCGGGCGTCGGTCGACCCCCAGTAGGTGAGTCTGCGGGCGGGGCCGCCGTCGACGGGGGCCAGGTGGATCTCTGGGTCGAGCGTGCGCCAGGTCGTGTAGGCGATACGGCCCCCGTCGGGCGAGAAGCGCGGATGACCGACTCTGGTCCGGTCGACGGTCAGCCGCCAAGCCCGGCCGGGCCGCTGCCCCGCCGGGGCGAGAGGAGCGACCCATAGGTCGTCCTCCGCCACGAAGCAGAGCAAGTCCTTGTGGAGGTGCGGGAAACGGAGATACGCGACGTCGTCACTCACCCTCCAATGCTTTCCGTGTGAAGGGCCCGCGGCAACTTGTGGTGCAGGACACAAGCGAAACTGTCCCGTTTCGCTTGGGTAGGGGGGTATCTTCGAAGTGTACGAAACAGTTTCGTTCCGTTAGTTGATCTTCGGCTGACGTACGATCCAGCGGGCACAAGGAAGAGGAGGTCGACCCATGGCACGCAGCAGGCTCACGCCCGAGCGCGAGAGCGAGCTGTACTCCGCCGTGCTCGACCTGCTCGGCGAGGTCGGCTACGAAGCCCTGACCATGGACGCCGTCGCCGCCCGCACCCATTCCAGCAAGGCCACCCTCTACCGCCAGTGGGGGAGCAAGGCCGAGCTGGTCGTCAAGGCACTCCGGAACGACAAGCCGGTGCACCTTGCCGATGTCGACACCGGTTCGCTCCGCGGTGACTTCCTGGCCGTGATGGGGCAGACCGACGACTGCAAGATGGAGAAGAACTCCGCACTGCTGCGGGGTCTGAGCCATGCCGTCCACAACAACCCCGATCTGTTCCAGGCGCTGCGCGAGCTGCTGATCGAGCCGGAGATCACCGGTCTCGGGTCGATGCTCCAGCGGGCTGTGGACAGAGGGGAAGTGCGTCCGGACAATCCGGCGCTTCCCTATGTGCCCCACATGATGATCGGCGCATTCGCCGCCCGGGAGCTGGTCGAGGAACGCCCGGTCGACCAGGCGTTCCTGACCGACTACGCGGAATCCGTGGTGTTCCCCGCCCTCGGCGTCTGACGTCCCCATTTCCTTTCCGTAAGACCTCTCCCCGACGCTCCACCTGACACGCCGCTCTCGTCGTCGGGCTGGTTCCTCACGCCCTCTTCCACTCAACGACCTGACCGGGAGTACCCCCTCCGTGGCTACATTCCTGTACAAACTGGGACGGCTCGCCTTCCGGCGCCGCCGTTACGTCGCCCTCATCTGGGTGGCTCTGCTGGCGCTGGCCGGATTCGGCGCCACCTCGGCGGCCACCGCCACCTCCAGTTCCTTCTCGATCCCCGGCACGGAGGCCCAGCGCGCCTTCGACCTGCTGGATGAACGTTTCCCCGGAGGCAGTGCCGACGGCGCGACCGCCCGGGTCGTCTTCAAGGCACCCGAAGGCGAGAAGGTCACCGCGGCGGACAACAAGGCCGAGATCCAGGAGATCGTCGGCGAGCTGAAGTCCGGCTCGGACCAGATCGCCTCGGTCGCCGACCCGTACCAGGCGAACGCCGTCAGCAAGGACGGCTCCACCGCGTACATCTCCGTCTCCTACAAGGTGAGCTCCATGGAGCTCACCGACGGGACGCGTGAGGCCCTGGAGGGTGCGGGCCACGACGCGCAGAGCAGCGGCATGAAGGTCGAGATCGGTGGTGACGCGCTCCAGGTGATGCCGGAGACGGGCGCCACCGAGATCATCGGCGTCGCCATCGCCGCCGTCGTCCTGGTCGTCACCTTCGGCTCGCTGATCGCCGCCGGGCTGCCTCTGCTGACCGCCCTCATCGGGGTGGGCATCGGGGTCTCCACGATCACCGCGCTGGCCAACGTCCTGGATCTGGGTTCCACCACCTCGACCCTCGCGATGATGATCGGGCTCGCGGTCGGCATCGACTACGCGCTCTTCATCGTCTCCCGCTACCGGGCCGAACTGGCCGAGGGGCGGGAGCGTGAGGAGGCCGCGGGACGGGCCGTCGGAACGGCCGGGTCCGCGGTGGTCTTCGCGGGCCTCACCGTGGTCATCGCTCTGGTCGGCCTCGCCGTCGTGAACATCCCGATGCTGTCCAAGATGGGCTTCGCCGCCGCGGGCACCGTCGCCATCGCCGTCCTCATCGCACTGACCCTCGTGCCGGCGATGCTGGGCTTCGCGGGCAAGCGGGTCATGGGGCGCAGGGCGCGCAAGGCCGCCGAGGCCGAGAACAAGCCCGAGGCGAAGCCGAACATGGGTACCCGCTGGGCACGGTTCGTGCTGCGCAGGCCGGTGTGGGTCCTGCTGGCCGGCGTCATCGGCCTCGGTGCCATCGCCGTACCGGCGGCCTCGCTGGAGATGGGTCTGCCGGACGACGGCGCCCAGCCGAAGTCGACCACGCAGCGCCAGGCGTACGACATGCTCTCCGACGGCTTCGGCCCCGGGTTCAACGGTCCGCTGATGGTCGTCGTCGACACCAGGAACAGCTCCGACGGCAAGGCCGCGGTGAACAGGGTCTCCGACGAGATCGAAGGCTCCGGCGGCGTCGCCGCCGTCACTCCGGCCACCTTCAACAAGGCCGGTGACACCGCGACCATCACGGTCATCCCCAAGGACCGGCCGAGCTCCGTCGAGACGGAGAACGTGGTCCACGCCATCCGCGACGCGGGGCAGACCGTCAAGAGCGACACCGGTGCCGAGGTGCTGGTCACGGGCGCCACGGCCATGAACATCGACTTCTCGCAGAAGATGAACGACGCGCTGCTGCCCTACCTGGCGCTCGTCGTCGGCCTGGCGTTCCTGCTGCTGATGGTGGTCTTCCGCTCGGTCCTCGTGCCGCTGAAGGCGGCCCTCGGCTTCCTGCTCTCGGTGGTCGCGGCTCTGGGCGCGGTCGTCGCGGTCTTCCAGTGGGGCTGGCTCGGCTCGCTCTTCGGGGTCGAGCAGACCGGTCCGATCATGAGCATGATGCCGATCTTCATGGTCGGTGTGGTCTTCGGCCTCGCGATGGACTACGAGGTCTTCCTGGTCACACGGATGCGTGAGGCGTACGTCCACGGGGAGACGCCCGGACAGGCGATCGTCACCGGCTTCAAGCACGGGGCACGGGTGGTCACGGCTGCCGCCGTGATCATGATGGCCGTCTTCGCCGGTTTCATCGGTTCCTCGGAGCAGATGATCAAGATGATCGGCTTCTCGCTCGCCATCGCCGTCTTCTTCGACGCCTTCGTCGTGCGGATGGCCATCGTGCCGGCGGTGCTCGCCCTGCTCGGCAAGCGTGCGTGGTGGCTGCCGCGCTGGCTGGACCGTGCGCTGCCCAACGTCGACGTCGAGGGAGAGGGCCTGCGCAAGGACCTCTCCGACGGAGGCCCTGCCGAGGGCGGCGGGGAGCGGGAGCTGGTCCGCGTCTGACGCACCGAGACCCCGGGGCACGCGTCTGAGCGGAGCGCGGCCCCGGAGCGCCGGTTACCTGTGGGGACGGGGGACCGGGGCGACGACGAGCCCCCGTGCAACGGCACGGGGGCTCGTCTCCGTTCAGGCGCGGGTGACGGGGGCGGTGGTGGCGGCAGGCGGGCGCTTCGCCGTCAGGCCGCGGGTCCGCGACACGAAGCGGATGACGGGCGCGATGTCGAACTGGAGGACGGCGACACCGTCCGTCGAGTGCAGTTCCAGGACCAGCTGGGCCCGGCCGCACGGCCATATCCGTATGTCGCCGCGGGTGACGGGGGAGCGCAGTCCGCGTTCCAGGAGGTCGAGGCCGAAGGTCCGGTCGGCGCCTCCGGGGAGCCGGACACGCACGGCCCCCGGCTCCTCGGGGTCGTAGCGCAGTTCGACGGGGACCGGTCGGGGATCCGGGCCGTCGGTGATGAGCCGGGCTCGGGCGTGTTCTTGGATCACGAGGGACATGGCCGGCTCCTCCTGTGCGAAAATCTCTCCCCCTAATGTCCCATATATTCCCATTTGGGCATGTTGAGGGTTGGCGTAGTTGTCATCTCTGCGCTCTTGCGAACTATTTGCAACAGGGCTCTATCATGGAGCGTTTCCCGACCCCGCCAGCAGCAACGCCCGAAGCGGAGCCACTCCATGCATGTACCCGACGGTTTCATCAACGCACCCGTCTCCGCCGTCGCGGGTGTCGTCGCCGCAGGAGCGGTCGCCGTCGGTCTCCGCGGCGCCCGGCGGGAACTGGACGAGCGGACCGCCCCGCTGGCGGGGCTCGTCGCCGCCTTCATCTTCGCCGTGCAGATGCTGAACTTCCCGGTCGCGGCGGGTACCAGCGGACACCTCCTGGGCGGGGCACTGGCGGCGATCCTGGTCGGCCCCTACACGGGGCTGCTCTGCATAGCGGTCGTCCTGCTGATGCAGGGCATCCTCTTCGCCGACGGCGGCCTGACCGCGCTCGGCGTGAACATCACGGTGATGGGGGTCGTCACCACCGTCGTCGCCTACGCGCTCTTCCGCGGGCTGACCCGTGTGCTGCCCCGTACCCGCCGCTCGACGACCGTCGCGGCCTTCGTGGCCGCGCTCGTCTCCGTGCCGGCCGCCGCCGTCGCGTTCACCCTCATCTACGCGATCGGCGGCACCACCGACGTACCCATCGGCAAGGTGCTCACCGCGATGGTCGGCGTCCATGTGCTGATCGGTATCGGGGAGGCGGCGATCACCGCGCTGACCGTCGGCGCCGTGATCGCCGTGCGCCCCGACCTGGTGCACGGGGCGCGCGGACTCGCCGCCCCGCTCAAGCTCCGTGTGGACGGCGAACTCGTCGACGCGCCGGCCTCCTCGCCCGCGCCCGCGGCCGCCCGCTCCACACGCGGGGTCTGGGCCGCCGGCCTCGCGGCCGCGGTCGTCCTCGCGGGCGTCGTCTCCTTCTACGCGTCCGCCAGCCCCGACGGCCTGGAGAAGGTCGCCGCCGACAAGGGCATCGACGAGAAGGTCCAGGAACACGACGCGGCGGGCTCCCCGCTCGCCGACTACGGCATCGAGGACATCAGTAACGCCCGCGTCTCCGGAGGCCTCGCCGGAGTGATCGGCGTCGGCGTCACCGTCGCCGTCGGCAGCGGCGTCTTCTGGGCCGTGCGCCGGCGCCGGGCGCCGGAGGCCACCGGATCCCGCACCACCGAGTCCGTCTGACATGGGCGCAGGCCACGCGCACAAGCTCTACCGGCACGGCCACTCGCCGGTCCACGCCCTGCCACCGCACTGCAAGCTCGCCGCCGTCCTCTGCTTCGTCGTGGTCGTCGTCTCCACCCCCCGCGAGGCCGTCTGGGCCTTCGCGCTGTACGCAGTGCTGCTCGCCGCCGTCGCAGCGGTGGCCCGGATCCCCGCCGGGTTCCTGCTGAAGCGGCTGGTCATCGAGGTGCCGTTCGTGGCGTTCGCGCTGCTCATGCCGTTCGTCGTGCCGGGGGAGCAGACCGAGCTGCTCGGTGTCCCCGTCAGCGTCCCCGGTCTCTGGGGCGCCTGGAACGTCCTCGCGAAGGGCACCCTCGGCGTGGCGGCCTCGGTGATCCTCGCCTCGACCACCGAGCTGCGCTCCCTGCTGCTCGGCCTCCAGCGGCTCAGACTGCCGCCGCTGCTCGTCCAGATCGCGTCCTTCATGATCCGCTACGGCGACGTCATCACCGACGAGCTGCGCCGGATGTCGATCGCACGGCGCTCCCGGGGCTTCGAGGCGAGCGGGGTGCGGCACTGGAGCGTCCTCGCCAAGACGGCGGGCGCCCTCTTCATCCGGTCCTACGAGCGCGGCGAGCGCGTCCACCTCGCGATGGTCAGCCGCGGCTACACCGGCACCATGCCGGTGATCGACGAGGTGACCGCCTCCCGTACCCAGTGGGCGCACGCCGCGGCACTCCCCGTGCTCGCCCTCGTCGTATGTCTGCTGGGATGGACCGTATGAGCCTGCCCACCGCCCCCGCGCCGTCCCTCGAGGTCAGCGGCCTCGCCTACGCCTACCCCGACGGCCACCAGGCCCTCTTCGGCGTCGACCTGACCGTGGCCCGCGGTGAACGCGTGGCGCTGCTCGGCCCCAACGGCGCGGGCAAGACCACCCTCGTCCTCCACCTCAACGGCATCCTCGACGCGGGCGCCGGCACCGTCCGCGTCGCCGGGCTGCCGGTGGAGAAGAGGCACCTCGCCGAGATCCGCCGCCGTGTCGGCATCGTCTTCCAGGACCCCGACGACCAGCTCTTCATGCCGACCGTCCGCGAGGACGTCGCCTTCGGGCCCGCCGCGGCCGGACTGCGCGGTCCCGAGCTGGAGGACCGGGTCATGAGCGCGCTCAAGCAGGTCGGCATGGAGGAGTACGCGGCACGGCCCCCGCACCACCTCTCCTTCGGCCAGCGCCGCCGGGTCGCCGTCGCCACCGTCCTCGCCATGGAACCGGAGATCCTCGTCCTGGACGAGCCCTCCTCCAACCTGGACCCCGCCTCCCGCCGTGAACTCGCCGACATCCTGCGGTCCCTGGACGTCACCGTGCTGATGGTCACCCACGACCTGCCGTACGCCCTCGAACTCTGCCCGCGCGCCGTCATCCTGAGCGACGGGGTGATCGCCGCCGACGACCGCACGTACGACCTCCTGTGCGACGACGGCCTCATGCGCAGGCACCGGCTGGAGCTGCCCTTCGGCTTCGACCCGCGTTCCGTGTCCGTACCGCGTTCGTGAACAGGAGGTGACCCGCCACCCGTTCCACCTGCTGCGCGATGCACCATGGGGGGATGAGCGGGAGCGCGGTAGCAGGTGTGGACGTACGGGGCACGGTGGCGCCGGGGTTCGAGGCGGTACGGGACGCTTTCGTCCGTAACTTCGAACAGCGCGGTGAACGGGGAGCGGCCGTGGCCCTCTACCACCACGGGCGCAAGGTCGTTGACCTGTGGGCCGGTACGAGAGATGTGGACGGCACCGAGCCCTGGGCCGTGGACACCGTCCAGATCGTCCGCTCCGCGGGGAAGGGCGTCGCAGCCGCCGTACCGCTGCTGCTGCACCAGCGCGGACAGGTGGACCTCGACGCCCCCGTCGGCACGTACTGGCCGGAGTTCAAGGCGAACGGCAAGGAGCGCGTCCTCGTGCGCCACCTCCTGGCCCACCGGGCCGGGCTGGCCGCCCTCGACCGGGCGCTGACACCTCAGGAGGCGGCGGACGGAACCACCGGAGCCGCGGCCGTCGCCGCCCAGCGGCCCCAGTGGGAGCCCGGCACCGACCACGGGTACCACGCCCAGACCTACAGCTGGCTCGTCGGCGAACTGGTGCGCAGGGTCACCGGGCGGACCATCGGCCGGTGGGTCGCGGAGGAGATCGCACGCCCGCTCGGCCTGGACTTCTGGTTCGGGCTCCCGGCCGACGAGTCGCACCGCATCGGCCGCATCGGGCCGGTCGCACCGCCGCCGGCCGAGGGCAGCGGCGCACTGCGCGTGCGCCCCAAGCGCTCCGTCGTCGACGCCTACGCCGATCCGGCCTCGCTGACCCGCCGCGCCTTCGGCGCGATCGACCCCTTCCCCGACGAGAACGCCCCGGACTACCGCGCGGCGGAACTCCCCGCCTCCAACGGCGTCGCCACCGCGCGCGGCCTCGCCCGCTGCTACGCCGCGATGATCGGCCAGGTCGACGGGGAGCGGCTGTTCGCCCCCGCGACGCTCACCCTGGCCCGCACCGAGGAGTCCGCGGGACCGGACCGCGTGCTGGTCGTCAGCACCCGCTTCGGCCTCGGCTACATGCTGCACGGACCGGCGGCGCCGCTGCTCGGCCCCGGGTCGTTCGGGCACCCCGGACGCGGCGGTTCGCTGGGCTTCGCCGACCCCGAAACGGGCATAGCGCTCGGCTATGTGACGAACGGTCTGCAGAAGGGAGTTACCGCCGACCCCCGTGCCCAGGCCCTGGTCCGGGCAGTACGGTCGGCGCTATGACTCCTCGCCTCGACGGATACGCCGCGCTCCTCACGGGCGCGGGACAGGGCATCGGGGCGGCGACCGCCCGCCGGCTCGCCTCCGAGGGGGCGGCCGTCCTCGTCACCGACCTGGACGCCGGCCGCGCCGAGCGCACGGCCGCCGGGATACGCGGCACGGGCGGCACCGCCGAATCCCTCGCCTGCGACGTGGGGGACCGGGCGGCGGTCGACGCGGCGGTGGCCCACGCGGTCGCCGTCTTCGGACGGCTCGACGTCCTGGTCAACAACGCCTACGCCTACTACGACGACGACGTGGCGCTCTTCGAGGACGAGGCCGACGAACCCTGGGCCCGTACCCTCGACATCACCCTGACCGGCCCCCACCGCTGTTCCCGCGCCGCACTGCCGCACCTGGTGGCCTCCGGCCGCGGCGCCATCGTCAACATCGGCTCGGTCAACGGCGAACAGGACTTCGGCGGCCACGCCTACAGCGCCGCCAAGGCGGGCCTGGCCAGCCTGACCCGGACCCTCGCCGGCCACGCCGGACCTCGTGGCGTCCGCGTCAACCTCGTGGCGCCCGGCACGATCCGTACGGACGCCTGGGCGGGCCGCGACGCCGAGCTGGAGCGGGCCGCCGCGCTCTACCCTCTCGGGCGGGTGGGCGAACCGGACGACATCGCGGCCGCCGTCGCCTTCCTCGCCTCGCGGGACGCGGCCTGGATCACCGGCACGACGCTGCGGGTGGACGGCGGGCTGCTCGCCGTCAACACCGCCTTCCGCGCGGCGATGACGGGGGACCCCGAAAGCCGGTAGCCGGTATCCGGGGGACGGGGATCCGGAAACCCGGCAGCCGGGTGGCGGGGGACCCGGAAATCCGGTAGCCGGACCGGCGGCCCGCTGCCTACCCTGCCCGGATGATCGACCACGGACTCACGGACCGGGCCGGCCGGCGCATCACCCTGCGCCCGGTCGACGACGCCAACTGGCGTGCGGTCGCGGACATCGCGCCCCTCGACGCCCAGCGCGCCCACGCTCCCGCACTGGCCGCCCGCTATCTGCTGCTGTCGCTGCGCGAGGACACCTGGCACTCGCTCGCGGTGTACGGGGACGACACCGTGACCGGACATGTGATGTGGGCCAGGGACGACGACGGCTCGTACTGGATCGGCGGGATGCTCGTCGACGGCCCCGAACAGGGCCGGGGCGTCGGCCGCGCCGCCGTACGCACGCTGGCCGGATGGCTGGCGGAGCAGGAGGGGTGCGAGGTGCTCCGGCTCTCCTACGATCCCGTCAACACGGCGGCCGGACGCCTCTACACCTCGCTCGGCTTCCGGCCCACGGGCGAGGAGGAGGACGGCGAAGTGGTCGTGGAGCTGGCGGCGTCGGCCGCACGGTGACGAAGGGGCCGGCCCGCTCAACCCGTGTGCAGCATCAGGCCGATACCGACCACCATCAGCCCGGCCGCGGCGATCCTCGGAGCCCCGAACCGCTCCTTGAAGAACACGGTCCCTATCGCGGCGCCCACGATGATCGAGGACTCACGGAGCGCGGCGATCGGGGCGAGCGCCGCCTTCGTCTGCGCCCAGAGGACGAGACCGTACGCGGCGACCGACAGGGCCGCGCCCAGCAGCCCTCTGCCGGCGAACGGGCCGAGCTGCGGTACCAGTTCACCCCTGCGGCGCCAGAACGCGTAGGCGGGGATGGCGATCCCCTCCAGGATCATCAGCCACGCGATGTAGCCGATCGGTGTCCCCGAGGCACGCACCCCCACACCGTCGACCGTGGTGTAGCCGGCGATGGCCAGGCCCGTCGCGAGGGCCGCCAGGATCGCCGGCCAGTGGGGGCGCCTGCCGGAGCCGCGGATGCCCCACAGCGCCAGCCCGACGAGCCCCGCCGAGGCCACGGCGACGCCCACCGTCGCCCAGCCGTCCGGGCGCTCCCCGACGAACACGGCGGCCAGGACCGTCACGACCAGGGGGGCCGTGCCCCGGGCGATCGGATACATCTGGCCGAAGTCGCCCAGGGTGAACGAGCGCATCAGCAGCAGCATGTACGCCACGTGCAGACCCGCGGAGACGAGCAGGTACGGCCAGGCGCCGGCGGCCGGGAGCGGGGCGAAGCAGGCCAGCACGAGCCCGATCAGCGCCCCGCCACCGGAGATCAGGGTGAAGGACACCAACTGGTCACGTATGGCATGGGCGATGGCGTTCCAGCTGGCGTGCGTGATCGCGGCGGCCAGGACGGCCGCCGCCACCAGGGGGGTCACGCGGCTCGCTCGCGGACGTCCACGAGAGTGCCGCCCGCGAGCTCGATCAGGCTCCCGGGATCGAGCGGGAAGACCGTGTGCGGGGTGCCGGCGGCCGCCCAGACCGTCGTGTGGCCGAGCAGCCCCCGGTCGGCCAGCACCCGGGTCTTCGTACGGTGCCCGAAGGGCGGGATCCCGCCGATCGCGTACCCGGTGGTCTCCCGGACCGGACCGGCTCCGGCCCGCTCGACCTTTCCGGCGCCGAGCTCGGCCCTCACGCGTTCGACGTCCACCCGGGACGAGCCGTCCACCAGGACCAGGACGGGCACACCGTCCGCCTCGAAGATCAGGGACTTGACGATCTGGCCGAGCTCGCAGCCGATCGCGGCGGCGGCCTCGGCCGCGGTGCGTGTGGCGTCGGGGAAGCGGCGTACCTCGACGTCGAGTCCCAGCTCCCGCAGGGCTTCCGCGAACCGGGGGTGGGCGTCGGACGAGGTCGTGGCCGGGGTGATGTCGGAAGTGCTCATACCCGCACGCTACTGAACGGCCCCGGGGGCGGACCACAGAGTTCCACCCGGTTGTGCGGGCCCTCACCCGTGCCGGACACGCGGCGGGAAAGCTTGGCCCCCGGGCCGCCCCCGCCCCCACAGTGGTGAGAGGTACGACAAGGGGGGAAATCTTGTTGCGTATCCACTTCACCGCCGAGGACCTGGAGTACGTCCGGATCGCCCGCGGGCCCGACCCGCTGTGGGAGATCGTCTGCAGCCTCTGCCGGCTGCAGAACAAGGAGGGGCTCGTCGCCTTCGGACCCTGGCGGCGCAGCGTCGCGGACCGGCTGAAGGCCGAAGGGCCGGGACGCCGCGCCGCACGGTTCCTGTGCGGTCTGGTGCCGTACGGGCCCTACTTCCCGGACTTCCTGACGCCCGCCGTGGACGGTGGCGTCGCCGATCTGAGGAACGGGATCGAGCGGGTGCTCACCACCCCGCGCACCCGGCTGCGCACCGAACTGGAACTGCTGGCCCGGGCGAGCGGCAGGCCCCCGGCGGGTGCGGAGCTCGCCAGGGGCGACACGACGGCGCTGCGGGTGCTGGGCGGCGCGCTGAGCACCTACGACAGGCTGTTCGTCGCCCCGTTCCGGGAGCGCATCGACGCGGCGGTGGCCTCCGACCTCGCCTGGCGGTCCCGGGAGCTCTCGGCCGGCGGCACCCGGGCGCTGCTGGAGACCTTCCGGCCGATGGTCCGGTGGTCCCCGCCGGTGCTGGAGATGGCGTACCCGGTGGAGCGGGACCTGTATCTGGACGGGCGCGGGCTCCTGCTCGTGCCCTCGTACTTCTGCTGGCGCATGCCGGTCACCCTGGTCGACGACGCGCTGCTGCCGATGCTGGTCTACCCGGTCGACAAGCCTGTCGTCCCCGGCGGGCCCTCCGCCCGGTCGTCGCTGGCCAGGCTGCTCGGACCGACGCGCGCGGCTCTCCTGTACGAGATCGCGGTCCAGGGCTGCGCGTCCACCTCGGAACTGGCCGCCGCCGTCGGCTCGTCGCTGCCCAACACCAGCCAGCAGCTGGCGATCCTGCGCGAGGCCGGGCTGGCCTCCTGCCGCCGGGAAGGGCGGCGTGTGCTGCATGTTCCCTCCCCGCTGGGACGGCAGCTGCTCGATTCGGCGGGCGTCTGAGGCGACGACGTTTCCACCGTGCTGAAAGGGTGCGGCGCCCGGGGCGGCGGGGGTGTCAGTCTCCAGTCAGGCCGAACGCCCGCGCAACGGGGGAAGTTGCGGGGGACGGGCGTTCGGGGACCACAGGAGGAATCATGCGCAGGATCGTACGAGCGGCGGCTGTACTGACGTTCGCGGCAGGGGCCGTGCTGGTGACGGGGGCGGGCTCGCAGGCCGCCGAGGCCGGAGCGCGGGCGACCGTCCACGGGTGCCCGTCGGGTGCCGTCTGCCTCTACCCGGGTTCGGGCTGGAACGGTGACAAGCCGGAGCACATGTACTGGTCGTACGGCGCCCACAACCTGGTCGACGAGACCGGGACGCACCGTGTCCTCAACAACCAGACGGGTGGGGCGACCGCGGCTCTCTGCAAGGGGTACGACGGCGTCAACTGCGGCGACAAGGGATACCCGGGCGAGACCATCGTCACGAACATGACGCCGATCAACTCGATCCGGCTGGCCGAGTAGGCGGGACGCCCGGGGGCGGGGCATCCCGCCCCGTCCCCGGGTCAGCCGCCGAGGTCGATCCGGGTGCCCGCGCCTCGCTCGGCCGCGGCGTCCATGAGCAGCCGTGCCACGGCCAGGTCCTGGAGTCCGACGCCCACCGAGTTGAAGAGTGTGAGGTCGCTGTCCGCGGTCCGGCCGGGAACGGACCCCGCGAGGACGTCGCCGAGTTCGCGCCGGAAGTCGTCCTCGCCGAGCGCGCCCTCGGCGAGCGGGATCAGTACCTCGCCGGACTTCTCACGGGCCGTCGTCCAGGCGTCGACGACGATCCGGCAGCGTACGACGCCTTCCGTGTCGATCTCCCGGTGGTCGGGGCGTGGCGGGGCGCCCACGGCGTTGATGTGCTGGCCGGGGGAGAGCCACGCGCCCCGGATCAGCGGTTCCCGGGACGGTGTCAGCGTGCACAGGACGTCCGAGGCCTCGGCCACGGCCCGGGGTCCGGCCAGCACGTGCGCGTCCACGCCGAGCTCCGCACCGATCCAGGCGGCCAGCTCGCTGCTCCGGCCGGGATCGCGCCCCCAGAGCACGATCCGTTCGTAGGAGCGGCCCGGCAGCAGGGCGCGGGCGTGGGCCCGGGCGAGGGGGCCGGTGCCGACGAGCCCCAGGACGCGTGCGTCCTTCCGGGCGAGGGCCCGGGTGGCGACGGCGGTCGCGGCGGCGGTTCTCGCACGGGTGACCTCGGCCCCGTCGAGGAGCGCCTCGCACGCACCGGTGTCCGCGGACACGGCCAGGACGGACGACCGCTGCACGGGCAGGCCCCGTTCGCGGTTGGCGGGGAGGTCCGCCAGGAGCTTGACGGTGGCGAGACCGGCCGGCGCGGAAGCCGATGCCATCGCGAGGAAGGTCCCGTCCGACCCGGGCAGCCGCATGGCCGGCGGGGGCGGCAGGACGGCCCTGCCCAGTGCCAGGTCCAGGTGGCAGCTCTCCACCGCCTTCTCGACGTCCTCCCGGACGTCCGCGAGCAGCGCGGCGATGTCGGAGCGGGTCAGGATCAGCGTCATGTCGTGTGTCCTCAGGGGGAGGTGTGCGGGTGCGGACGGCGGACGGTCAGGTGCCGCGCAGGAACGGGACGGTGAGCCCCGACGGTGCCCGGCTGCGGCCCACCAGGCCGCTCACCGCGAGCAGCGCGATGACGTACGGCAGTGTGGTCAGCAGGGGCGCGGACAGATGCAGTCCCAGCGCGGGCGCGACGAACTGGAGCGACTGAGCGACGCCGAAGAAGAGGCAGGCGACGATCGTGGGCCAGGCCCGCCAGCGGCCCGCGATCACCGCGACGACCGCGAGGTAGCCGATGCCGCCGGTGATGTCGTCGCTGAAGGCGTGCACCTCCGACAGGGCCAGCTGCGCACCCGCCAGGCCCGATACGGCGCCGGTGAGCAGCACGGCCGCGAACCGGACGGCCCGCACCGGGAGACCGCAGCGGTCGGCCGTGGTCGCGTCCTCCCCGATCGCGTCGACCGCCAGACCCCACCCCGTACGCCTGCTGAATCCCACGGCCAGAACCGCGGCGACGGCGAAGGCGGCGTAGCCGAGTGCGGTCTGCTCGAAGAGGGCCGGCCCCAGCACGGGGATGTCGTGCAGGCCGGGAACGGCGATCGGGTCGAAACCGGGCACGGAGTCCGCCGCCCCGTCGCCGAAGAGGACGCGGGAGCCGTATGTCGTCGCACCGAGTGCGAGGGCGTTCGCGGTGATGCCGGTGACGATCTGGTCTGCGCGCAGCACGACACTGAGCAGCGCCTGGAGCGCCGCGAAGAGCAGCCCCGCCGCCAGCGCGGCCAGGACGCCCACACCGGCGCTCCCCGAGGCCAGGGCCCCTGCCGCGCCGGCGAAGGCGCCGGTCAGCATCATGCCCTCGACGGAGAGGTTGAGGACGCCGGCGCGTTCGCTCAGCAGCTCTCCCGAGGAGGCCAGCAGGAGGGGCACGGCCAGGCGCACCCCACCGGAGGCGAGCTCCTCCACGACCGCGCTCATGAGGCCCTCCCGTTGCGTGTGGTTCCGAACATGGCCGCGGCGACGAACAGGACGAGCAGGCTCTGCACGATCTGTACGGAGGAGGCGGGAACCCCGGCCGCGAGCTGGAGGTTGATGCCGCCGTTGGTCAGGAATCCGAAGAGGAGCGACACGGCCGCCACCGCGGTGAGCGAGCCCCTGGCGAGCAGCCCCACCACCAGCCCGGAGAAGCCGTAGCCGGAGGAGAAGTGCTCGGCCAGTACATACGGGGCGGCGGCGACGAGGGCCGCGCCGGCGAGCCCCGCGGCGGCGCCGGCGAAGGCCAGGCTGCCCGTCTCCAGGCCTGCCACGGGAAGTCCGAGCCGGGCCGAGGCGGCGGGGGAGTGGCCGACGGACCGCAGCCGCAGCCCGACGGCCGTGTGCCGCAGCACCACACCGGTGACCACGGCGGCGACGGCGGCGATCACGACGATCGCGGTCGCGGGTGACTCGATCCCCCCGATCAGCGGCAGCCGGGCGCCCTCGGGCAGGGGCGCGGACTGGGGCAGCGTCTCGGACGAGGTCACGGGCTGGCGCAGCAGCGCCTCCTCGTGGACGGCCACCGAGACCAGTCCCACGCCGACGAAGTTGAGCAGCAGCGTCGTGATGACCTCGCTGGTGCCCCTCTTCGCCCGCAGCAGGCCGGCGATGCCGGCCCAGACGCCGCCCGCCAGGCATCCCGCCACGAGGACCATCGGCACACCGAGCGCGGCCGGGACACCCGCGGGCAGCGTCATTCCCACGGCCGCGGCAGCGAGGCCTCCGGCGCACAACTGCCCCTCGCCGCCGACATTCACCAGTCCCGCACGGTGGGCGACGGTGAACCCGGTGGCGATGAGGGCCAGTACGGCGGCCGAGTTGAGGGAACTCCCGACGGCGTAAGGCGATCCGAACATGCCCTCGACGAGAGCGTCCCAGGCGATCGAGGGCTCTGTCCCGGCACCCTTCACGAGGCCGAGCCCGACCGCGCCGGCGAGCAGGACCGCGAGGACTCCGACGGCGACGGGGTGCGTCAGGACGGGGACGACCCGGGCGCGTGCCGGGCGAAGGGCGGGGGCGGGGGTCCCCCAGCACGCCGGTCCCCGACGCGGCCGCGCCACGGATACGGGAGTGCACCGCGCCCACCGCTCCGATGTCCAGGCCGCGGGTGGGCTGGGCCGCGGCCAGGCAGATCAGCGGGTCGAGCGCCAACTCCCGTGCCAGCACGACCTTCTGCTGGTTGCCGCCGGACAGTGCCGACATCGGGGCCCCGGGGCCCCGAGCCCCCCCCCGGGGCGGGGTCCTGGGCCCGCCGGTCCAGGAGCACCCCGTAGCGGCGGAACCGTTCGAGCCGGCCGAGGAACAGGTTGTCGGCCACCCGCAGGGGCGGCACACACCCCTCGTGGAGCCGGTCCTCGGGAACCACGCCGAGTCCCGCCCGGCTCCGCGGCCGCGGAGCCGGGCGGGACTCGGCGTGGTTCCCGAGGACCGGCTCCACGAGGGGTGTGTGCCGCCCCTGCGGGTGGCCGACAACCTGTTCCTCGGCCGGCTCGAACGGTTCCGCCGCTACGGGGTGCTCCTGGACCGGCGGGCCATGGACCGCGCCGCGGAGTCGGGGCTCACCGAGCACGGCATCCGGGCCGGCGGCCCGGGAGCCCTGATGTCGTCACTGTCCGGCGGCAACCAGCAGAAGGTCGTGCTGGCACGGGAGTTGGCGCTCGACCCGCTGATCTGCCTGGCCGCGGCCCAGCCCACCCGCGGCGTCGCGGTGCCGGGAGGGGCTTCAGCTCTCGGCGGCGGTGCGGACCGCGCTCTCCGCTCCGGAGTCCGGCGCGTGCGCGCCGAGCATCAGAGCGCCGATCCGTTCCCGCGCGTCCGGCTCGGCCGGGTCGACGGGACCCAGCAGCTTCCCCCGGTACGCCACGGTGATCCGGTCGCACAGGACGAGGAGTTCGGACAGCTCGCTGGAGACCACCAGCACGCCGGTCCCCGACGCGGCCGCGCCACGGATACGGGAGTGCACCGCGCCCACCGCTCCGATGTCCAGGCCGCGGGTGGGCTGGGCCGCGGCCAGGCAGATCAGCGGGTCGAGCGCCAACTCCCGTGCCAGCACGACCTTCTGCTGGTTGCCGCCGGACAGTGACGACATCAGGGCTCCCGGGCCGCCGGCCCGGATGCCGTGCTCGGTGAGCACCGACTCCGCGGCGCGGTCCATGGCCCGCCGGTCCAGGAGCACCCCGTAGCGGCGGAACCGTTCGAGCCGGCCGAGGAACAGGTTGTCGGCCACCCGCAGGGGCGGCACACACCCCTCGTGGAGCCGGTCCTCGGGAACCACGCCGAGTCCCGCCCGGCTCCGCTCGCGCGGTGCCGCACGTGTGACGTTCCGCCCGCCGAGCTCCACCCGCCCCGCGGCGGGCGCGAGGGAGCCGCCGAGCAGAGCCATGAGCTCGCTCTGGCCGTTTCCCTCGACCCCGGCGATCCCGACGATCTCCCCGTGTCCGACGTCCAGACAGACGCCGTCCAGGGCGGTGGTCCCGTCCGGGCGCCGTACGCTGACATCGCGCAGACGCAGCGCCCGCGGCGCAGGGCCGGACGCCTCCCGACGGCCCCCGGAGGCACCTGCCTCCGGGGCCTCCCCGCCTGTCTCCCGGACGCCCTCGTCGGCGGCCAGCCCGATCGTCCCGGCGAGCCCCGCGTCCAGCGAGTCGGCGGGCCGGCCGATCATCAGCGGCACCAGCCGCTCCGGCGGCAGTTCGGCCAGCGGTCCGCCACCGGACACCCGGCCGCCGCGCAGCACGGTCGCCGCGTCCCCGGCCCGGGCCACCTCACCGAGCTTGTGCGTCACCAGGACCACCGCATGACCCGAATCGGCGATCCGGCGGCAGGTCGCCAGCAGCGCGTCCGTCTCGGCCGGCCCCAGGACGCCCGTCGGCTCGTCCAGCACCAGGAGCCGCGGCTCCCGCAGCAGGGCCTTGACGATCTCGGCCCGCTGGCGCACACCGACGGGCAGCTCGCTCACCCGCGCGCCGAGGTCCAGATCGAGTCCGTACTCATCGCGGACGCGCGCCACCCGGCGCGGCAGGTTCTTCAGCCGCAGCAGGCGCAGGTTCTCGCCGACGGTCAGGGTGGGTACGAGGCTGAAGTGCTGGTGCACCATGGCGATCCCGGCGGCGAGCGCGTCGGCGGGCCGGCGGGGGGCGTAGGGCGAGCCGTACAGGCGGAGGCCGCCCTCGTCCGGGACCAGGGAGCCACCCACGACGTGGCACAGGGTCGACTTGCCCGCGCCGTTCTCGCCGAGCACGCAGTGGACGGTGCCGGCCTCCACGACGAGGTCCACCTCGTCCAGGGCCCGCATCGTGCCGAAGGACTTGGTGAGCCCGGTCATCTCCAGTGCGGGAGCGGCGGTGTTCATCGGGTGGTGATCTCGCCGGCCGTGATCTTCCGCTTCAGCTCGTCGAGCTTCTCGCCCACCGCCGGATCGGTTTCGGCGCAGAGCACGATGTCGTTGTGCGGCTCCTCGAAGGTCAGCCCGAAGCGGACGGCCTCCGCCTTCCAGTCGCCGGAGACCAGGTGATCCACGGCGTACTCGATCTCCGCGCCGATGTCCGTCTCGACATACCCGGCGTAGGCGGGATCGCTGCCGCACGGGTGGGCGATCGGTCCGCCGATGAGTGCTCCGTCGCGCTGGCCGGCCGCCTGGGCGACGCCCTTGTGGCCGAGGTTGAGGACCTGCCCCAGGACATCCGCGCCGGCACCGAAGTCGGCGAGCGCGGACTGCTTGGCCTTGGCGACGTCGTTGAAGTCCCCGACGTACTGCGGAGGGAGGACCTCGACGCCCGGGTCGGCGGTCTCCGCGCCCCTGTCGAACTCCTTGGCGGCGTTCACGATCGCCGGGAGTTCCGCGCCGCCGATGAATCCGACCGTCCCGCTCCTGGAGAGCAGCGCGGAGGCCGCCCCGGAGAGGAAGGCCGCCTCGGCCTGCTGCGGGTCGTACAGCGCGAGGTTCGCGAGGGGTTTGCCGTCGGCGGGACCCCCGATCTCGGCGAACTTCACCTGGGGGAAGCGCGCCGCGACGTTGCGTACGTCGGCGTCGGTCTGGCCGCCCAGGGAGATCACGAGGTCGGAGGTGGTGGCGAAGCGGACCAGCGCCTTCTCGTAGTCCGCGGTCGCCACCTGCTCGACCTTGCTGAACTCCACCGTGCCGGCGTGCTGCTTCTCCGCCCGCTGGTAGCCGAGGTGGGCCGAGCCCATGAAGCCGTCGTCGGAGAGCGAACCAGGGAAGAGGACGCCGACCTTGAACGTGCCGTCGTCCTCGCCCCCGCCGTCGGCCGCGGACGACCCGCCGCAGGCGGTCAGCAGGAGCAGCCCGGACACGACGGCCGCGGTCACCGCGACGGGGGAGGGGAGAGGTCGGGAAGGTGCCACTGGGATGCCTCCAGGAAACGGGGCCCGCGAGCCGGTTAGTGGTATACCGCTATGGCGCCCCAGTTTCCGGGTCGTATGTTGCCGCTGTGTTAGCGAGCGGTTAGCAGTAGTGGCACCGCGGTGCGGTCCGCATACGGTGGGACCGGCCCGATACCGGAGGAAAGCCTTGGTGACAGCAGCCCGACCGTCCGACGCGGGGCGTCCCTCGTTGCGCGACCTTGCGTACGAGACCCTGCGGCGGCGCATCATCGAGGTCGAACTCCAGCCGGGGGAACGGCTCGTCGAGCGCGACCTGGCCACGGAGCTGGAGGTCTCGCGCATCCCGCTGCGCGAGGCGCTGCGGCTGCTGGCCGCCGACGGACTCGTGCTGCTGGTGCCGCACCGGGGCGCGCTGGTCGCGCCCTTCACGCCGGGCGATGTGCGCGATCTCTTCGACGTACGCGAATCGCTGGAGTCCCTCGCGGCGCGTCTGGCCGCCGAGCGGGCGGACGAGGACGGTCTGGCCCGGCTGGCGGACGGCCTGGAGGCGGCTCGCGCCGCGACCCGCGCGCACGACCGTGCCGCGATCGCCGCGGCCAACGCGGCCTTTCACACCGACATCGTCGAACTGGCCGGCAACGCGCTGCTCAGCGGCGTGATGCGGCCCCTGGAGGCGCGCATGCACTGGCTCTTCCGTCTGACGGCCCAGCGGGACCCCGCCCAGCAGTGTGCGGAACACCAGCGGATGTACGAGGCCATCGCCGCACGCGATGCCGACCGTGCGGCCCGCCTCGCGCACGGGCACGTGGCGGACGGCCGCGCCACCAGCCTCGCCCTCGCGGAACAGTGGTCCCGCCCGGACATCGACCCCGAGGCGATCGCCGCGCGCCGGCGACGCGGACGGGGCGACGCGGGAAAGCAGGCCGGGCCGGAGGCGTGAGCACGCCTCCGGCCCGGACGGTGTCCGTGTCTCCTACGACCCCGCGCGCAGCACCGCGGCCACCACCGGGCCTGCCGCGTCGCCGCCGTGGCCGCCGGACTGGACGACCGCCGCTGCCGCGAGGTCGTCGCTGAAGCCGGTGAACCAGCTGTTGGACGTACCCTGCCCGTCGACCTCGGCGGAGCCCGTCTTGGCGCCCTTGTCGCCGCCGACCGAGGCCATGGCCGCCTTGCCGGTGCCCCAGGAGGCGGTGGCCCGCATCATGTCGTTCAGCTGCCCGGTGACGTTCTGCGAGAGTGAACGGGACGCGGTGGCGAGCTGGCGGTCGTCCAGGGACTGCGGGACGATCACGGGCTGGTGGAACGTTCCTGTGCGGGCGGTCGCCGTGATGGACGCGATGTTGAGCGCGTTCATCTGGACGGTGCCCTGGCCTATGTACTGCGCCGCCGCCACCCCGCGGGTGGCCTCGGGCACGCTGCCGTCGACCGAGACGACGCCGGTCTTCCAGTCGAGGCCGATCCCGAAGACCTCACGGGCCTCCTTGGCGAGCGCGGAGTCGTCGTCCACCTCGTCGATCTTCTTGATGAAGGCCGTGTTGCAGGAGCGGGCGAAGCTGGTGGTGAAGCTGCTGGAGGCGGGCAGCTCGAAGTTCTTCAGGTTGTGGAACGTGCTCTCGTAGTACCGCGCCTCCTTCGGGCACTCCGTAGCGCCGTTCGCCGTGACGAAGCCCTTCTCCAGGAGCATCGCCGCAGTCATGATCTTCAGCGTGGAGCCGGGCGCCTGCTTGCCCTGCATCGCCGCGTTGAAGCCGGTCGCCGGGTTGTTGGCGACGGCGCGGATGGAGCCCGTGGACGGCCTCACGGCGACCACCGACGCCCCGCTGAACTGCTTGACCGCCTTCTCCGCCGCGGCCTGGGCGTCCGCGTCGAGTGTCGTCTGCAGCTTGCCGGGCTTCCCCTTGGCGAGCGTCAGCAGCGTGGTGTCCGGGAGCTGCTCGTCCGCGGGCTCGATCCACGTCTCGATCCCCGGTGAACCGCCCGTCCTGTCGCCGTACTTCTCGCGCAGGCTGTCCAGGATGGGCCCGAGCGACGGGTACGTCTCCTTGTCGAGCACCTTGCCGTTGTGGTCGACGGCCTCGATCGCCGCCGAGGAGGACTCGCCCGTCTTCAGCGACGCCCCCTCGGTCAGCTGCGGATGGATCACCGCGGGCTGCCAGTCGACGAGCGCCTTGCCGGTGGTCAGGCCGCGCACGACCGTCAGCTCGGAGGAGTACGACCAGGGCTTGGTCTTCCCGTCGTAGGAGACGGTCGCCTTGACCGTGTACGGCACCTTCGTGCCGACGGCGGCACCCGGCGTGATCACCGCCTTCGTGACGTGGGCCTCGTCGGCGAAACCGGCCAGCAGCGGCTCGGCGACGGACTCGTTGTTCGTGAGCAGGGCGGCGGCGGACGCGTCACCCGACGCCCATGCGTCGAGGAAGCCCTTGGCGGTCTTCTCGGTCTCCTCCTTGTCCGGAGGTCCCGTCCTCACCTCGGAGGACTCGGAGGCGTTACCTATCGCCCCGGACTCGCTCCCTCCGAGCACCACCTCGTACACGCCGTAACCGAGTCCTCCGGCCACCAGCACGAACACTCCGCCGACCACGGCGACCTTCGCTCCACTGCGCATCTGTGCAGTTCCCCCTCCCCAGGAGCCCTTCTTGAACGTGTTCAAGCAAGGCGTTCATTCGGCACTGTACGGGACGGGAGTGGGCCCTGAGGGGGTTGTTACCGGACCGGGACGCGTCGCGGGAGCCCTGACTCGACGCCCTGACCTCGGTATGACCGCACCTCGCCGAGACCCGGTCGCGCGGTGTCGGTCACGACCATTGCCGACGGTGGCACGTCTCGCTATGTTAATCGAGAATCACATTACTCAGCACGATCCGGCACGTGGTGGCAGCGCAACTCGCAAGCCAGAAAAGGCGCACAGCGCCGTCTGGTCCAGCTGGGAAGTGGGTAAGTAAATGCACGATCTCAACAGGCGAAGCATCCTGTCCCTCGGTGCCGCGCTCGGCCTCGTGGGTGTGGCGGCTCCCACCAAGGCGTGGGCGTGGGCGTCCGCGGACTCGGTGGCCGGAACCGGCACGGGAGCCGATCCGGAGTACGTCTGGGACAGCGCGACGGACCCCCTCATGGTGTCGCTGCTGGAGAACGGCCAGATCCCGTCGGTCAACACCGCGATGGAGAAGTGGGTGAACAACGGTGACCCGCTGCCCAGCGGACTGCCGGCCGCCCTCACCGCGCATCTGCGGACCTTCAACAAGCTGCCCTCCTGGGCCGACACCGCGAAGCTGACCCGCGCCGCCGACTTCAACCGGCGCAAGGACACCTACCTGTTCATGCTCTACGGCCTCGGCAGCGGGATCATGAGCACCGTGATCCCGAGGGAGGCCAGGAGCGTCTACTGGTCCTTCGGCGGCGCCGACATGAAGGACCGCGCGGCCAAGACGTTCACCTTCGGCTACGACCTGTCCCAGCTGCGCGCCTTCGAACCGACGGGACAGTTCATCGTCACCGCCAACAAGACACGGCTGGTGCACGGAGCCGTACGTCATCTGCTGCCGCAGTCGCCGCACTGGAAGGACGGCGCCGACCAGACCATCCCGATCAGCGTCGCCGACATCCTGGTCACCTTCCACAGCCTGGGCACCTACGTGCACAGGAAGATGCGCGACTGGAAGATCCCGATGTCGGCCGCCGACGAGGAGGCGTTCCTGCACTCCTGGCAGGTCGCCATCTACCTGCTCGGAGTGCCGACCGAGTACATCCCGAAGACCTGGGCGGCCGCGGAAGCGCAGTCGGCACAGGTGCTCACCCCGATCCTCGCCCCGACGCCCGAGGGCCTCGACCTGGCCGAGGTGCTGCTCGGCCTGACCGCGGAGATCGACCTCGGCGTCACGCGCGGCTTCCTGAACGAATTCGTGCGCTACGCCCTGAGCAACGAGGTCGGCGACTGGCTGAAGCTGCCGCGCGACTACGCGGCGGCGGCCCTGGTCCGCACCGCGTGGCCGGCCTTCATCCTGTTCCGCGAGGGGCTGTCGCCCATCATGCCCGGCGCCTTCTACATGTTCGACCAGTTCCTGCGCGCCCTGGCCATGCTGTTCCTCAACAAGGGCGGGTCCGGGACGACCACCCCGATCACGATCCCGACCGGGAACAGGCCGAGCTGAACCGGCCCCGGTCCCGGAGGCCTTCACCCCTCGGCGGCAGCGCCGAGGGGTGGGCACCCGGGTGCCCATGTCCCCTCAGACGCCCAGGGCCCCCACGACCAGGGCGGTCACGGCGTCACGGCGGTCCTGGCCGTCCCGCCACCGCAGTGCCCGTCCGGCCTCGACCGCCACCCCGAACCCCGCGTGCACCAGCACCCGGGCCTGGCGCGGGTCCAGCTCCGGACGGGCCAGCCGCAACTGCTGCTCCCAGACGGCGATGTGTTCACGCTGCGCGAGGACCAGAGGCCGCCGCTGTTCGTCCGGCAGTCCGACGAGCTCGGCCTCGGCGACGCTGTTGAGGGCGGTGTACTCGAAGCTGTACGCCACGTACGTCGACGCCAGCGCGGCGACGGCGTCGTGCGGGCCGGCCACCCCGTGAAGACTCTGCTCCACCCCCTGGGCCAGAAGCCCCGCCGCCTGGAGGCACGCCGCCGCCAGGATGTCGACCTTGCCGTCGTAGTGACGGTAGAGCGCCGACGGCGCCAGCCCCACCGCCTCCGCGATCTGACCGTTGGTGACGCTGGCGAACCCGTCCCGTGCGAACAGCGGGACGGCGGCCGCGAGGATCTCCGCGCGTCGCGTGCGCGGCACCGTCCGGGCGGGCAGCTCGACGGGACGTGCTCCGCTCCTCCGGGCCGCCGAGGTGCCGGTCGCGGCCACCCGCAGCGCGGACGCCGACAGCAGGTCCTCGGCCCGGCGTTGGGCGATCGAGGTGTGATGCATCGTGATGGACGCGATCGCACCGAGGGCCGCCATGGCCCGCAGGCGCCCGCCGGGCAGCGGGTGCGCGCGCCGCACCGCCTCGTCGACCCGCCCGACGACGTGCCCGAACTTCCCCATGAGGCGCCGGCGGTCCTCGGTGTCGAGATACCTCGCCTCCCACCGGTACACGCCGCCCGACGCGCGATGGGCGACGGTGACGCGGGTGATGGCGTCGAGCACCTCCGCCAACGGGGCCCCGCTCGGCACCTCGTCGAGCGCGGCGACGAGCCGCTCCGCCGTGACCTCGGCGCACTCGGCGAACAGCGCGTACTTGTTCGGGAAGTGCCGGTACAGGGCCGCAGCGGTGATCCCCACACCGGCCGCGATCTTCTCCATGGACGCCGCGTGGTACCCGTGCTCGCTGAAGACCCGGCCGGCCGCCTCGACGATGAGCTGCTTGCGGTTGCGGGGCCGGGTGGCCGCGGCCGGATCGGTCACGGCCGGACCGGCGGAAGCGGGGACGGGGCCATGCGGAGGAGTCAATCACACGTGCCCCCGGGGGACCGGGCTCCCTCGGCGCCGTGCCGAAGGAGCCCGGGCGCGCAACTGCCCCGCTACACCCAGGTGTCCAGCCACATCCGGTCGCGCCAGGCGTCCTCCGGGATCGACGTGCCCGTGTAGATCGGCCAGAAGTAGATGAAGTTCCAGACGATCAGCAGCACCAGGACGCCCGCCGCGATCGCGCCCAGCGTGCGTCTGCGCTCACCCGTGGGATCGGTGGCGTCCATGCCGAGGCGGTGCCTGGTGCCCGTGCCCGCCGCGGGGCCCAGGAGGGCGCCGATCATCATCGTGACCGCCAGACACAGGAAGGGCACGAACACGACCGCGTAGAACAGGAAGATCGTCCGCTCCTGGTAGAAGAACCAGGGCACCCAGCCCGCCGCCACCCCGCACGCGATGGCGCCGGCCCGCCAGTCGCGGCGGAAGGCCCAGCGCCACAGCACGTACAGCAGCGCCACGCAGGCCGCCCACCAGAGCAGCGGGGTGCCGAGCGCCAGGACCTCGCGGGCGCACTTGCCGGTACTGGACTCGAGGCAGCCCGTCTTCTCCTCGTAGAAGTACGAGACGGGGCGGCCCAGCACGATCCAGCTCCACGGATTGGACTGGTAGGTGTGGCCGGAGGTCAGGCCGACGTGGAACTCGTAGACCTGGTTCTCGTAGTGCCAGAGGCTGCGCAGCCAGTCCGGCAGCCATGTCCAGCTGCCGCCCTTGCCCTCGGTGGCGGCCCAGTTGCGGTAGTACCCCTTGTCCGTGACGATCCAGCCCGTCCACGAGACGAGGTACGTGCCGATCGCGACCGGCACCGTGGAGACGAAGGCGGGCAGCAGGTCCCTGAGGACCACGGCACGGTACGGCTGCACGGCGCCCGCCGTACGCCGCGCGCCGACGTCCCAGAGCACCACCATCACGCCGAACGCGGCCAGGATGTAGAGGCCGTTCCACTTGGTGGCGAAGGCCAGACCGAGCATCAGGCCGGCCGCGATCCGCCAGGGGCGCCATCCGAGGCGGAGCGTCTCGGCGATGTGGGCGTCCGGGCGCAGGACCCCCTCCTCGTCGACCGGGAGCGCGGCGGCCAGCTTGCGGCGGGACCGGTCGCGGTCGACGAGGAAGCAGCCGAAGGCCGCCAGCACGAAGAACATCAGCACCAGGTCGAGCAGCGCGGTGCGGCTCATCACGAAGTGCAGCCCGTCCACGGCCAGCAGGGTGCCCGCCAGACAGCCCAGGAACGTCGAGCGGAACAGCCGGCGGCCGATGCGGCACAGCATCAGGACCGAGAGGGTGCCGAGCAGCGCCACCATGAAGCGCCAGCCGAACGGGGTGAACCCGAACAGCTGCTCGCCGAACCCGATGATCCACTTGCCGACCGGCGGATGGACGACGTAGCCCGGGTCCACAGGGATGTCCACCGAGGACGGGTCCTTGAGGATCAGCTTGTCGACGTCCTTGGGCCAGGAACCCTCGTACCCCTGGTTGACCAGGGCCCAGGCGTCCTTGGCGTAGTACGTCTCGTCGAATATCACCGCCTTCGGGCTGCCCAGGTTCCAGAACCGCAGCACCCCGGCGACCAGGGCGACCAGCAGCGGCCCCCCCCAGGCGGACCAGCGCACCAGGTGGCCGGCGAGGACCGGCGGCACGGCGAGCACCTTCCAGAACTGGCGGCCGGGGCGGGCGTAGGGCGGGTCCAGGCGCTCGCGCAGCCCCGTCTCCGGCCGTGGGGAATGGCCGAAGCGGCGCAGCCGCTGCTGCCAGGAAGGCGGCTGGTCGCCGGTGTGATCCCCGGCGTCGTTGCCCTGCTGGGCCTCGGGCGCAGTACTCGTCACCGCGCCATCGTAGGGAACGCATCTGTGCGAGTGGTGCCGCACGTGCTGGGAGGATGGCCGATGTGACTGGAACGACTGGAACGCTCGTACTCGCAGGGACCCCCATCGGCGACGTGGCGGACGCCCCGCCACGGCTCGCCGCCGAGCTGGAGACGGCCGATGTCGTGGCCGCCGAGGACACCCGGCGGCTGCGCCGGCTCACCCAGGCGCTCGGCATCCGCACGACGGGGCGTGTCGTGTCCTACTTCGAGGGCAACGAGTCGGCGCGTACGCCCGAACTCGTCGAGGCCCTCGTCGGCGGTGCGCGTGTCCTGCTGGTCACGGACGCCGGGATGCCCTCCGTCTCCGACCCCGGCTACCGGCTCGTCGCCGCCGCCGTGGAACAGGACATCAAGGTCACCGCCGTACCGGGCCCGTCGGCCGTGCTGACCGCGCTCGCGCTGTCCGGGCTGCCCGTGGACCGCTTCTGCTTCGAGGGCTTCCTGCCGCGCAAGGCCGGCGAGCGGCTGGGGAAGCTGCGCGAGGTCGCGGACGAGCGCCGCACGATGGTCTTCTTCGAGGCCCCGCACCGGCTGGACGACACCCTGGCCGCGATGGCCGAGGCGTTCGGGTCGGACCGCAGGGCCGCGGTCTGCCGCGAGCTGACGAAGACGTACGAGGAAGTGAAGCGCGGCCCGCTGGGCGAGCTGGCGGTCTGGGCCGCCGAGGGCGTGCGCGGCGAGATCACCGTCGTGGTCGAGGGCGCGACGGACTCCGGCGACGACGGACTCGACGCCGCCGAGCTGGTGCGCAGGGTGCAGGTGCGCGAGGAGGCGGGGGAGCGGCGCAAGGAGGCCATCGCGGCGGTCGCCGCCGAGGCGGGGCTGCCCAAGCGCGAGGTGTTCGATGCGGTGGTCGCGGCAAAGAACGCGGCTCGGACCGGCCAGGAGCAGGGCAAAGGACTAACCTGAAATGTAAAGCCCGAGCCGCGTACCGGGCCGTTCGGCCACGAATCGGCCAAAAGCGTGCCAACACTCGGCAGACCTGGTGCATCGCCGTCGGCGAAGGCGTCCACTTGAGGGTGGAACGCACCATCCGGAGTGCTTGTCCGGAGTGCGTGTCCACGGACAAGAGGAGCAGGCATGAGTGAGATCGCAGCGAGCACCGTGCACGAGGCGTACGCCTTCGCGTGCATGAGGTGCGGGCACGGCTGGGAACAGGCCTACGAGATAGAGCACCACGTCGACGGCTCGGGCCACGCGTTCGTGGTGTACAAGGCGGACGGGGAGCGCGTGCCGTCGCCGCTGTCCACCCCGACCTGCGCGAACTGCGGTGGCCACGTGGTGCGGATCATGCGCGCCGGCCGGGTCTCCACCGTCCAGCAGCTGCTCAGGCCGCGGGAGATGGCACGTCCCGTGATGGCGGGCGGGGACGAGGGCCGCGAGGAGATGTCCGTGGCCACCGCCGTCCCGGCGGCCGGCTCCGGATCGCACCACTGGCAGCTGTCCGATCTGCTCCGTCCCTTCCACCGGCGGTGAGAGAGGGTTCATGCCCTCGTAGAGTCGTGGCATGAGCCGTACCGACGCCCCGCCGCTCCCCGAACCCCTCAGGGTTCCGGTCGCCGATTCGCACACCCACCTGGACATGCAGGACGGAACCGTCGAGGAAGGCCTGGCCCGGGCCGCGGCGGTCAACGTGACCGCCGTCGTCCAGGTCGGCTGCGACGTGAAGGGCTCCCGCTGGGCCGCCGAGACCGCCGCCGCGCACCCGTCCGTGCACGCCTCCGTCGCCCTGCACCCCAACGAGGCGCCCCGCATCGTGCACGGGGACCCGGAGGGCACTGCGCGGCAGGGGGCCAGGGAGCCCGGCGGGAAGGCTGCCCTTGACGAGGCGCTCGCCGAGATCGACGCGCTGGCCGCCCTCGGCCACGTACGCGCGGTCGGCGAGACCGGCCTCGACCACTTCCGTACGGGCCCCGAGGGCATGGCCGCCCAGGAGGAGTCCTTCCGCGCCCACATCGAGATCGCCAAGCGGCACGGCAAGGCCCTGGTCATCCACGACCGCGAGGCCCACGCCGACGTGCTGCGGATCCTCGCCGAGGCAGGCGCGCCGGAGCGGACCGTCTTCCACTGCTACTCCGGGGACGCCGACATGGCCCGGATCTGCGCGGCGGCCGGCTACTTCATGTCCTTCGCGGGCAACGTCACCTTCAAGAACGCGCAGCCGCTGCGCGACGCCCTGGCCGTCGCCCCCGCCGAGCTCGTGCTCGTCGAGACGGACGCCCCCTTCCTCACCCCCGCCCCGTACCGCGGACGGCCCAACGCGCCCTATCTGATTCCGGTCACGCTCCGTGCCATGGCCGAGGTGAGGGGCACCGACGAGGACACCCTGGCCGCCGCCGTCTACGACAACACCGCGCGGGCGTTCGACTTCTGAGGGGTGCCGGGGACCCCGGGCCGACACATGGGGTAATCGTACGACTTTGTGCGGTTACGAGGGGTCCGCTATCGTGCCCGCGCAACGGGGACGGCAGGCCGGAACGTCTGGAGCGTCGTGGGCCATTCACAGGGCAGTCACCGCGCGGCGCGCGGCAGCCGGCGCGCGAGGCGGGTCCCGGCGCGGGCGCCCTCCCCGCCCCCGGCGCCGCCGCGCTCCCTGCACGAGGAGCGGACGATCGTCGCCGCGATCCGGCCGCCCGACCCCCCGCCGGTCCACGACCCCACCGTCCTCGACACCCCGCTGGTGCCCCGGCCGCCGGCCCCGCGAAGGGAGACCGGCGGACACCGGGCGGCCCGGCGCCACCGCGGCGCTCCGGAGGGCCTGCGGAGGATCGTCCCGCGCGCTCTGGTCGTCGCCGTCCTGGCGGGCGGCACCGCAGGGTTCCTCGCCCAGGACAAGGCCGTCCGCGTCGACGTCGACGGGACGTCACGCACCCTGCACACCTTCGCGGACGACGTCGGGGAGCTCCTGGAGGCCGAGGGCGTCTCGGTCGGCACCCGCGACACCGTCGCCCCCGCCCCCGCCACGGCCCTGGACGACGGCGACGAGGTCGTCGTCCTCCGGGAGGCACGCGGCTTCGGCCCGGTGCCGGGCGGCGCCTCCTGGCTGCCGCGGCGGCCTTAGGCTTGACGGGTGAGCACCACAGAGCCCGACGCCCTCCTGGGCCCCGCAGACATCCGCGAGCTGGCCGCAGCGCTGGGCGTACGCCCCACCAAGCAGCGCGGTCAGAACTTCGTCATCGACGCCAACACGGTCCGCAGGATCGTACGGACCGCCGAGGTGCGGCCCGACGACGTGGTGGTCGAGGTCGGGCCCGGCCTGGGCTCTCTGACCCTCGCCCTGCTGGAGGCGGCCGACCGGGTCGTCGCCGTGGAGATCGACGACGTGCTCGCGGGCGCCCTGCCGGCCACGGTCGCCGCACGGCTGCCGGAGCGCGCCGACCGCTTCGCCCTGGTCCACTCGGACGCGATGCTGGTCACGGAGCTGCCCGGCCCCGCGCCGACCGCGCTCGTCGCCAACCTGCCGTACAACGTCGCCGTGCCGGTCCTGCTCACCATGCTGGAGCGCTTCCCCACCATCGAGCGGACGCTCGTGATGGTGCAGGCCGAGGTCGCCGACCGGCTGGCCGCCCGGCCCGGCAACAAGGTCTACGGCGTGCCGTCGGTCAAGGCCAACTGGTACGCCGACGTCAAGCGCGCAGGGTCGATCGGCCGCACCGTGTTCTGGCCCGCGCCCAACGTCGACTCGGGCCTGGTGTCCCTGGTCCGGCGCACGGAACCGATCCGTACCACCGCGAGCAGGACCGAGGTCTTCGCCGTCGTGGACGCCGCCTTCGCCCAGCGCCGCAAGACGCTGCGCGCCGCCCTGGCGGGCTGGGCGGGCTCCGCTCCGGCCGCCGAGGCCGCCCTGACGGCCGCGGGGATCTCCCCGCAGGCCCGCGGCGAGGCCCTGACCGTCGAGGAGTTCGCCGCCATCGCCGAGAACAAGCCGGAGCCCTCCGCATGACCCGCAGCGTCACCGTCCGCGTCCCCGCCAAGGTCAACGCGCAGCTCGCGGTGGGTGCCCCCCGCCCCGACGGCTTCCACGACCTGGCCAACGTCTTCCTCGCCGTCGGCCTGTACGACGAGGTCACCGTCACCCCCGCCGACACCCTGCGCGTCACCTGCTCCGGGCCGGACGCGCACCAGGTTCCGCTGGACGCCACGAACCTCGCGGCGCGCGCCGCCACCGCGCTCGGCGCCCGGCACGGCATCGCCCCCGATGTGCACATCCACATCGCCAAGGACATCCCCGTCGCCGGAGGCATGGCGGGCGGCAGCGCCGACGGCGCCGCCGCCCTGCTGGCCTGCGACGCGCTCTGGGCCACCGGCGCCACCCAGGAGGAACTCCTGGAGATCTGCGCGGAGCTGGGCAGCGACGTGCCGTTCAGCCTGATCGGCGGGGCGGCACTCGGCGTCGGACGCGGTGAGCAGCTCACGCCCGTCGAGGTCGGCGGAAGCTTCCACTGGGTCTTCGCCGTCGCCGACGGCGGGCTCTCCACCCCCGCGGTCTACGGCGAGTTCGACCGGCTCACCGCCGGCACCGGCGTACCGGAGCCGGCTGCCTCCCCCGCCCTCCTGGCCGCCCTGCGCAAGGGGGACACCACCGCGCTCGCCGGCGCCCTCGGCAACGACCTCCAGGCCGCCGCCCTCTCCCTGCGCCCCTCGCTGGCCGACACCCTCGCGGCGGGCACCGCCGCCGGCGCCCTGGCCGCACTGGTCTCGGGGTCCGGGCCGACCACCGCGTTCCTGACCGCCGACGAGGAGTCGGCGCGGAGGGTGGCCGACACGCTGCTGGCGTCCGGCACCTGCCGCGACGCCCGTGTGGCGGCGTCCCCGGCGGCGGGCGCCACCGTCGTCTGACGGCCGGTACTCAGACGGGAATTGAGTACGGTCGCGCTGCCACGGCCCCACCGCCCGACGCGACCGTACTCCCATGGGATCAAGTGTTCGTGAACTGGCCGGGGCGACGCCCGCCACCCGGGACCGCTACATCGACCTGCTGCGGGTCGCCTCGCTGGGGACGGTCGTCCTCGGCCACTGGCTGATGGCCGCCGTCACCACCGACGGGGTCGGCAACCTCCTCGCCGTCGTCCCCGGCCTGCAACCGCTGACCTGGGTGCTCCAGATCATGCCGGTCTTCTTCTTCGTCGGCGGCTTCTCCCATGCCCTGTCCTACCGTTCGCTGCTCCGTAAGCGGCCCGAGGGCTCCACGCACTCCGTCTACGCGGCGTTCCTGCGGGCCAGGCTCCAGCGACTGCTGCGGCCCACCATGGTCTTCGTCCTGGTGTGGGGAGCCGCGGCGCTGCTCGTCCAACTGCTCGGCGGGGGCGGCGGGCTGACGGGTGTCACACTCCGGCTGGTGACCCAGCCGCTCTGGTTCATCGGGATCTACCTGGCGATGGTGGCGTTCACCCCGCCGCTGCTGAAGCTGCACGACCGCTACGGCTGGGGCGCGTTCGCCGCCCTCGCGGGGGCGGCCGCCGCGGTGGACGTGCTGAGGTTCGCCGCCGGGGTGCCGTACCTCGAATTCCTCAACTTCGCGTTCGTCTGGCTCGCCGTGCACCAGCTCGGCTTCCTGCGCGCCGACGGCCGGATCCGCCGCCCCGCGCTCCTCGCCGGCGGCGGACTGGCGGCCGCGGCCGCGCTGGTGGCCTTCGGCCCGTATCCGCTGTCCATGGTCGGCATGCCCGGCGAGCGGATCAGCAACATGGCGCCGCCCACCCTCGCACTGCTCTGCCACGGCCTCTGGCTCGTCGGCGCGGTGGAGCTGCTGCGGGCTCCCGGGGCCCGGCTGGTGGCCCGGCCCCGGGTCTGGCGTGCGGTCGTGGCCGCCAACGGCGTCGCCATGAGCGCGTTCCTCTGGCACCTCACCGCGATGCTCGGCGTGTACGGGGCGACGCTCGCCCTCGGCGTCCCGCTGCCCGAGCCGGCCACCGGCGCGTGGTGGGCGCAGGTGCCGCTGCGGATCGTGGTCGCCGCCGGAGTCACAGCGGCCCTGGTCGCGGCCTTCCGTACGTTCGAGCGGCCGGTGCGCGTCGCTCCCGGCCGGGCCGTGATCGGCGCGGGAGCCGTCTCGGCGATCGGTGTGACCCTCGCCCTGCTCGGCGTACTTGGCCTGTCCATGGTGGGCTACGCGGGACTGCTGGAAGGGCACACGGCTCTGCTGATCGCCGTCCACGTCAGCGCCCCCGCGGCCGTCGCCATGGCGCTCGGCGGCTGGCTGCTGGTCGAACGGGCCGGGCGGTGACCGGCCCCTTCCATCAGCTCAGCCTCAGGGTCTTCCTCGCCAGCTCGTACGCCGGGAGCATCTCCTCGTGCTCCTGGGAGTCGAGCCCGCCCAGGTGCACCACGACAGGGCCGTCGGGCGTCCTGACCGCGAAGGCGTGCTCGGCCTTGGGCTCGTCCAGCAGCTCGCCGTCCACGGTGTAGCCGACCTCGGTCCCGGCCAGGGAGCCCGCGCGGAAATCGGTGTACGTGGCCTCGCCCGCGTTCGGGTCGGCCGTCACGAAGGCCTCCAGCACGGCGCGGGGGGTGTCGTCGGACGGCTCGCCCTGCCACACCCGGAGGTAGCCGATGTTCCCCGCCGGCTTCGCGTCCACCTCGCAGACCATCGTGACCGGGCCCTGCTCGCCCAGCGCGGCCAGGTCGGAGCCGGGCTCGACCTCGACGGCCTCCGGCTTCCAGTCCGCCGCCAGGCCGAAGGTCACCGGCAGCTCGCAGGCCGATCCGGGGGCGCCGAGCGTGACGCCCTTCTCCGCGGCGGCGCTCCCCGCGGCCTTCGAGGGGGCACTGTCCCCGTTCTTGCCCGTGTCCGCGCTCGTCCCGCCGCCGGAGGACGGCGAACAGCCGGCCAGCACCGCCGTCGCCAGGGCCGCCGGAAGCAGCGCCCGTATCGCGTAACGCATCATGAAGTCCCCACCCCAGAGATGTTCCGAACCGCTCCGACCTGGGGTTACTCCCCATGATCGATCGCCGCACGCTACCGCACCCCGCGTGGCGACTACTCTGGGACATCGAGCGGTCCCCGACGCAAGGACCCCCGAGGCAGGAGTGAAATGGCCGTCAATCTGGTCAATGTCGAGCAGGTCAGCAAGGTGTACGGCACCCGTGCCCTGCTCGACGGTGTATCCCTCGGGGTGTCCGAGGGCGACCGGATCGGCGTCGTCGGCCGCAACGGCGACGGCAAGACGACGCTCATCCGGATGCTCGCCAAGCTGGAGGAGGCGGACACCGGCCGGGTCACCCACAACGGCGGGCTGCGCCTCGGTGTCCTCACCCAGCACGACTCGCTGGACCCCGGGGCCACCATCCGGCACGAGGTGATCGGCGATCTCGAGGACCACGAGTGGGCCGGCAGCGCCAAGATCCGCGACGTGCTGACCGGGCTCTTCGGCGGCCTCGCCCTCCCCGGCTTCGAACACGGCCTGGACACCGTCATCGCCCCGCTCTCCGGCGGCGAGCGGCGGCGGATCGCGCTGGCCAAGCTGCTCATCGCCGAACAGGACCTGGTCGTCCTCGACGAGCCCACCAACCACCTCGACGTCGAGGGCATCTCCTGGCTCGCCGGCCACCTGCGGACCCGGCGCTCCGCGCTCGTCTGCGTCACCCACGACCGGTGGTTCCTGGACCAGGTCTGCACCCGCATGTGGGACGTACAGCGGGGAGCGGTCCACGAGTACGAGGGCGGCTACAGCGACTACGTGTTCGCGCGGGCCGAGCGGGAGCGGATCGCCGCGACCGAGGAGTCCAAGCGGCAGAACCTGATGCGCAAGGAGCTGGCCTGGCTGCGACGGGGCGCCCCCGCCCGTACGTCCAAGCCGCGCTACCGCATCGAGGCCGCCAACGAGCTGATCGCCGATGTGCCGCCGCCGCGCGACACCAGCGAGCTGATGAAGTTCGCCAACGCCCGGCTCGGCAAGACCGTCTTCGACCTGGAGGACGTGACCGTCCAGGCCGGACCCAAGACGCTCCTCACCCACCTCACCTGGCAGCTCGGCCCCGGCGACCGCATCGGCCTGGTCGGTGTGAACGGCGCGGGCAAGACCTCGCTGCTGCGGGCGCTCGCCGAGGCAGCCCGCAGCCAGGGCGACGTACAGCCCGCGGACGGGAAGGTCGTCGTCGGCAAGACCGTGAAGCTCGCCTACCTCTCCCAGGAGGTCGCGGAGCTCAACCCGAACCTGCGGGTGCTCGAAGCCGTCCAGCAGGTGCGCGACCGGGTCGACCTCGGCAAGGGCCGCGAGATGACGGCCGGCCAGCTCTGCGAGCAGTTCGGCTTCGCCAAGGAGAAGCAGTGGACGCCCGTCGGCGACCTCTCCGGTGGTGAGCGGCGGCGGCTGCAGATCCTGCGGCTGCTGATGGACGAGCCCAACGTCCTCTTCCTCGACGAGCCCACCAACGACCTGGACATCGAGACGCTGACCCAGCTGGAGGACCTCCTCGACGGCTGGCCCGGGTCGATGATCGTGATCTCCCACGACCGGTTCTTCATCGAGCGCACCACGGACAAGGTGATGGCGCTCCTCGGCGACCGCGCGCTGCGGATGCTGCCGCGCGGCATCGACGAGTACATCGAGCGCAGGCAGCGCATGGAGGAGACGGCGACACCCGCGTCCGCCGCCGGGGCCTCCGCGCCCAAGGCGGCGCCGGCCGAGGCCGTCTCGCCGCAGGCGGCGCGTGCCGCGAAGAAGGAGCTCCAGAAGGTGGAGCGGCAGCTCGACAAGATGTCGACCAGGGAGACCTCCCTGCACGCGCAGATCGCCGACAACGCCACCGACTTCGAGAAGGTCGCCGCGCTCGACGCCGAGCTGCGTGAACTGGTCGCGGAGCGGGACGTGCTGGAGATGCGCTGGCTCGAACTGGCCGAGGACGCCTGAGGGAGCGGCTGAGGGGGCCCGCCCGGCCCGGTGGTCGCGGGCGGGCGGGCCGAATCGCGTGAAAGCGACCCTTCCTGGGCACAGTTGACGGGGCGTCGGGGAATTCGCGCTCCGGCGGCCCCCATGGGCGCGTAACGGCGGCATCACGGCCCGGTTCTCCCTTGGGAACAGGGGGTGGACCGTCCGGTGCCCGGTGTGGTGCGGGTGGTACAAAGAAGCCCCGCTCGACTGTCGTAACGCCGCGGAAGCCATGCCCGATTCGCTCCTTTCCGGGGGGAATTCAGAGATTTCTTGCACCTGATCCTCTGAGCCCAGCGGAATCGCGGGGGAGACCGGACCGGGCACCGGACCGCACGAAGGGGGACGTGCTGATGACCCAGCCGCCCAGCCAGCAACCGCCGCAGGGGGGCTTCGGGGCTCCGCAGGATCCGCAGGGCACTCCTCAGCCGCCGCCACCGGCGGCTCCTCCGCAGATGCCGCCCGCACCACCGCAGACTCCGCCGCCGGGGGCACCGCAGACGCCTCCGCCCGCGCAGCCGGGCTACGGCTACCCGCAGCCCCCCGGGGCGCAGCCCGGCTACGGCTACCCCCAGGCACCCGGCCAGGCCCCCGGACAAGCGCCCGGCCAGGCAGCCCCCGGCCCGTACGCCCAGCAGCCCGGCCCCTACGGCGCCCCGTCCGGCCCGTACGCCCAGCAGCCCGGCCCCTACGGTCAGCAGCCCGGTCCCTATGGTCAGCAGCCCGGTTACGGCTACCCGCAGCAGCAGTACCCCGGCGCTCCCGCGCCCGCGCCCGGCGGCTCCGGCGGCAGTCCCTTCAAGGGCAAGCCCGCCGTCATCATCGGTGCGGCGCTCGCCGTGCTCCTCGTCGTCGGCGGCGGCATCTTCTTCGCCACGAGCGGTGGCGACGACCCGAAGAAGCCCGTGGCCAAGTCCAGCAGCGGCGCCCCGGACCCGACCGGATCGACCGGCGTCGACCAGGGCGACGGCAAGGGCG